>NZ_JBIVRU010000002.1:484370-542284 GCF_044755845.1 Lysinibacillus sp. NPDC092081
GTAGCCCATCTAGATTCCGATCGTGAACTACTTATTCCTTTTGAAACTAATGTAGGGGATGAAATGAATGATCCTCTTGATTCAGAAGATACAGATGAAACCAAGCCTGTGGAAGAACAGAATTTTGTAGCTTGTCTAGATTCCGATTGTGAACTACTCATTCCTTCTGAAACTAATGTAGGGGATGAAATGAATGATCCCCTTGATTCAGACAATGCGGAAGAAATCAAGACTGTAGTAGAACAGGATTTTGCAGCACAACTAGACTCTAAATGTGAAATTTGCAGTCCTTCTGAATCCGATGTTGGCAAGAAAATAATAGGTCTTATTGATACAGAAGAGATGGAGAATAACAATTTTACAGATCGTGTTAATGCATTTCCTGAGTCAGTACAAGGGAAAGTATATTCTAAAACCAAAAAAAGCCCATTCTCTACTCACGTAGAAATTGATAATTTTCTTCATGCTCCTATCTGTGGTGAGGTTGTTAAAAATACATTTGATTTTCTTGATCCAGACAATCATCTTACTCCGCAATTTGAAACCAAACTATTTAGTACTACAACGGATTATCCTGTACAACCTGATTGTCGGTTGGTTCACTCAAAAATTAATCAAATTATATTTTTAATGAAAACGGATACTGATGATAAAAATAATCAGAAGAGTAATCCGTCTAAATCAGTTGTAGTTCCCTTACATAACACACAATCAATTAAAAAAGGAGAAACCAATTATCACTCTTACAGTTCCGATGACTTTATGCACATAAGAGCTCCAGTTGTAGTAGGGGAATATAAAATAGAAATATGCCTTGAAGAGAATATCGTATTTGAAAAAGGGATTGTGGGAGTTAAAGATATCTCGAATGAGGTAGTATTAACCAATTGTAGATTCGTTCCTAATCAGTTTTCTCAATCATTAGGTAATGGGACATGTTCAGCATTGAGGGGGAATTTGTTTATTGAAGGTTATATTCATCAGAGTATTGAATATACAGCATCTCCCATTGGGAATGCAGTACCTGCACAAAATGAGTCATTAATTCATTCAAATCAAATGTGTCAAAACATAGTATTAGAAATAATCATCCATATGCTACAAGCACAGAAAATTCGAGTGCCAAGGATCTAAAAGATGCTTGAACTTTTATCTCTGCTCAAAAAACTCTTTTTAAAAAAACTAGTGTATATGTCCATGTATGGATTAAATACCTACATATTCTAGCGATATGAGTACTCTCATAAAAAAAATGAAAAGAGGGAACATTTTGAGTGATCAATTAGATAGTCAAGTTAATCAAGTTTGTAAAGCAGAGCCTTGCCCAGTGGCATCAACTGAACAAATGCCATTAACTAGTGCTACTACTTCAGTAGTCGCTACACCGATTACAGCTCCAACTATTAAAGTTCCAGTGGTACTTTCAGAACCAACAGTTCAAATCGTTGTGGAGTCGGATATTACGCTCACTCCTGCAGCAACTGAAATCAAAAGAGTGAAAAAAAATGTATTCTTAAATCAAGTTAAATTAGTACCGGTTGCTTTTGCACGTATTGACAACACTGACTTTTTTGCGGTAACAAGAGCTAAATTATTTGTAGCAGGACATATTCGCAAAAATATAGAATATGCTTCATCTGCATGTAATGGGGCACTTCGTGATAGAATTGCCGATGTTCCATTTTCTGGTTTTACAGACCTTACTTTCCCACAAACACCTGGAGGCACTACTCCGATCTTAGGAATTTCCGAGTTTGCCGAAGCGAACTTCCTTAATGAAAAAACGCAAATGGATGCTCGATTGGATAAGGCTTTCTTCCAAAATCTAGTTAAATACAATGAGCAGCCATTTGGCGAGTTAGTAGCTGCAAACTTCTTTGAACTTGATTTCTCACCAATTATGGCAGCACCAGAAGGTACTTTCAGCACATTGCGTGAAAAAATTGTGCTGGAGCTTACTGTAAAAGTACTGCAAGTTCAACAAGTCCGCCTTGGAGCTGGCACTAATGTAATCACTCCTAATCTTTTCGGCCTTACTCCTCCTTGCTAAACTCTAGTTTTTAGAGGAGCAGAACAAGTAAAGGTAGTTCTCTATAAAAAATGTATTTGGAAAAACAACCATGGAATATATACTGCACTGATAAAATCCAATATTTGAGTAGGCAGTTGAAGGTTAGGGTGAATCTAATTTTCAACTGCCTTTTTGCAATTTAATAACCAAAGGGATTGATTTCTTACAGAGGTGTATTGGGAGGAGCTAGAGGGTTGTAAAATGATGTGGGGAATAGCAGGTGCCTTAATTAAAATAAATGGGCAAGAAGGATAAAATAGCTGTTTTTGGTTATAGTGGAACAGCCTATTAACAAGCAGGTACTCAATACTGAACTGCCCCGTAAAAGTTAGACATCAATCTAACTTTAAACGGGGGTTTTTTATTCAAAAATTTAAGCTTAGCCAAAAAGCTAGGCTCATCATATTTATTTGTGCTATTATAAGACACGTTGATAATTTAATTTATTGTAGTGTACTCTTGAAAGGATGATATATATTATGAGTAACGAGCGACCGAAAATCGTGAGTTTCCATACTCTAGGTTGTAAAGTGAATCATTATGAAACAGAAGCGATTTGGCAGCTATTTAAAGAAGAAGGCTATGAACGTACGGAGTTTGATCGTCAAGCAGACGTTTATGTCATTAATACATGTACAGTAACAAATACAGGGGATAAAAAATCACGTCAAGTTATCCGTCGAGCTATTCGTCAAAACCCAGACGCTGTCATTTGTGTTACAGGATGTTATGCTCAAACATCTCCAGCTGAAATTATGGCGATTCCTGGTGTTGATATTGTTGTAGGAACACAGGATCGTACAAAATTACTTGGCTACATAGACCAATATCTTACTGAACGCCAACCAATTAATGCTGTACGCAACATTATGAAAAATCGTGTTTATGAGGAATTAGATGTGCCTGCATTTACAGACCGTACACGCGCATCTTTAAAAATACAAGAAGGCTGTAATAACTTCTGTACGTTTTGTATTATTCCGTGGGCACGTGGGTTGATGCGCTCTCGAGATCCTCAAGAAGTATTGAACCAAGCCAAACAACTAGTGGACGCGGGGTATCTTGAAATTGTTCTAACTGGTATTCATACAGGTGGTTATGGACAAGACTTAAAAGATTACAATTTAGCTCAGCTACTACGTGATTTAGAGGCAAATGTGAAAGGCTTAAAACGTCTTCGTATTTCTTCGATTGAGGCAAGTCAATTAACAGATGAAGTGATTGAAGTTTTACGTGAATCAAAAATCGTTGTTAATCACTTACACATTCCAATCCAATCTGGCTCTGATACAGTTTTAAAACGTATGCGTCGTAAGTATACAATGGAGTTCTTCGGTGAACGCTTAACTAAACTACATGAAGCTTTACCAGACTTGGCTGTCACTTCTGACGTAATCGTAGGTTTCCCAGGAGAAACTGAGGAAGAATTCATGGAAACATATAACTTTATACGTGATCATAAGTTTTCGGAATTACACGTATTCCCGTTCTCTCCACGTACAGGTACACCAGCAGCGCGCATGGAGGACCAAATTGACGAGGACATTAAAAACGAACGTGTTCATCGATTAATCGCATTAAATGACCAATTAGCAAAGGAATATGCTTCTCGCTTTGAAGATCAAGTACTAGAGGTAATTCCTGAAGAATTCGTGCATGATGGAAGCGATGAGGCAGGACTTTTAACTGGTTATACAGATAATTACTTAAAAGTAGTCTTTGAAGGTCCTGAAAGCCTAATCGGTCAACTTGTGAAGGTGAAAATTACTCAAGCTGGATATCCACATTCTAAAGGACAATTTGTTCGTGTATTAGAAACTGTAAAATAATATAGGGTAACTATGAATAAAAACACCGTTCAATTTTGGACGGTGTTTTACTATATGTTCAATTAAAGATATCACGTATTTTTCCTACAAATAACATGCTAAAATAGTATAAAAGTGTAATTAGCTTACACTAAATGTTTATTTAAATGAACTGAATTTATCTCAGCTTAAAGGAAGTTGGTAAACAGCATGTACAAAATTGGATGAGTTGGACTAAAGCCTTCTATCGCACAAATATTAGACTTAGCAGAAGAATATTATTGAAGTTGGTGTTGTACTAGGAACAGCTCCGATAATCATTCGTATGGGTACACTAATTCCACTTAATACTATTCGTAGTCAATGGAGGGCAGTGGTCATTTCTTTGATGGGCATTATTGTTGGTGCAAGTTTAATTCTTCTTTTGATTCCTATGATTTTTGATTATGAAAGCGCTGTTGCGGGAACAGGTCCACTAACTGGTGGAATTATTGCTTTTCTTGTGACCTCTGAAGGGTTAAAAGAAATGGGCATGACAAGTCTTGTGACAATTTCAGCTTTAATACTATCGTTACAATCTCTATTTGGTATGCCGCTTTCGCAATTGAGGAGCATCTATCGTTGGCTTTCCAAAATCTTTAATTACACAAGTTTAATGCTTTTTAAAAATAATTAGAAGTCATCTAACTTCAGTAAGAAATTAGACGGCAACGTTAAAAAATGTTATGATTCAGAGAGGTACGTACAACTTGTTGATAGAGGAGAGTTTAATAAAAATGGAACAAAATTTCGCGCGTATGATTGATCACACGTTATTAAAAGCTGAAGCAACAAAAGAGCAAATCGAAAAACTATGTGCAGAGGCAAAACAATTTAACTTTGCTTCTGTTTGTGTAAATCCAACTTGGGTGAAATATAGCAGCGAGCTTTTACAAGGCTCAGACGTTTTAGTTTGTACTGTAATTGGCTTCCCTTTAGGTGCTAACACGCCAGCTGTTAAAGCGTTCGAAGCGAAAGATGCGATTGCTAACGGTGCAAAAGAGGTAGATATGGTTATCAATATCGGTGCATTAAAGGATAAAAACTATGACCTTGTGCAAGCAGATATTGCAGCAGTTGTTGAAGCGGCAAAAGGCAGCGCACTTGTAAAAGTAATTATTGAATCTTGCCTTCTAACTGAGGAAGAAAAAGTAAAAGCATGTGAACTAGCTGTGGCAGCAGGTACTGACTATGTGAAAACATCAACAGGTTTTTCTACTGGAGGCGCGACAGCAGAAGATATTGCCTTAATGCGTAAAACAGTAGGCCCAGATTTAGGTGTAAAAGCTTCTGGCGGTGTACGAAGCTTAGAGGATATGAAAAAGATGGTTGAGGCTGGAGCCACTCGTATTGGAGCAAGCTCTGGTGTTGCTATTATGAACGGATTAATTGCAGATTCTAATTATTAATAATAATAAAAAATACTTATAGTAAATGTTATGGGGCTGTTCGTTATGGACTAGCCCCATGTGCATGTTTACGATTCTAGTATTGTACAATGCGTGTGTCGTAACCTCTTTAATCCCCGCAATTTGAAATCCCTCAACATTAAAACAAGTTGATAAATCTCCTTAATTAGTGATGATTTATATCAAAAATTTTATCCAATTGATTCATTGTAATTGTTTCATCCACAATACCCCTCTTTTTAACTCAGAGTAGATGATGTATTATGAAGAGTAATTGCAAAAAATGATAGGGAGAAATTTTATAATTTTATGGTTTTATCAATATAAATATCTATGCTATCTAAAAAGTCCTAATTTGTTTATTGGACTGATTAATTTTTTCTTTATAAGAACATTGTATAGATACGGAACAAATTCTTACATAATCTAGTAACATCGATAACATAGAAAGATTGAATGTGTATTGCTGGGTCGTTCATCCATTATTACTATTATTTAATCTTAATTGCCTCTCCGTTATTAATAATCATTCCAGGGGTTTAATTCTTTAGCGGAAAATGGGGAAATATATGATGTTTGATGATAATGGTAACGAATAAAGGTAACGAATTGTACTAAAAAAGGAGAAACTATCCGTGGAATTCATAAGCAGTTTTATAAGTCAATATGGATATCTTGCAATATTTTTACTATTATCTTTAGGGATAATTGGCTTACCCGTTCCCGATGAGATCTTGATGACGTTTGTGGGATATATGTGCCATGAAGGGCATTTAAGTTTTCTATTGAGTATACTTTTAAGCTTTCTTGGCTCAACTACTGGTATGATTATTAGCTATTTAATTGGAAATAAATTAGGGAAACCTATAGTGTTGAAATATGGAAAATGGATTGGTCTCAATAATAAACGGTTTACTAAAGTTGAACGATGGTTTCATCGATTTGGACCATGGACAATTATTATAGGATATTATGTACCAGGTATTAGACATGTAACAAGTTACATGTCTGGAATAACCCAGATGAAGTTTAGGACTTATCTTGCTTTCGCTTGTTTTGGAGCTTTAACATGGGTAATTATTTTTATTTCTATAGGATATTTTTTAGGTGTAACTATATAAAGATTTTGGTCAAATTCTAAATGCATAATAGGTACAAAAACAGCCGCATTTTTCAAAAAGCGAGCTGTTTTTTGTGTTCGTATTGATCTTGTCAAGTGATCGTCTAAATTTTGTTTGAGCATGACATTAACTTCTTTCTGCAGAAGTCTCCCACCAAGTTCAATAGTAACGGTTATGGGACTTCCTCCAGATCATAACACTAGTCTGAATAATAATTTAATCTACCTCATATACTCCACTGATGTAATGGATTATAGAAGGGAGGATACAATGTTTTCGCAATATAAATACTGGAAGCCTTTTATTAGCCGATACGATCCATGTCCACCTATAAGAGTTAAAAGTTTTTCTACACCGCCTCAATTATATATGGGTTTTCAACCGCCTGGGCTACCACAATATCAAACCTCTAGAGAAGCTCTCAGATCTGGCACGTTATGGCCTCAATTATTTAGCCCCTATCCAAATCCTCAAGAAGGAGGGATAAAGAATGAGTAAAGAGATGCCACCCGAATTTTATAAGCTACTTGAAGAAATACAAGCCATTGATTTTGTAATAGTGGAATTAAATCTTTATTTAGATACTCATCCTCACGATTATGATGCTATCCAGCAATTTAACGAAAACACTGAAATAAGTATGCGACTTAAGGTTGAATTTGAGCAAAAATTTGGTCCACTTATGAATTTTGGGAGAAGTTATTCAAATTATCCTTTTAATTGGGTAGATACACCTTGGCCATGGCAAGTCTAACTTCTTTCAGCGAATGTTTTTTGTAGCGTTCTGGAAGCAATTATGTCTCGGCATAATTGATTATGAGTAACTAGGAGGAATTTTTTTGTGGTATTACGAAAAGAAGCTCCAGTATCCAGTAAGGGTGAGTACATGTAACCCTATGCTAGCTAAGTATTTAATTGAGCAGTATGGTGGTGCAGATGGAGAATTAGCAGCAGCACTTCGATATATGAATCAGCGCTATACTATTCCTGATAAAGTGGTCGGTTTGTTAACAGATATAGCAACAGAGGAATTTTCTCACTTAGAAATGATTGCCACGATGGTCTATAAACTTACGAAGGATGCTACTCCAGAGATGCTAAAAGAGGCAGGTCTTGGAGAACACTATGCAAATCATGACAGGGCATTATTTTATCAGAATGCAGCTGGATCACCGTTTACGGCAACTTATATTCAGGCTAAAGGGGATCCGATTGCTGATTTGTATGAGGATATTGCAGCTGAAGAAAAAGCACGAGCGACATATCAGTGGATTATTGATTTATCTGATGACACTGATTTGAATGATAGCCTGAAATTTTTACGTGAACGAGAAATCGTCCATTCTCTACGTTTCAGAGAGGCTGTAGAGATTTTAAAAGACGATAGGGATAGTCAGAAAATCTTTTAAAAGTATCCAGAAATAAAAATAGGCTGTTCAGAAAAAACTTCTTTTAACAGCCTAATTGATTGCTATTCAATATTTGAAAATGAAGCAAGATCCTTCCGATGACCAATCATGACTAATATGTCTTCTTCTTCAATAATTTGCTCAGGAGAGGGGGAAATAATAATGTTTCCTTCTCGAACAATAGCAATTACACTTACATTATACTTCGCTCGAAGATCTAAATCTCGAAGATTTTGTTTCGCCATTTTTGAAGGAATCATAATTTCTTCTATACTGTATTCTTTTGATAATTCAATATAATTTAGCATATTAGGTGAGAGAAGCTGATTGGCAACTCTCTCTCCCATATCTCTTTCGGGATAGATAACCCAGTCGGCTCCTACTTTTTCTAAGACTTGCCCGTGTCTTTTTCCAAGAGCTTTTGCAATCACTTTTTTGATTCCGAGTTCTTTTAATAAAGATACGGTTAAAATACTCGATTGCATTTCACTTCCGATTGCAACAATGACACAATCAAAATTGCCTATTCCAATAGAGGTAAGGGCCTTTTCTTCAGTCGTATCAGCGACTACTGCATGTGTTACATATAGTTCGGCATCTTCGACTCTTTCTTCGTTAATATCAATTCCTAAAACTTCTTGCCCAGCTTCTTGTAATTTGCGAGCTACACTTGTTCCAAATCTACCTAGACCAATTACAGCATATTGTTTAATAGTCATCATTCAGCACTCCCTTTGCGTGTTTACCCAATCATTATATTTCCTTTAGGATGACGGAATGCCTCAGATTTCCGTCGTTTTGTAATGGCAAAAGCAATAGTTAATGGACCTAATCTACCTGCAAACATTGTAAGTATGATAATTAGTCGGCCAACAGGTGATAACTCAGTAGTTAAGCCCATTGAAAGTCCAACTGTACCAAAAGCAGAGGTTGCCTCAAATAAATACATCATAAAACTATGACTTTGTTCTGTAATACTTAAGCTAATTGTGACGAGTACAACTATCATCATTCCACACATTGTGACAGTTAAAGCTTTTAAAATTGTTTCGTTAACTATTCTACGTCTATAGAGGACAACATCTTCTTTTCCTCGAATTTGTGACCACATCGTGGCAACTAAAACAGCGAAGGTTGTTATTTTTATTCCCCCAGCAGTTGAACCAGAACCTGCTCCAATGAACATTAGTAGAATTGTTAAAAATAGTGTTGAATGTGTTAAATCACCGATAGACAGTGTATTAGACCCGGCAGTCCTCGGTGTAACAGCTTGGTATAATGAACCAAGGACTTTGCCCCATTCAGATAATGGTCCGAGGGTACTACTATTTCCATATTCAAATAAGAATATTAAAATAGTTGAGCCTACTGTTAAAATAAGTGTTGTGGTTAATACAATTTTTGTATGCACGGAAAGGCGTTTTGTATTTCGATATTCATATAGTTCATTGATGACGATAAATCCTAAGCCACCAATTGTAATAAGTGTACAAATAGTTAATACGATAAACGGGTCATCTACATATTCTGTTAATCCTTTAAAGCCCCCCATTATATCAAATCCAGCGTTGTTAAAATTCGAGATCGAATGAAATAAACCAAAATAAATAGCTTGACCTACAGGCATGTCAAATGAAAAACGGATAGATAAAATTAAACCACCTATCATTTCAATTAGTACTGTAAATAACAGTATCCTTTTAACTAATTTAACAAGACCGGCAATTGATATATTATTGAAGGCCTCCTTTAATAAAAGTCGTTCTTTTAAAGAAATTTTTTTTCCTAAAATTAAAAATACTAATGTTGCAAACGTCATAAAGCCTAATCCACCAATTTGGATAAGTGATAAAATAACTAATTCTCCAAATACAGAAAAAGTATCACCGGTATCTACAACAACCAATCCTGTTACGCATGTTGCAGAAGTAGCAGTAAATAAGGCGTTTAAAAATGTAAGCCCTTCACCATTCTCTGTTGCTATAGGGAGAGTCAATAAAAATGTTCCAATTAGGATAATAGCTGCAAAACCGAGTACGAGTATTTTTGGAGGATTTAATTTATTTTTAATTGTTTTCATCATATTCTCCTTAATGCTTGTGAAAAAATTTTTAACTCGACACTAAAAATAAGACATAATAAAAAGACCAACTGTTTTAGTATTTTATGAAAGCATAAAAATAAACATACTAATAATGGTGGTCTAATATGACCTCCTTCGCTTAAGCCGACGAAGTTAGCTGACGGGTAGAATGGCGAAAGAGTGTCTCATCCCTTCTGCAAATGCAGGATTAACCCCAAATATTGGGTCCTCCGTTCTCATAAATTATTGAGATTAGGCAGATATTTAATTGAATGTGATTATTCTACGCCCATATTCTATTTTTTGTAAACCCCGAATTATTAGGAAGAAATATTTATATTTATTGTTGTCCAAAAGTAAGTTGAAAATTCTTAAGGTAATAACACCAAAAATTCATCAGATTAATTCGTATACTTTCTATTGACCATTTTTAGACAATACGTTATAATTCTTTAGTACACAACAGTTGGTTATTTGCCTACTTGTGTATTGACGTGTGTTCGGAGGGAGGGAAAGAGAGATGTCAAAAACTGTCGTTCGCAAAAACGAATCGCTTGAAGATGCTCTTCGCCGCTTCAAACGTACTGTATCAAAAAGTGGTACAATTCAAGAAGTTAGAAAGCGCGAGTTCTACGAAAAACCTAGCGTTAAACGTAAAAAGAAATCAGAAGCTGCACGTAAACGTAAGTGGTAATTTAATTTCCCATTAAAAATCCCTACGTTCATAACACGCAATTGTATGATTCACTGAGCAGACAAAAATATACCTGAAATTAATCGTGTTTCGATTAATTTCAGGTATTTTACTTTAAGAGCTCTCAAATTTACGTACATATTGGAGAAGCCGAATGTGATCCCTGAGATTCATTCGGCTTTTATGTTATATACTAATTCTATATACGGTTATTAAAGCCCCGTAAATTAAAAATTCATTGTATAATAAAATTATTAGGATTTCTGAAACTTTTCGCATAGTTAGTCGTATATACAGGAGAGAAGCATGTTAGAAGGGAGGGAAAAAGATGCGAAGACGAAGAATCCTCAGTTATTTATTAGTTATTTGGATGATATTTTTGTTAGCGTTTCCATTAACGTCGGCTTTTGCAAGTAGTAAGGTCTACCACATACCTATTCATAATGAAGTAGAACGAGGACTTCACGCATTTTTAGAACGAGCTTTTAAAGAGGCGGAAGAAAATTATGCAGAGGCGATTATTTTAGACATTCATACGCCTGGCGGTTTCGTGAATGCAGCAGGTGACATTGCTATGCTTATGGATGCAACAGATATACGTACGATCGCGTATATTAACAAAGATGCGCATTCTGCAGGTGCCTTTTTAGCCTTACATGCGGATGAAATCTATATGGTGCCAAATGGAACGATCGGGGCGGCTGCAGTTATTGACTCAGCAGGAAATGCAGCAGACTTAAAGGCTCACAGTGCATGGGTTGCTCAAATGGAGGCAGCTGCAGAATCGAAAAACCGCATTCCAAAATATGCACGAGCAATGGCTGATGCATCTGTTGATTTACCAGAATTTCGAGCAGAAAAAGGGAAATTATTAACTTTATCTGCTTCGGAGGCAAAAAAGGTTGGCTATTCTAATGGGACGGTTTCGAATTTCCAAGATCTTTTAGAAGAAACGCAATTAAAAGGCAGTGACATCGTTCCAGTTGAACCTACGTTTGCTGAAAAACTTGCTCGTTTTATTACGAATCCGATTATAGTTCCAATTTTATTGTCGATTGCAAGTTTGGGACTTGTAGTTGAGCTATATTCGCCAGGTTTTGGTGTTCCAGGTATAATGGGATTGTCAGCACTTGGATTATTTTTCTTCGGTCATATGGTGGCAGGCTTGGCAGGTTATGAAACATTACTTTTATTTATTGTAGGCTTGGCGCTTGTTATTGCGGAATTTTTTGTCCCCGGGGGTATTGTTGGTATTTTAGGTGGTGTGCTAATATTACTAAGTCTAATACTGGCAGGTGCGAACATGATGCAAATGATTATAGCGATTTTCATTGCGCTTGTTGTAGCGATAATAGGAATGGTGATCCTGATGAAATTTTTCGGTAAAAAATTGCATGTTTTAAACAAGCTAGTCTTGATGGATGCGACAACGACGGAAGAGGGCTATGTATCTAACGTGAATCGCACAGAGCTGCTTGGAAAAGTGGGTACAACGATTACACCACTTCGTCCAGCAGGTACAATGCTATTTGGTAATGAACGCATTGACGTAGTATCGGAAGGTGGCTATGTTGATGCCGAGAAACATGTAGAAGTTATTAAAGTAGAGGGCTCACGTATTGTTGTGAGACAAACAGAAAAAGAGATGGAGGAATAACAAATGGGATTTGATTTGGCTTTAATAGGTCCAATTGTAGGGCTAGTCTTATTATTCATTGTTGTCGCGGTATTCTTTACCTTTGTACCAGTGGCGTTGTGGATTTCTGCACTTGCTGCAGGTGTCCGCGTTAGTATTTTCACATTAATCGGTATGCGTTTACGTCGTGTAGTCCCATCACGAATCGTAAATCCATTAATTAAAGCGCATAAAGCAGGTTTACCTGTAACGATCAATCAACTTGAAAGTCACTATTTAGCAGGTGGTAATGTTGACCGTGTAGTAAATGCGTTAATCGCGGCACATCGTGCAAATATTGAGTTAACATTTGAACGTTGTGCGGCAATTGATTTAGCTGGACGTGATGTATTAGAAGCGGTACAAATGTCTGTTAACCCGAAAGTTATTGAAACACCATTTATTGCAGGTGTTGCTATGAACGGGATTGAAGTAAAAGCGAAGGCACGTATTACAGTGCGCGCAAACATTGAACGTTTAGTCGGTGGTGCTGGTGAAGAAACGGTTATTGCCCGTGTAGGTGAGGGGATCGTTTCTACAATTGGTAGCGCCACTAGTCATACGACAGTTCTTGAAAATCCTGATATGATTTCTCAAACAGTATTAGCAAAAGGCTTAGATTCTGGGACAGCATTTGAAATCTTATCGATCGATATTGCCGACGTTGATATCGGCAAAAACATTGGTGCTGAATTACAAATTGAACAAGCGCAGGCTGATAAAAACATTGCCCAAGCGAAAGCTGAAGAACGTCGTGCAATGGCTGTAGCGAACGAGCAAGAAATGATTGCACGCGTACAAGAGATGAAGGCAAAAGTAGTAGAAGCAGAAGCTGAAGTACCACAGGCGATGGCAGAAGCTCTACGTTCAGGTAATCTTGGTATTATGGACTACATGAACTACCGCAACATTCAAGCAGATACAGCTATGAGAGACTCCATTTCTAAAGTAAGCTCAGATAAAACAGAATCAAATGAACCTAACGAATAAAAAAACTGAAAGGAGCGGTACTTATAAATGGAACAATTAATTATAGTCGTGATAATTGCCATAGTCAGCTCTATTTTCGGTAAATCAAAAAAGAAAGAACAAAAACCAATGCCTCCTTTCAATAAGGGTTCACATGTTGAGCCTCCTGTTATAACAAAAGCAGAGATGACTCCAGCGCAACGTCCTACTTCTAAACCACAGAGCTTTGAAGATTTTGCGCGTGAATTTATAGGTGAATGGAAAAATGAACAGCCTAAAGTTGAAGAGCCGAAAAAAATTGTCGAAGAAACAGTGAATAAGGAAGTTCCGAGCTATGCAGCTCCACCGTTAATCCCAACTGAGAAAATGAGTCGTACTACGAATAGAGAAAGTATCGGTCGTTTGGCAGCTGGGAAAAAAGTTGTGGGAGTAGCTGAATCACAATCGGCTTTTCAATTACCAAGATCAAAAAAATCATTCATGCAGGCTGTTGTAATGGCAGAAATTTTAGGTCCTCCAAAAGCAAAAAGAAAATAACTAGCATGTCCTCCTTTTTCGATGCATATATTGCCGAAGAAGGAGGCATTTTTTTATGAGAAAACTATTTCAATTAACGCCACTACTTGAATTATTACAATATGAAACATTAAAAATCATTGGGCCATATCATTTTCTACATGCTGATGCTTCATCATGCTCTTTTATCTATGCAGATTACCATATTACTGTGCGTGGAAAATCAGTGGAAATTAATGCTCTTAAAGAAGAAATGCTTCATCTTTCTGTAGAGGATTTACAGGAGCTTCATATGAAAATGACAAAGGATATGGGTGTGAGCGATAATGTGGAATAATCGGCCAATTATCATACGTATAAAGCGCCATGAAAATGTTCATCCTTTTATTCAAGCGTTGCATGCACAACATGTGCCATTAAAGCGTATTGTCTTTCGTGAGCAAGAGGTGGCCTTTGAAACGACTATGCACTATCTACCGAAAATCCGCCGTGTACGAAGGCGTTACCGACTTAAAATGGCTGTCTATTATGCTGATGAACTTCAAGTTTTTCGAGCGCAGCTTTGGACTTTGCTTGGTCTAGCGTTGATGATATTAATTCCATTGCTATGTGCACAGATTATTTGGCGTATTGATATTGAAGCGGCAACACCAGAGTTAGAGGAACGTCTGGGAAAGACCTTTGAAGATACATTTCAATTAGAAACACCCATTTCTAAAAATGACTTACCCTCAGATGCGGTCATTCGTCAGAAGTTACTAGAAGGGCATCGAGATCTTTCATGGGTGCATATTGAAAAGCATGGTGGACGTGTAATTTTACGACCTCAGGAGTCCCCGAAACAAACAAAACAAACGAATGAAAAATTAGCGACACATTTAGTGGCAACAAAAAGTGGTGTTATTACTCACTTTAATATTCAAAATGGTGAACGGAAAATTTCAGTCAACGATACTGCTTATGAAGGTGATGTTCTCGTAAGTGGCGTAATTGAAAGTGGTGAAGATCAAGTCTTTGTTGGGGCAAAGGGAGAGGTCTACGCTGATTATTGGCTCGAATGTTCATTTAAAATTCCAAGAAAGCTAACGATGGAAACGCTACAACAGAAGCAGTGGCGTGTACTAGTGAAAGGCATTCATCAAGAAAAAGAAAAAATTGACTATGTGCAAAAGAAAGATTTACCTAATTGGCTCGATCCATATGTTTCAGTTGTTGAGGAGCAGTACACTAAAAAAATGCAAGTAGAGCTTGATGAATCCAAAGTAGATTCATTGCTCCTACCATTGCTTCATGAAAAGGTCCTACGTTCATTACCTGCGAAAACGGTTATAAAAAAAGAAAACCTTTTACAGGTAAAGTGGGGGAATGGTACAGTTGAAGGGAAAGTTCTATTTTTAGTCAATGAAAACATAGCCAGTCCAATACAAGGCCCACAAGGAGAATGATTATGTCAGAACATTTAACTGTATTACAAGTGGATAATCCAAACGAAGCGGTTATGCTACTCGGAATTTCCGATGCAAATATGAAATTAATCGAAGAGGCTCTACACGTCCACATCATTACACGTGGTGAACAAATTCAGCTTACTGGTGAAGAGGATGCAAAGGAACAAGCGACATTCCTTTTACATGCTCTTTTAAAGGTCATTCGTAAAGGAATTAATATTGATCAGCGTGATGTTGCAACAGCTATTGAAATGACACAAAAAGGAACGATTGAATATTTTGCAGAACTTTATGATGAAGAAATAGCACGCACGACGAAAGGAAAGCCTATTCGTGCAAAAACAATCGGTCAACGAGAATACATACAAGCAATCCGTCATAAAGACGTTGTTTTTGGTATCGGTCCAGCTGGTACTGGGAAAACGTATTTAGCGGTAGTTATGGCAACGCAGGCGCTAAAAAACGGGCACGTTAAGCGTATTATTTTAACACGCCCTGCAGTTGAGGCAGGAGAGTCTCTAGGCTTTCTTCCGGGGGATTTGAAGGAAAAGGTAGATCCTTATTTACGCCCTCTTTATGACGCTTTAAACGATATTTACGGGACAGAACAAACTCAAAGACTTATTGAACGAGGCACAATTGAAATTGCACCTTTAGCGTATATGCGCGGCCGTACATTAGACGACGCCTTTGTTATCTTAGATGAAGCTCAAAATACGACGCATCAGCAAATGAAGATGTTTTTAACGCGACTAGGCTTCGGCTCAAAAATGGTCATTACAGGCGATAAAACACAAATTGATCTACCGAAAAATACGGAATCTGGGTTAATCGTAGCAGAACGTACACTAAAGTATGTAAAATCAATACATTTCCAAATTTTAGAACAAGGCGATGTAGTACGTCACCCAATCGTAGCAAAAATCATCAAAGCCTACGAAGAACAGCAACTTTAGAATTGCGCAAAGCGCAATTCTAAAGTATGCACCGAAAGTGAAGTGAAACGGAACGGCAGGTGCAACGGTTTTTAGAGGTCTGCACCGAAAACGCAGCGTCAGGGCAACTAGATTTTAAAGTCTACAAAGAAAGTAATGCGACGGATATAAAATTTAACAAACGTGAAAATACTTGGAAAATGGAAAAAATTGTGACAGCTATACAAATTGTATAGCTGTTTTTTTTGCTTTCTTATACATTTTTCGGGAAAAATGTTTTTTGAATTGGTATGATAGTAGGTAGATAGAGGAGGTGCCAGATGGAGAAACAATTAAAAAAATTTACAGAACTTATTGGCTTCCGCTACTTTTTAATTGTCGTTCTCATCTTAACAGGAGCCCTACAATTTGCTTTTATGTATGGCAATGTTAAAGGTGTTACATATGATTTTAAACCATTACAACTAGCGCCTGAAACAGTACGTTCTACTAAAACGATAGAAGATACTTATAAAACACAACAGGAACGAGAAAAAGCAACAAATGCGGTTGAACCAGTCTATCAATTTTCTGCGGATGTTGCTAAACAGCGAGCTGCGATTGTAACCTCTTTATTTGATTATGTTCTTGATGTAAAGGCGGATGTTGAGAGTGGCAAAGAACCTATTCCGATTGCCGACCAAGTGGCGCAGCTCCGCAAAAAGTTTGAATCAATAGATTCAAATCAAATGCCAATTATCTTTACTGATTCACAGCTAGAAGGTTTGTTAGTACAAAGTGAAGCAGATTTAAAAAGAACAAGTTCGCAACTATCAAAACTCGTGCAGGAATATTTACAAAAATCCATTCGATCAGAAAATGTGTTTGCGTCTCAAAATGATTTTGAGGTAAAAATTCGTGGACAACGAGGCTACCCAGATAAAATATTTAATACGGTAGTTTTAATTGGACGTACGAGTATTATCGAAAACGAGACGATAAACGAAGAACAAACGAAAATTCGAAAGGAACAAGCGAAGGAATCGGTTGAACCAACTCGAATTCTTCAAGGTCAAATTATCGTACAGGAAGGTCAAATTATTGATAATGAAGCGTTTCGTCAATTAGAGCTTCTTGGTATGGTGAGTAATAAGGCATCGATGAAACCGATTGCAGGGCTGATTATTTTAATCCTTCTGGAAATGACGTTCATGTTTGTTTTATTTGAACGTTGGGATATAGATGAGCACAAGAAACGTAATGCCTTGTTGGTAACAGTAATTGTTTATAGTTTATCCATCCTGCTGATGAAATTTATAAGCCTAGTCTCAGGTGGCTTCGATGTTACTGTAGCATTCCTTTTCCCAACAGCTTTGGCAACAATGCTTGTACGGCTATTAGCGGATGATCGTGCTGCGGTACTTATTACGGTTATGACAGGGGCATCTGCGGGTGTTATTTTTCAAGAGGGTTATTCATCTGTCATGCAGATGGAAATTACATTGTATATAATTTTTGGAGGCTTTGCGAGCTTATTCTTTTTGGGCAGTGTAGAAAAGCGTTCGCATATTCTACATGCTGTAGGTGTCATAGGGCTAGTAAATATGTCGTTTATCGCATTTTATTTACTGATGACACAATCATCCTATGGCATGTCAGAGTTGGTGTTTTACTTTATCGCTGCAATGATATCGGCTTTATTTTCAGGGGCTCTTACAATGGGGCTTTTACCATTCTTTGAATCAGCATTTAGTTTATTGTCGTCGTTGCGTTTAATTGAATTATCGAACCCAAATCATCCATTGCTGAAAAAATTACTAATGGAGACTCCGGGAACATATCATCATAGTGTAATGGTGGCGAACTTAGCAGAGGCAGCATGTGAGGAAATTGGAGCGGATGGCTTACTAGCTCGTGTAGGATGTTATTATCATGATATTGGTAAAACAAAACGTCCTGCCTTTTTCATCGAAAATCAAATGTCTGGTATTAACCCACATGATTCATTGTCCCCAGAAAAAAGCGCGGAAATTATAATCGCGCATACAACTGATGGGGCTGAAATGCTAAAACGTTATAAGATGCCACAGGAAATTATCGATATTGCCTTACAGCATCACGGATCTAGTCTGTTAAAATACTTCTACTTTAAAGCGAAGGAAGAAGGAAAATGTTTTGATGATACAATGTACAGATATCCAGGTCCGAAACCACAAACGAAAGAAGCGGCAGTTATTAGCGTTGCAGATAGCGTTGAGGCAGCGGTTCGATCGATGAAGGAACCGAATGCAGAGAAAATTCAAAAGTTGGTGCGAGCAATTATTGATGATCGAGTACAAGACAATCAATTTGATGAATGCGATATTTCAATAAAAGAGTTAAAATGTATAGAGCGAGTACTTTGTGAAACGTTGAATGGAATTTTCCACTCACGAATTGAATATCCAAAGGCAGATAAGTAGGAGGATCTATGATTTTAACAATTGATTTTACAGATGAAACAAATGAAGTGACTGCTGAGTATATGGAGCTTGTTGAAAAGCTTTTACAGCATGCAGCGAAACTTGAGAATATTGAACCGGAAACAGAAGTGTCAGTGACGTTTGTTACAAATGAAGTGATTCAAGAAATAAACCGAGAATATCGTGACAAGGATCAACCGACAGATGTTATCTCGTTTGCCCTAGAGGAATTAGGTGAGGGAGAAATGGAAGTAACATTTGAAGGGATGCCTCGTATCTTAGGAGATATTATTATTTCAACGGATCGTACAAAAGAACAAGCAGAGGAATATGGGCATACATTTGAGCGGGAATTAGGCTTTTTAGCGGTTCATGGTTTCTTACATCTACTTGGCTATGATCATATGGAGCCAGAAGATGAAAAGGTGATGTTCGGTAAGCAGGATGAGATTTTACAATCTTTCGGCTTAGGACGAGAATAAATGAATATTCGCAAATTCGTACGCTCTTTTGGGTATGCCTTTAAAGGTATCATGACAGCCTGTACTGAGCAAAATTTCAAGTCCCACTTGCTAAGTGCTGGAATAGTTTTGATTGCTGGCTATTTTACGGATTTATCACGTATAGAATGGTATATTGTGTTGCTATTAATAGCACTAATGTTAGTACTTGAAATGATAAATACTGCAATTGAACGAGTAGTAGATTTAGCTTCACCTAACATCCATCCACTTGCTAAGCAGGCTAAAGATCTTGCAGCAGGCGCAGTACTTGTATTTGCGATATTCAGTGCTATAATCGGATTACTCATATTTATACCGAAATGGTTTTGATATTACAAAAATTATTCGGTCATGGAATAGTAGCAGTTGTGCTGAGAAATTATGATTTATTCAATTACGCCAAGGCGAAATTGAATATGTAGAGGTGAACATTAATGACAATTGATATGCATGCATTACTGGAAGAATCAAAAAAAGCGCGTGAAAAGGCTTATGTACCTTATTCAAAATTTAAAGTTGGCGCGGCGATTTTAACGAAAAATGGAGAGGTTATTCATGGCTGCAATGTTGAAAATGCTGGCTATAGTATGACCAATTGTGCTGAACGTACAGCCTTTTTCAAAGCCGTGTCAGAAGGTATTTATGATTTTGAGGCGATCGCTATTGTAGCTGATACGGATGGACCATGTGCGCCATGCGGAGCTTGTCGTCAAGTGATGATGGAATTTTGCAAACCATCTATGCCTGTATATTTAACAAACTTAAAAGGTGATGTCACGGTAACGTCTGTAGGCGAATTACTACCGTTTGCATTTACAACGGAGGATTTAGAGAATGCTGGAAAATAACAATGGCTACAAGTCAGGTTTTATCTCCATAATCGGTCGACCAAATGTAGGGAAATCAACATTTTTAAACCGTGTCATTGGTCAAAAAATTGCAATTATGAGTGATAAACCACAAACAACACGAAATAAAGTACAAGGTGTACTAACAACAAATGATAGCCAAATGATTTTTATTGATACACCAGGAATCCACAAGCCGAAACATAAGCTAGGGGATTTTATGCTAAAGGTTTCTAAAAATACATTGCGTGAAGTGGATGTTATTATGTTCATGGTCAATGCAGAGCAGAAACTTGGAAAAGGTGACGAATTCATCCTTGAAATGCTGGCGGGTAATCCAACGCCTGTCTTCCTAGTGATTAATAAAATCGATCAAATTCATCCCGATGAATTAATGGGTATTATTGAGAGCTACAAAGATCGTTATGACTTTGCGGAAATAGTTCCGATTTCAGCGTTGCAAGGGAATAATGTAGAGAATTTATTAACAACATTAACGAAATATTTACCAGAGGGTCCACAATATTATCCAGCTGATCAAGTAACAGATCATCCTGAGCGTTTTATTATTTCAGAGTTAATTCGTGAAAAAGTGTTACATTTAACGCGTGAAGAAATACCTCATTCCATTGCTGTTGTTATTGATAAAATTCGCCGTGATGAGGAAAATGAAGATAAAATCCGTGTAGCAGCAACGATTATCGTGGAAAGGGATTCTCAAAAAGGGATTGTCATTGGTAAACGTGGAGCGCTATTGAAAGAAGTAGGGATACGTGCAAGAAAAGATATTGAAATGCTTCTTGGTTCAAAAGTGTATTTAGAGCTTTGGGTAAAGGTACAAAAGGATTGGCGAAATAAATCAACACATTTACGTGACTTCGGTTTCCGTGACGATGAATATTAATAGGATATGCTGTTAAGCTAAGAAGCAACTTTATAACATTCCTATTTGTCGCTGTAGTTTTAACTTCTTTCAGCTTTTGTAGCGAAAGCGAAGCATCAGCTACAGATGTTTTTTGTAACGTAAGTGAAACGGCAGTTGCAGAAGTCTCACACCTCTATAGGTGGTGAGATGAATGCAGATTCAAGCTACTTTTTAGCGGATGCCCAAATCCCCACTGAAATAGAGGAACTCTCAGTCTAAGAACGCCACGTCCTGTGGCATTACCGAAATGACCGACATCGTGTCGGCCCTCGTGCAGGCCTAAGCACAAAACCGATTCCGGACGCAATTTTGCCGAGGCATAATTGATATGGAGCTGTCCAATAATTTATTGGACAGCTCTATTTTCATGCGATGCTTGTAGAAAGGAGGGAGATCGATGCTTCATAAATGGGAAGGAATTGTCCTAAAGGTGCGTGCCTACGGAGAATCAAATAAAATTGTAACATTACTAACGAGAGAAGCAGGAAAGGTTGCCACGATGGCTCGAGGTGCGAAGAAGCCTTCCAGTAGATTAGCATCTGTGACACAGCCATTTACTTATGGCATGTTTATGGTACAGCATCATACTGGTATGGGAACCTTACAACAAGGTGAGCATCTCAATTCGATGCGTCATATTCGCGAGGATATAATGGCAACAGCCTATGCAAGTTATATAATGGAACTTGTCGAGCGTGTAGTAGAAGAGGGGAAAGCTGAGCCCCTTGCATTTGATGTGCTCCTTCAAGCATTACAAGCAATTGAGGAAGGTTATGACCCAGAGGCCATTACATTGTTCGTAGAATGGAAAATGCTACCCTATACAGGTGTGCAACCTATATTACATGCTTGTGCTGCTTGTGGTGCAGTAGATGGTGAATTTGCATTTTCTTTTGTGCAGGGAGGTTTTTTGTGTCATCGTTGTTATCAACATGATCCTTATATCATTCGATTAACACCGACTCAGCTTAAGCTTATCCGGATGTTCTATACTGTACCGATTGACCAGATTGGGAAATTAGAATTAAAAAAGGAAACAAAGTATTTTATTAAAAAAATAATCACTACAATTTATGAAGAGCAAACAGGAATTCGTTTTAAGACTAAAAAATTTATCGAACAGCTTGAGAGAACGCCTGAATTTCAGTTAAGAACAAGTGCTGATCAAGAAAAAACGCCAGAAGACCATTAATATTGATCTTCTGGCATTTTGCTTTTTTCACACTACAATATATTAATAGTCTTCTGAATCATCCATAAATTCGTAACGAGCAACCCATTTATTAGCGATTTTTAGAAATTCAATATACAGGTAAGCAGTTTCACCATTTTTACCTGTAATATGTAAAATAGCGGGACCTTCTGCTAATGGTGTAACATTTACTTTCTTTTCCTTTATTGAAGCTTTCACAGCTGCTGGTTCAGAATTAAATTTTTCTAAGGCAACTTGTGTTGGCTCGAACGATAAATCACTACTCGAAAATGTTAACTCATCTGTAACTTGATACAAATCAATACTACGCACGAAATCATACGTATCAACATCAGCAGCCATCGTTTGTTGTTGAGTACCATTAGTGAAAGTTAGAATATATTGCCCGTTTTTAAAGATAGAAAGTGTAGCTGAATTATTCGTTGATTTAAAACTATATAAATTAGAAGATAGGGTTTGACCATCCGCAGTTTGAATACTAACCCCTGTTGGAACAAATTTTAAATCGCTTTCCATTAAGTTGAGCGGTAAATCTTCTACATAATCCTCTTCTTTCACTTTTTCAAGTGTTGTTTGTAGCTTACCATTTACGTTTTTCACATGTACTAAGTAAAAGAAGTCCATAAATTCTTCGGAATCTTCCTTAAAGCCCGTAATAACTAATTTTCCCGTACCTACTTTTAGCGGTTTAATTGTAATGGACTCTGTCATATAATCTTCTTCATCTTCACTCCATGTAAAGATATCCTCTGAAGGGTTAATACCGCCATAAGAAGCAAAGATATAGTCTTGCTTAAATTGACTAGCAAAAACTGTAGTGTTACCTTGAGCTTTTTCAGCACGAACAACAAAAAGTGCTAACTGTGAGCGTTTAACATTGTTTTGTGGTCCAAAGGTAGAAGGGGTTGTACCTTTTGTGATGCTGTTGGCAAATAGCGTTTTTATATATGGTTCGTATTCACTGCCTTCATTGACATCATCGAAAGGAATGTCAATGCCGTTTGTAATTGGTAATTGAAAGCCTTTCACAATCATTTTTGACATTTGTCCACGTGTAATATTTTTAGTTGGGTAGAAATAGCCGTTCGATCCGCTAATAATACCTGCATTTGCTAAAGCAGCAATCGCACCATAATTTGCATCGCCAGGTTTTATATCCTTAAAATTAGGATTTTTTACATGGACCGTATCTAGCTTTAAAATACCAGCTAAAATTTTCGCAGCTTGTGTACGAGTAATTGAATTAGCGGGTTTAAATGTGCCATCTGGGTAGCCTGATATAATGCCGCGTTGGGCTAAGTTAATAATAGCTTTGCCTTCCTCAGTTGACGCATTTATATCGGAGAATACCGATGTAGCATGTGCTGGGGGTGCAATGACAATAGCGCTTGTTGCTAGTGCTGATGCCATTGCGATGTGATAAAAACGATTGTTCTTCAAATAATTTCCTCCAAAGTACATAAAAAATATTTATAGCTAGGACCAACCTATAACAATGGGTTGAATGTAATAGGTTGGAACCTCCATGAATTGTTAAATTATTGTTATTTAACATTTAAGATTAACTATAATACTTTATTTATATCAAAATGATGAAGCTGAGAATAGAGGGAATTTTATACTGCTAAAAATTAACATGGTAAGATGGCTTGTTCATCAACATGGAGTAGATTTTATTTCTGTTCCGACTAGGGTGCTTTCAGGATCGAACGATAATCTGTTTTGGAACAGGGGGCTTATCTCTAATCCAATATACCAATCAATAAAATACGTATTAACAAATGTCATCTCCGACTTTTGATGGTGAGACAAAAGTTGGGTATAATACATAAAAATGATTAATTTTCAATGTTTACTAATGTAAAAATGAGTAGTTATTTTTCTTGTATGGTAATATTTGTATATAAATATTGAATTTTTGCTAATAGAATTAGGACAAATTGATTAATCATTTATAATTTATAGAAATATTATTTATGAGATAAATTTAACTATAAATTATAATTATGTGCTTTTAAGCCCTTTGTATAGGACTTTATATCTTTTTAATTTCAACTTAATAGCTGTTGTTAAAAGAATGTATTAGATATAAATTACTAATTTTGGAATGGTTTTTAACATAAACATAGTATTAACTATTCATTCAAGTACCATAAACTAGTTGAAAAGGCATTTTAATCTATGATATTGTAAATGATATAGATAATGATATTAAACTTCTTTAAGCGGGTATACGCTGAAAAGAGGAACTCAGGCTAAGAACTTCACATCCTGTGAAGTTCTTAGCCTGAGTGACCAACGTCGTGTTGGCCTAAAGCCGATTCCGGACGCAATTATGCCGAGGTATAATTGATACTATTCTTATATTACTTATACGTTTCGTACCCATTGAAACTAGGCCAATTTATATAAATCTGACATAACATATAAAATGTAAAACAAGCCTCTATCAGCAAAAGCGTTTTAACTTCTTTCAGCAATTATTTTCGGTAGCGAAAGCAAAGCGTCAGCTACAAATTTTTTTGTAACGTAAGTGAAACGTCAGTTACATATGTGAAAGAAGTTAAAGCCGATTCGGGACGCAATTATGCCGAGGCATAATTGATGAACAACGCAGTCTTATCGAAGAAGGAGGGAGTCACATAATGCTTGAACATTGCGTATGTGGCAGAAAATATGCTAAGAAAAGTGACGTTAAGTATTGATGAAGTTGAAGTAAATGATATTTTAGCTGAAGATATATTTTCTGATTATCGTTTACTAGCTAAAAAAGATCTAGTTTTAACGGAACGAATTATTGCCTTACTTAAACTTAGAAAAGTAGACGAATTATCTGTTTATTTACCAACCGATTCAGTCCGAATTGTGCATGATTTAAGCGTTCAGCGTACAAGGGATTTCGAGGATGTATTCGCACCACTAATGGATAAAAAGGATGAGGTAGATGAATATAAAGATACAGTAAGTAACCTTTTTATGACTACATTAGAGAATGTTGTGCATGAATTACGCTATGGTCAAATTTTAAAAAGCATCCAAGATACTGCTTATGTACGAGGTGTTTTTGAAAAAATTTTAGAAAAAAAACATCGCTATGAATTACTCATGCAATTAAAAGAATGGGATGAGTATTCTTTTGTTCATTCATTTGATGTTTTCGTTTTAGGTACAATTTTTGCACGTTATTTAGGTTTAACAGATATTGAAACACTAGCAAGGGGCTATTTGTTCCACGATATTGGGAAGGTATTAATTCCACAAGAAATATTAAATTTAAAACGAAAATTATCAGAAGATGAGTTTGACATTGTTAAAACTCATACGACTAAAGGTTTTGAGTTGCTCATAGAAAATGGGGAAGAGGATATTGCCTATTTAGCACGTGATCATCATGAGCGCTTTGCTGGTCAAGGTTATCCGAATCGGCTTTGTGAGGATGATATGTGTGAGGGAGTTCAATTACTGCAAATTATTGATGTTTATTCAGCAATGACATCAAAGCGAGTATATCATTCGGGATATGCTGCAACAGATGCATTAGCTGTTTTATATCGTGATCGACATTTATATAACGAGAAATTTATGCACAAATTTGTAGAGTGCTTAGGGATTTATCCTGTCAACTCAGTCGTTCAATTATCTGATAATCGAAGTGCACAAGTAGAACTTGTCTATGATTTATTCCCAACGTTACCTAAAGTTAAGCTGTTGGATGAACAAAAGTCTATGATTTTACCTTTGAATTATAGTGTGAAAATTTCGAAAATGATTGATTATCGTGCTAACAGCTTTGAAGAAATTTTTAACTTATTTATAGAACAATTAATTCGCTGTGACGAAAACAGCTTAAGAGTCTACTTTAATAAATTAATAGATCATTTACATCCTAAAGAAATTGTTTTAAAAATATTTTTACCGGCCTTTCGAATTCTACGTTTATTAACGAGAGAAATTCAAACGGATATGACAAAATATAGGAATTCTATTAATATTCTTAAAAAATTATTAGAAGAGCAATTAAATGTATTGTATATGGATTATCAGCATGAACAAACGACTATATTAGTTGTGGAAACTTCGCTTCGTGAAAATTTCTTCATAAAACTTGTGCAAAGTATTTTGTATATTGACAAAATTGTGCCGTTTTTTATTAATCCAGATGATGACCAGCGCATTACACAATTAATGGAACATTGTAACGTAAATATAGCTTACTTTATTGAGGATAAACTAACCGTCGATAAGAGAGTTCGCCCAATGCGAGAAGGAACGTTCCTTTTTTATTCGCTTGTAGATATTGAGGAATTACTTATTAGCTTAGTCGGTATGAGTATGAAAAGGTTTTCATTTGAGGAGAAGATGCAAGAGCGCTTGTTTTCATCATTAAAGACATAACAAGAGGGAGTCGCTTAAAATGCGACTCCCTCTTTATATACTTATGAATTTAGAATTGAAGATGTTTTTCAATGTATGCTTTAACATCTGTAATTGGCATACGAACTTGAGACATTGAATCGCGATGACGGACTGTAACTTGACCATCCTCTTTTGAGTCAAAGTCGTATGTGATACAGAATGGTGTACCAATTTCATCTTGACGACGGTAACGTTTACCGATTGATTGAGACTCGTCAAAGTCAACTGGGAATGCTTTGCGAAGATCTGCCCAAACATTTGTAGCTTCATCTGAAAGCTTTTTAGAAAGTGGTAGTACTGCTGCTTTAAATGGCGCTAGAGCAGGGTGGAAGCGTAAAACTGTACGCTTATCATCGCCTTCAAGCTCTTCCTCGTCATAAGCATCGCAAAGGAACGCTAATGTTACACGGTCTGCACCTAGAGAAGGCTCGATACAATATGGAACATAACGTTCGTTTGATACTGGATCAATGTAAGTGAAATCTTCACCAGAATGCTCCATATGCTGTTTTAAATCGAAATTTGTGCGATCCGCTACGCCCCATAGCTCGCCCCAACCGAATGGGAATTTAAATTCGATATCAGTTGTAGCATTTGAGTAGTGAGACAATTCGTCGTCTTCATGATCACGAAGACGCATAGACTCTTCTTTCATGCCTAAATTTAATAACCAATTTTTACAAAATTCTTTCCAGTATGCGTGCCATTCAAGGTCCTCACCTGGCTTACAGAAAAATTCCAGTTCCATTTGTTCAAATTCACGTGTACGGAAAGTGAAGTTACCTGGAGTAATTTCGTTACGGAATGATTTACCGATTTGTGCAATACCGAATGGTGTACGTTTACGCATAGAACGTTGTACGTTTTTAAAGTTCACGAAAATACCTTGTGCTGTCTCTGGGCGTAAATAAATTTCGTTAGTAGAAGATTCTGTTACGCCTTGGAATGTTTTAAACATTAAATTAAATTGACGAATATCTGTAAAATCAGCTTTACCACAATCTGGGCACACTACGTCATACTTAATCATCGTTTCTTTCATTTGATCAAATGTCATACCGTCGACAATGATTTCATCGCCTTTTGCTAGTGCGGCGTCCTCAATGATTTTGTCAGCACGATGGCGCGCTTTACATGCCTTACAATCGATCATAGGGTCATTAAAGTTACCAACGTGACCAGAAGCTACCCAAGCTTTTGGGTTCATTAAAATTGCAGCATCTATCCCAACATTGTGCTCTGATTCTTGGACAAACTTTTGCCACCATGCTTTTTTAACATTGTTTTTTAATTCAACACCTAGTGGACCGTAATCCCAAGTGTTTGCTAAGCCTCCATAGATTTCAGAACCTGGGAAGACAAAGCCGCGATGCTTCGCTAATGATACAATTGTTTCCATTGATTTGTTAGCCATAAAAATAGCCTCCTTCATAGTTTTCACAAAGTGAACATTAATTTTGTTTTAGCAAATTTATAAAATTCACTAGAGATATTTTTTTAATTTAGTAAGGACTAAATTAAAAATAGCACCCGTCTCCGGGCACATTGAATGCCCAGGGACGAGTGCTATAACCCGCGGTTCCACCCTGATTGTTTTAAACGTGTTGTTTAAAACCTCTTTTCAAAAAGTTAGCTCAAGGAGTGCCTTTTCTCTGTTGCTATGTAGACTTTCACCATCTTCTACTCGCTTTAATATGGAACAGATACTTTTTTCCCATCATCGCCTGTATAACGCAAATCGCTCGAAAATACATCTAGAGCAAGCGTATGTGTCAATATTGTAGCATGTAGTTCTTTTCTTCGCAATAATTATTAAAATAGTATATAATAATTGAGCATAAGTATAACACTATTAGATTTGAGGCGGTGAGTCCAATCGAACTCAATAAACGTCAGGAAGACATTTTACAAATTGTGAAAGAAAACGGCCCAATTACAGGCGAACATATTGCAGAACGTCTCAATCTGACAAGAGCAACTTTAAGACCAGATTTAGCTATACTCACAATGGCGGGCTTTTTAGATGCTAGACCTCGTGTTGGCTATTTCTATTCAGGTAAAAAAGCATCCGTTACATTGATGGATAGTATTAACAATTTAAAGGTGAAAGATTTTCATTCAGGACCAGTTGTTGTACCGGAAACAATGACTGTTTATGATGCAATTTGCTTCATGTTTTCAGAGGATGTTGGAACACTCTTTGTCGTAGATAAGAATGAATTTTTGACAGGGGTACTTTCTCGTAAGGATTTACTACGTACAAGTATTGGCACGCAGGATTTAAACAAAATTCCTGTACATATAATAATGACACGTATGCCAAATATTTCGTACTGTGAGAGATCGGATTCTTTAGTTGTAGCAGCGAATAAACTAATTGAACGAGAAGTTGATTCACTACCAGTAGTGGAGCCACAAGAAGGTGGATTAAAAATCGTTGGTCGTCTTACAAAAACGACGATTACACGAGCATTCTTATCACTAGCACAGAATGTCTAAATATTTGAAGGAGAGCAGCATGAAAAGACTACGGGTTTTTGTTGTATCTGATTCAGTCGGTGAAACTGGTGATCAAGTAGCGAAAGCAGTTATTAGCCAGTTTCGACCTGGTTTGGAAAACACGGTAATTCGTCGTTTTCCTCATATACAATCAGAGGAGCTCATTCGGAAAATTGTATGCCTTGCAGCGAAACAGAAGGCATTTATTGTGTACACGCTTGTTCGCCAGGAAATGCGATCGCTATTACATGAACTGTGTGAGCAAGAAAAGATATATGCTGTCGATATTTTAGGGCCTGCTTTAAAAACAATGGCAACTTTTGTGGAAGAATACCCATTAGAAGCACCAGGAATTGTTCACCAGTTAGATGATGATTATTTTAAAAAAATTGAAGCTATTGAATTTGCAGTAAAATATGATGATGGTAGAGATCCACGTGGTCTATTACAGGCTGATATTGTGCTAGTTGGTGTTTCACGTACCTCTAAAACACCGTTATCACAATATTTAGCACATAAACGCTATAAGGTAGCGAACGTACCTTTAGTACCAGAAGTGGAGCCACCAGAAGAACTATTAAAAATTGATCCGAAAAAATGTATTGGTTTAATTATTTCTCCTGATAAATTAAACTCAATAAGAAAAGAGAGATTAATATCTCTTGGTTTGAATGATGATGCTATCTATGCGCAGCATAATCGAATATTAGAAGAAATCCAGCATTTTGAAAAAATTGTCGCTAAAATCGGTTGTAAGGTTATTGATGTGACAAACAAAGCTGTTGAGGAAACAGCGAACGTCATTATTGAACATATCTCGAACTGTAAATAAGAAACGAATGATGATAAACCACCTCGGTTGTAAGAGGCGGTTTTTTTGAGTCGGTTGTGAAAATAGTATAGATAAAAACTAATTTTTGTTTTATAATAATAAAATTGTGGTAAAAATATTTATTAAGAGAAAAATCCTATTTTTTTGTCGAGAAATAAAGGATTTTTAAATCGGATAGCGAATTGTGTTTTATAACGTAATTTAAAGATGGTGATGAATTTGGCAGGGAAGATTCCTGAAGAAGTGATTGAACAGATTCGCACACAATCGGAAATTGTTGATGTCATAAGTGAATACATGCAGCTTACAAAGCGTGGGCGAAATTGGTTTGGCCTCTGTCCATTTCATGGAGAACAAACGCCATCTTTTTCTGTGTCTTCAGACAAACAAATTTTTCATTGCTTTGGTTGTGGTGCAGGCGGTAATGCCGTTACTTTTGTCATGGATATAGAAGGTATTTCTTTTCCTGACGCAGTCGTGAAACTTGGTGAACGTGTGGGCATACATTTAGATGTTGGGCCAAGTTTACCTGAAGTAGCGAAAAAGGTATCTAAAGCGGAAGAAAGGATGAAAGAAGCACACGCTTTTGCAGCAGATTTTTTTCATCATTTACTGTTAAATACTGAAGATGGTGAAGAACCTTTAAATTATTTGCTAGAAAGAGGATTTACAAGGGAACTTATAGAATCTAATAGCATTGGATGGTCTCTTCCTAGCTTTGATGCATTAACGATATTGCTTGAAAGAAAAGGTTATAACTTACAAGAAATCGCGGAAAGTGGTTTAGTTATCAAGCGTGAAGGAGAAGAACGCTATTTTGATCGTTTTAGAGGGCGTATTATGTTTCCTATTCGTGATGAGAACGGTAAAATTATAGCATTTTCAGGACGAATTCTTGCATCGACTGGTGAAGAGGCAAAATATTTAAATAGTCCAGAAACACCGATTTTTCAAAAGAGTGAAGTGCTATATAACCTAGATAAAGCACGAACCTCAATTAGAAAAAATCGTCAAGTAGTATTGATGGAAGGGTTTATGGATGTTTTAGCAGCTACCTCTGTTGGCGTAACGAATGCTGTAGCAACAATGGGCACCTCGCTTACGAATCAGCATATCACAAAGCTAAAGCGCTTAGTAGAGCAGATTACGATTTGCTATGACGGTGATAATGCTGGTTTTGATGCGGCAAAAAGAGCGGCACAGTTACTTCAAACGGAACGTATGAAAGTCAATATTGCGGTGTTACCAGATAAGCTAGATCCTGATGAATACATTCGTAGTTTAGGTGGACAAGCATTTAAAGAACAAATTTTGGAAAACCCTCATGCGTATATTGCTTTTATGATGATGCATGCTAGACGAAATAAGAACTTTCAGTTTGAAAATGATACGCTTCAATATATTCAAGAAGTTCTTGAACAACTGGTAGGTAGATCATCACCAGTTGAACGAGATCTGTATATAAGACAGCTATCGAATGAAACAAACATCTCGGAAGAAGCGATTTATGCTCAATTCCGAAAGCTAGAGGCAAATCAGGTGCGTTCTGCAAAAGTAGAAATGCCTGTTCCAACGCCTTCGATGCCGGTCACTCAGCAACAAAAGCCTATGGACGCAGCTGAACGTGCAGAACGTTTATTACTGGCTCATATGCTTCATAATATAGATGTAGTGGACAGGGTATTACGTAGTGAGCAAAAAGATCCATTTGCACGAGATGCCTATATGGCAGTTTTTGTTCGCTTAGTAGGATTTTATGAAGAATATGGTCATCCTGATTATCAGCGTTTTGTTGAGATATTGGATGACTCTGAATTACGTAAGATTGTAATGGAAGCGGCTTTAGCGGAACGGGATCCCGACCAAGCAGAGGCAGAGGTCACAGATTCAATACGTCAGCTGCAAAAATATAGAATTGAGCAAGAAATTCAACAAAAGATGCATGAGTCAAAGGAAGCGGAGAAGATGCATGAGTATGCGCGTGCACTTGAAATCGCCCAACAGATTATTCATTTAAGAAAATCGTTATCGGCGATTTAATCCGATTCGGTTGTTTAGAAGGAGGAAGGTTTATGGCGGACAAGTCAGAACGTTCAAAAGAGGTAGAAGTAGAAATTACATTAGATGAAGCAAAAAAAATACTACAAGAAAAAGCAAAAACAGAAGGTGAAATTTCAATGAAAGAAATTTCAGAGAAACTAGCGCCTTATGAATTGGAGAACGAAGAGATTTTCCACTTTGCTGAGGATCTTGAAAAGGCTAAAGACATTCAAATCATTGGAAAAGAAGAGTTTGAAGAAGAAAGCTTAATGAAAGAAGAAGCAAGCGAAGAGACTTTTGATTTAAATGATTTGAGTGTACCACCGGGTGTTAAAATAAATGACCCTGTACGTATGTATTTAAAAGAAATTGGTCGAGTTGATTTACTTTCTGCCGAGCAAGAAATCGCATTAGCGGAACGTATTGAGCAAGGTGACGAAGAAGCACGTAAACGCCTAGCAGAAGCGAACTTACGTCTTGTTGTATCGATTGCAAAGCGATATGTTGGCCGTGGAATGCTATTCCTTGATTTAATTCAAGAGGGGAATATGGGGCTTATCAAGGCTGTTGAGAAATTTGACTACCGTAAAGGCTTTAAATTCTCCACTTATGCAACATGGTGGATTCGCCAAGCGATTACACGTGCAATTGCGGACCAAGCACGTACAATTCGTATTCCAGTGCATATGGTAGAAACAATTAATAAATTAATTCGTGTACAACGCCAATTACTACAAGACTTAGGTCGCGAGCCATCTCCAGAAGAAATTGGCGAAGAAATGGATTTAACACCTGAAAAAGTACGTGAAATTTTAAAAATTGCACAAGAACCAGTATCTCTTGAAACACCGATTGGAGAAGAAGATGATTCACATTTAGGAGACTTTATTGAGGATTCTGAAGCTCAATCTCCGTCTGACCATGCAGCTTATGAATTGTTAAAAGAGCAATTAGAGGATGTGTTAGATACATTAACTGACCGTGAAGAAAATGTCCTTCGCTTACGTTTCGGTTTAGATGATGGTCGCACACGTACATTAGAAGAGGTAGGGAAAGTATTTGGTGTAACACGTGAACGTATTCGCCAAATTGAAGCTAAGGCTCTTAGAAAGCTACGTCACCCTTCTCGTAGCAAACGTTTAAAAGACTTCTTAGAATAAAAATAAACAGTTTAGGGCTATCTAATTAGTGATGACTAATTGGGTAGCCTTTTTTTATGCTTCTATTGAATCAGGAGAATACTCGTATAAGCAAAGTCTATCAAAAGAAAATATTGTTTCGGATATGTTTATATTGTGTATTAGAATGAGGCAATGTTCATATTTTTGCTACTTTATACAGATGTGTTTTTGAAAATTTTGAGATAAAATTGTAATAACAACCATTATAAAGCAATGTTTGGAGCAAAAATTATGACAAATCCTCGAAAAAAAATAATCTTGAATGAGATTTTGTTTTGGAAGCAGAATAAGCTATTACCAGAGCATTACTGTGACTTTTTAGCGGCTCTATATGCAGAGGGGGCAGATCTAGAGGAGTTAGAACCAGTACATCATAAACAAGCTATATTGCCTTCTGAAAAGAGAAAGCTGCTACTTGTAATTGCGGGTATATGTATTGCTATGATTACTCTACTTTCTATTTACTTTACAATATCATCCTTAATGATAATTTTAACGATTGTCGTTGGCATAGCATCTTTGATATTATTTCGGACGGCGTTTCGAATGGCAAGAAAAAATGATTTATTAGCTCCTGTTTTCCATCTGTTGGCTGCTATTTTATTGTTTAGTATGTCTATTCGAATTTACACTACATATTTTAATGGAAATAATATTGCATTGTTTTGCTTGATTGCAGCAAACTGTGGGGTTTGGCTTTGGTCAGGTTTAAAAATGAAGCTACTTTATTTCACGGTCTCAGGTGTCCTAGGTTTACTAGCACTGATTAGCTATTATATCATAAACTTATTATAAGAACTCTCTTTGTAAATTAGTTTCGCTAACAACAACAAGAATCTGTTTGCTTTCAAATAGCTTACGGATTCTTTTTTTGTATCAAAACTGTGTCTGTAATTGATAAGACATTTACTCCCTGTATATGCTCTATTGGTGAAGACTATAATCGTGAATGAATTAATTCAATAACACATATTAAAAAAGATATTTTGATTTTCTTGGTATATGAATGCGCAAAGAGAGGAAAGATAACAGCGTGTAAGGAAGCTAGATGTAATTGCTAAAAGGGTGATAGATAGTCCAAATATTGGGGATTTCAAGACATATTTTATCCAATAGTTACAGAAATGTCGAATTTGTTACAAACAAAGGAAAACTTAGCGAATAGGCTTTTCGTTTTATGGTTAATGGAGTACAATATTAGATGTTGACTGATTCTATATTATCATAGAAGTAGATTTAAAATGAGGAGGGGAAACATATGAAAAACAATCCAGTCGTTCCTTACATCTTAATTTTAGCATTTGGTATTGGTCTTATTTTCTTTTTGTCTTTAACAGGTTCAGAAAACAAAAAAGAAATCGCTGCTGAAAAAGAGGGTGGTGGCGAAAAAACAGAAGCTACTGATGACGGTGCTGCATTAGTACAATCTTGTATTAGTTGTCACGGTGCTGACTTAAGTGGTGCTTTTGGTCCAAATCTACACGGCAAAGATGAAGCTCGTATCGTAGAAGTTTTAACAAAAGGTATTCCAGGCACTCCAATGGAGCCTAACATGAAAAACGAGGCGGAAGCAAAAGCGATCGCTAAGTACATTTCAACTCTAAAATAGTCTAAAAAAGTAGCTGTACTGAAAGCGTTTAATCGCAATCGGTACAGCTACAATTTATTTATCTTCATTTCAGTTAATGAAATAGGGAGTTGCTCAAAAATTTGAGTCAACTCCATTTGTTTTTTTTCACGACATCATACATACTAAGAATGGACACTATTTAAGACAGGCGGTAAAAAAAATGAATGCACAAAAATTATCAAAGCGATTAGAAACAGTAGCAAAATATGTACACTCTGGTGCGGTTATAGCTGATATTGGCAGTGACCATGCATATTTACCATGCTATTTAATTCATAAAGGTATTGCTTCTTATGCGATAGCGGGGGAAGTTGTGAAAGGACCATTTGAATCAGCAGTTGGACAAGTGAAAAAGGAAGGCTTAACAGAAAAAATTACAGTACGACTTGCGAATGGCTTAGCGGCAGTGGAAGAAGCTGATCACGTAGATACAGTTACTATTGCCGGGATGGGTGGACCTCTTATTGTCTCCATTTTGGAGAAGCATCCAGAAAAATTACAAGGGGTAACAAGGCTTATTTTGCAGCCAAATATTCATGCTAAAGTGATTCGCGAATGGGCGTTAGCACATAATTGGGCAATTCAGGACGAAGAAATTTTAGAGGAAGACGAAAAAATTTATGAAATTCTTGTATTGCAAAGAAGCTCAATGACGTTAACGGAACCGGAAATTTTATTTGGTCCGAAATTAATGCAACGAAAATCACCATCATTTATAAAAAAATGGTCTCGTGAAAAAGAAAATTGGCAGCGTGTATTACAGTCCATTGAAGGGGCAGATCAAACACCTGAAATTGAAGAAAAACGTGCAGAGTTAGTAGCTCTACTCAATTTAGTGGAAGGGGTTCTATGAGATGAAAACAGTTAACGGTCAGGAAGTTATACAATTGTTCGAATCATGGTCGCCTAAAAAGCTAGCCTGTATGGAAAATGACCCAATTGGTCTTGCGATCGGCACATTAAATAAACCTGTAAGTAAAGTATTAGTCACATTAGATGTTAATGAAGCAGTAGCTAATGAGGCTATTGCTCAAGGATGCGAGCTAATAATAGCGCACCATCCACCGATTTTTAGACGACTTTCAAATATTCGTACTGACAATCCAGCAGGGCTCTTATATGAAAAGCTTATAAAAAATGATATTGCCGTTTATGCAGCACATACAAATCTAGATGTGGCTGAAGGTGGAGTCAACGATTTACTAGCAGATGCTCTACAGCTTGAAAACTGTTCTATTTTAGAAAAAACATATGCTGAAAATATGTTGAAGCTGGCAGTTTTTATACCGACTGCAAATGCCAATGATTTACGTGAGGCATTAGCAAAGGCAGGAGCAGGTCGTATTGGAGATTATGAAGCGTGTAGCTATACTACATTGGGAGAAGGGCGTTTCCGTGCACTAGAAGGTGCAAATCCACATGTAGGTTCTATTGGTGAATTACATGTTGAAGAAGAAGTGAAGGTAGAAGTAGTATTTCCAGAATCCATAAAAAATCGTGTATTAAAGGCAATGTTAAACGGACATCCATATGAAGAACCTGCCTATGATATCATTCGCCTAGACCAGCAAACGAATGTAATGGGCTTAGGTCGAGTTGGTTATTTACCACAAGAAATGACTCTTCATGAATTTACGCAATTTGTAAAGGGGCAGCTAGACGTACCTGCTGTCCGAGTTGTTGGTGATTTACAGTCGAAGGTGAAAAAAGTTGCGCTTGTCGGTGGCGACGGCAATAAATATATCTATTCTGCGAAACGTGCTGGGGCAGATGTATTTTTAACGGGAGATATGTATTTCCATACGGCCCAGGACGCTCAAGCAATTGGTCTACAAATAGTAGATCCAGGTCATCATGTGGAGAAAGTGATGATTGCAGGAGTAGCTAAAAAGATGGCGAGAATGTGTGAGGATAAAAAATATTCTGTTGAATTTGTCCAATCTACTATTGATACAGAACCGTTTTTATTCGTGTAAGAGAGGGGAATAGTTGTGGCGAGTGAAAGACCTGCTGGCAATAAAGCCGGCAAGTTATGGATGATGATTGGTTTGCTAATTGCTGTGTTTGGGGTAGGTATGACATTTATGACGAATACGATAAATGCCAAAAAAATTGATGCCATGACCGAGCAATGTGAAAAAGATGGTGGAGAAGCCATCGTCTCAAAGGAAAAGAATTTTCTATCAACAAACTATTCATTTAAATGTAAACAGTAATAATAACAAGGCTGAATTATAGTATTAAATATAATTCAGTCTTTTTGTGTATGCATGGTTTAATTTTAGAGTGTTATGATAGGTGAGTATAAATGGCAATGAGAGGAGAGTTTTGGATTGTTTATTCGTTTAACAAAAGAACAACAAGAAACGATAATAGCTGATATTCAACGATTTTTCTACAATAATCGAGATGAGGATATTACAGAATTTGAAGCAGAAAGAGTATTAGACTTTGTAAAGGAAAATATTGCTCCACATATTTATAATGCGGCTATCTCGGATACAAAATATGTTGTAGAAAGACAATATGCATCGATTGAGGATGAACTTGCAGCATTAGAAAGACCAATTAAATAAATCTATTCGAATTAAATGATTGGAAATTTTTATAAATATATGATATTTTTATCTTGGATTAAAGATAATTTAATTCAAAGTAAGGGATGGTTTAATTAACCATATGTGTATTGAATAAAGAAATGGATTCTTGTACAACATGGCTAGGAGATCCGTTTTTAATTCAAATGAATAATTCGGTCACACTTTGAGGGATAAACCAAGGAGGAACAACATGTTGAAAATTGGGGTAATTTTAGGTAGTACACGTGAAGGTCGTTTAAGCCCACAAGTTGGCGAATGGGTAAAGGAAGTAGCAGAAAAACGCGGTGATGCGGAATATGAAATTATTGATATCGCGGATTTTAAACTACCACTTTTAGGTGAGCCAGGAGGAGATACTTCAGGGGTAGCTGCTTGGTCACAAAAAGTCGCTGCCTGTGATGGTTTTGTATTTATCGCTGCAGAATATAACCATTCCATTACTGGGGCACTAAAAAATGCATTAGACTACTTACGCGTGGAATGGAATAATAAGGCGGCAGGTATAGTTTCTTACGGTTCTGTTGGTGGTGCAAGAGCAGCAGAACATTTACGTGGTATTCTTGGTGAATTATTAGTAGCGGATGTTCGCGTACATCCTGCTTTATCATTATTTACAGACTTCGAAAACGGCACGATTAAACCAAAGGATGTACAAACAGATTCAGTAAATCAAATGCTAGATCAACTTATTCCATGGGCAACTGCATTAAAAACAATTAGATAAGGTCCTAGGCAATATGTACAGTAAAAAGTGCATATTGCTTTTTTTATGCATTTAGAGACATATGTCTGAGTGAAGTATTGTCTCAAACTTAGATAGATGATGTTGATGCTACCTTATGACTAAATTTTTTAAAAGGTCATTGTGGTGGGGAATTTCCAAAATCGGCGTTGTGGCAAAAAGCTTCTGCGTTAATTCTTTTTATAATAGGGGATATTTTTTAAGAACAGCTTACTAATATTAGAAATAAAGGAATTTTTATGCAGTAGATTCGTATCTATTAATTGATATGCACGCACGACATTTTTCATCACCTTATTCTGGAACAATTGAAGATATAACTACAGGTACTCCCTCTGGTGTTATGGGAGCATATTTTGCAGAGTATATTGATCGAAAAAGCTCAATTGCCGAAGACACTAATCATTGAACAAGGTCAGGAGCTTGGAAAGGATGGAAGTGTGCATGTTCATATAAAAAGTGATGATGGTAAATTGACTATTTCGATTTCAGGAACCGCTGTATATGTGAAGGAGTTAAAGGTGCAAATATAAAAAAGAGGGCTGCTTAAAGTAAACTCATTACTTAAGAAGCGGCTCCTTTTTGAAATATCATCCATTCCATTAATGTTTTATTTCTTCAATGACCTTTTCTTTTAAACCTGCATCCATTGAGGAAAGCTTAACGTTATTTGTAAGACGTTCTTGTAATTCTCTTTCTGTCATAATACCGCGTTCTTCTAGAATTTGAACAAGTAGATCTAACGTCATTAAATTTTTAATTTCTGCTGCTTTTGTATTCATGTTAAATGCCTCCAAATGTATAGTATTTCTACCTCTTTAGTGTACTCCTTTTTTAGAAGGTCGGCGTAAAATGGTCAAAACAAAGCGAATTTATTTCGTGTCCCGGAATATATTGAATGATTCTAGCAGTAGTGAAAGACAAAAAAGAACGAGCTAGCTTTTATGAGAAATCAGCGACAAGTAGTTGTAAAATGCAATAAAGCAAATTAATAATTTCTATATCAAAAAACTCCTAACAATAGGAGTTTATTTTTCATTATCTATTTAAACGGGTATGTATTTATGTTAATTAGGAGCTTACTCTCCGTTGATAGAACTTTGTTTTCCGTTGCTAGAGTCGTCCGCTTCGCCGCCAAAACTGCTTTTTCCGCCGCTAGAGCCGTCCACTTCGCCACTAAAACTGCTTTTTCCGCCGCTAAAGCCGTCCGCTTCGCCGCTAAAACTACTTTTTCCGCCGCTAAAGCTGTCACTCCGAAGGACTTGCGAGTGAAGCGGATCATCAAACACCTCTAGGAAAGCGCCGAACGGAAACCAACCCCACTCTATGATAAGCCTCCTAATTACTCATTGAGAATAAAGCCTGATACAGAGTTGCTAGCAAAGCAACAAAGAGCGTATCGTCAGAATTAAAAAGTTTAAAAGATATACCAGTACGCACAAGTTCAGTTTCTATATTACTAGCGCTAGCTATTTTTTCATCATTACAATATAAATAGGCGGTTGAAGTAAAATCCTTTTCAAAGCGAAAAGCTAGTCCATCCATTGTAAAAGAGTAGGAGGATTCAAGTAATTGAACCGTCTTCCGTTGTATCGTTAAAATTGATCCATCTGGCATAATAAGCTGATGGCTAACACCCTTTGTTAATAGTGTAGATTGCACTTGAAAAAGTAGTGCCCCTAAAGTAGTGCGTGTTTCATAGCGATGTGGCAAAGACTGCTGTGCAGCTACTAGCATGACAGCATTGATTACTTTGCCAACGGATGAACGCTCTACTTTTTGTAGCACACAAACCGTCTCATTTTGTTCATTTACAATAGGGATATTTGAAAAGCTTTCGAAAGCTTTTGGGTAGGTAAGGGTAAATGTAGTCATATATAAACCTCCAATTTACTTACTATACGAGTAAGCAGTACAGGAGGTTTCATATTGAAAAGAGAAAATAAAAAAGGCTGACCGATAATGTGAATATTACACTACCGGACAGTCTTTCATTTTATTGTTGAGTTGTGACTTCTCCTGCAAGAGCACGTTTTTCCTGCTCTGGATCGAATTCTTTTTCCATTTTTGAAACGACAACTGTTGCTACACCATTACCAATTAAGTTTGTAACGGCGCGGGCTTCTGACATAAAGCGATCGACCCCGATTAAAAGTGCAATCCCTTCTACTGGAATCATAGGGAATGCTGCTAATGTTGCTGCGAGTGTAATAAAGCCTGAGCCTGTTACACCAGCCGCACCTTTTGATGTTAGCATTAAAATAGCAAGTAATGTAATTTGATGCCAAATATCTAAATCAATTCCATAAGCTTGTGCGATAAAAATAGCCGCCATGGATAAGTAAATGGATGTACCATCTAAGTTAAAGGAGTACCCCGTTGGAATGACAAGACCAACAACCTGTTTAGAGCAACCATAGTTTTCTAATTTGCGCATCATCGAAGGGAGGGCAGATTCTGATGATGATGTCCCAATAACGATAAAAATTTCATCTTTAATATATTTAATAAACTTAAAGATACTGAACCCGAAGTAACGTGTAATAAGACCAATGATGACTACGATAAAAATAAACATTGTAATATAAACGGAAAGCATTAAAAATCCTAAGTGTCCAAGTGATTTAAGTCCGAAATTTCCGATTGTGTAGCTCATTGCACCGAATGCACCAATCGGGGAAACCTTCATGACCATATTAACAATTTTGAAGAAAATATCTGCTACTTGTTCGAAAAATTTAATAACTGGTTTAGCTGGTTCACCGATAGCAGCAGCAGCTAAGCCGAATAAAACAGCTGAGAATAAAACTGGTAATAACTCTCCATTTGCAAGTGCTCCGACAACATTATCAGGTATAATTTGCATAATAAATGCACCAATACCATGCTCTGTAGCTGCTGCTGCCTCTGTATATTGGGAAACATCTGCACCGTTTGCAGCCGCTGTATTAAAGCCTTTACCAGGTTGTACAATGTTGACAACGATTAGGCCGATTGCAAGTGCGAAAGTAGAGACAATTTCAAAATAGATTAATGCCTTTCCGCCAATTTTACCAACTTTTTTTACATCGCCCATACTACCAATTCCAATAACAACTGTTAAGAAAATGATAGGAGCTATTAACATCTTAATTAATTTAATAAAAATATCCGCTAATATTTTCAACTTCGCTCCGAACTCAGGGAACGTAGCACCTACAATAATACCTAGCACAATAGCAATCAGTACTTGTACAGTTAAGTTTTTAAAATTTATACGCATAAAGTTCTCCCCTTACACTATTTATGAATTTTATGTGAACGCTTTCATGACGTTATCATAGCTGAAATTTTCCGACAATAGTCTTTATGACCGTAAAGTTTCTATTGTTCATTTTGTTCATTTTTAGTTAGAAAATCGATAAAGTTAGTGATAGCAAGGGTTTGGAGCTGTTTTATAGTAGTTTTATAATTTGGTAATCTATTATAATACAAAAGAAAAAAATCCCCACGCTTGTGAGGATTTTATCATTAATGAACAAAAGTATTGATCCCACAGTGAAGAAATACTTTAAGGGGAAACAATTTTTTCAATTTCCGATAAAACATCATTATTTTGTACATTGTTTCTATAAAAATCATAAACAGGTGCTAGTTTTTCTTTAAAGCGTTTGCGTTCCTTATTGCTCATCGTATAAATCTCAAAGTTATCCTGCTGCTCAAGTTTTTGCAAATCTTCTTTGTTTATTTCTACCGCTTGCTCAAATTGCCAGTCTGTTGTTTCTTTCATAGCCTCCATAATCTGTTTTTGAATTTTTAAAGGTAAAGACTTCCAAAACTTTTCGTTCATTAAAACGGTGTATCCTAAAATGCCATGCTTTGTTAATGTCATATGCTTCTGTACTTTATAGAAACCTTTAGAATAAATATTAGACGCTGTGTTTTCTTGAGCATCGATGGCATTCGATTCTAAATCAGTAAAAACTTCGCTGAATGGAGTAGGGATTGGTGTAGCCCCAACAGCCTCGAATTGCTTTTCAATAGTTTTACTTGGCATTGTACGGACACGTAATCCTTTTAAATCTTCAAATGTATGAATAGGGTGATCGACAGAGGTTAAATGTTTAAAGCCATTATGCCAAAAGCCCAGTCCTTTTATATGAAAAGGTTTAAGCTCATTTAACAATTGTTCACCGATCGAACCTGTAAGAACTTCATGAACTTCATCATCCGTATTAAAAAGGTAAGGTAGATCGAGAACTTGCCAGTTTGGTATATAGGATGTCATCTTTGAAAAAGTAGGGATAATCATTTCTACTTGTCCATTTTGCAAAGCTTGAAACTCATTTTCATCATTAAACAAGGAGGAGTTTGGATAGACGTGTACCTTCACCTCACCATTTGTTTTTTCCTCAACAAGCTCGGCAAATTTACTTGCCGCTTGTCCTTTTGGTGTATTCTCAGCTACAACATGACTTAAATGAATCGTAATTTGTGTATCCAAGCCTTTTTGCTCATCGTCATAGGGGAGAGGCTTGGCGAATAGTAAGCCCTGTTGAACACCAATCGCTATCGTTAAGAGTAAAACGGTTACTATTGTTCCAATAATAAATTTTTTCATCTATTACACCTAATTTATTCGTATTTTCTGATGTTTTTGTTATTCTAACATATGGAGTAAGCTAAAATATAGTAAGAGGGAGGGGGACATCTTGAAATTTCAAAAATTATCGATGAAGAGAAAAATCATGTCTCTGACTTTTTTCATTCTCATGCTCTCCTTTAGTATAGGTGGAACATTTTTGCTAGGGTTTGTCATGAATGAGCAAAAGGATAAGCTTGGAGATCAAGCTTTACTTGTGGCAAAAACAGTATCACAGCTTCCTGAGCTGAAAACTTACATATCAAATAATAATTTTAACGAGGCTACGAAACACATAAATCCTGTAGTGGAGGAAATACGTGATATCAATGGTGCACAGTATATTGTTGTACTGGATATGCAAAGGCGCAAGTACTCACATCCAAATACAGAGGAGATTGGGCAAGTCTCGGAGTCAGGTGATCTAAATGCTGCGTTTTCTGAGCATTATTATACATCCATCGCACATGGTGAGCATGGAGATATGGTACGAGCATTCGTCCCGATCATGAGTAAAGAAGGAAGACAAATAGGTGTAGTAGTAGTTGGCTATAGTGTTTTAACTGTTGCCGAGTTACTACAATCTATTCAAACAGAATTAATGATTACTATCTTATTGTCTCTTTTCTTTAGTGCATGGGGGGCCCATACTTTAGGGCTTCATATGAAAAAGCAAATGTTTGGGCTAGAGCCCCACGAAATTGCTAAAATGTATGTAGAACGAACAGAAACCTTTAACGCGATGCATGAAGGGATTATTGCTATTGATAATGACTTGACAATCACAATATTTAATGAAAAAGCATGTGAAATATTAGGTGTTCACAAACAAGCGTCAACATTAATAGGGAAGAAAATTTTTGACGTTTTACCTGATACACGATTACCGGAAATTTTGGAGCTAGATCAACCGATTTTCAATCGTGAGCTCTATATTAATGATCATAGTATTATGAGTAATCGTATTCCTATACAAGTTAATGGGAAAACGGTTGGAGCTGTGGCCATGTTTAAGGATCGTACAGAAGTGAAAAAGCTTGCAGAGGAATTAACGGGTGTTAAGGCGTTTGTACAAGCATTACGCGTACAAACACATGAGCATAAAAATAAATTGCACACAATTGCTGGTCTTTTACAGCTTGGACATCATAAACAAGCACTTTCTTACTTAACGCAAGTAAAAGAAGAACACGATGAAATTACCAACTTTCTAAATGAACGGATTAAAAATGAAAATATTTCAGGGCTATTACTTAGTAAAATTTCCTATGCAAAAGAACAGGGAATTCTACTGGAGATTGACAGAGAAAGCCGTTTGTCAACATTTCCTAACAATCTAGATCATCATGATTTCGTTATTTTATTTGGTAACTTAATTGAAAATGCTTTTGATGCATTAAGGGATGTACAAATTGAAGAAAAAGTTGTCCATGTTTCTGTTGATGAGGATGAGGATGTGTTGGCAATCTTAGTAACAGATAATGGTATAGGCATGACAAATGAAGTAAAGGCACATATTTTTGATAATGGCTTTTCAACAAAAGAGAAAAAAGGTCGAGGCATTGGACTTTTTTTAATAAAAGAAATTGTACAAAAAGGAAGGGGAGAAATTGAAGTCATAAGTGAACCGAATAAAGGAACAAGCTTTTTAATAACTTTTTACCATACTTAATAGGCTCATTACCAAAGCTGAGAATAAGGTTTGTTAAAACGTATACCTTTTGATTGGAGTAAAGAAGTCAAAATGGAAATCAACCCTATGGAGAATTTAGTTGGAGTAGAAGCGAGAAATTCTATGGGAACAGTGTGACGCTCTCTTAGATAGCTTCCTTAAGTGAATATTTACACATATAGAGATAGAACAGAGTGTATGGAGGACTAACAGTGACACAAACAAAGGTTTTATTAATAGAGGACGATCCAATGGTGCGAGAGGTTAATCGCCAATTTATTGAGAAGATAGCTGGATTTGAAGTAATTGGACAAGCCTCAAATGGAGTTGAAGGGATTGCCAAAATTCGAAAACTTAAACCAGAATTAGTATTTATGGATATTTTCATGCCAGAGCAGGATGGAGTGACAAGCTTACAAAAAATCCGTGAACTCAAGTTATCAGTAGATGTAATTACGGTAACTGCTGCTAATGATATGGAAACTGTAAAACAGGTCCTGCATCTTGGCGTCTTTGATTATATTATGAAGCCTTTTTCATTTGAACGAGTGCAAGGAACGCTAGAAAATTATTTGCGCTTCAAAAAGCAAATGCAAACGGAGCGTGAGCTAACACAAGGGGAGCTTGATCAGTTATTCCATTATCATGGTGGGCATAATGAGGTTCAGCAATCAAATGTCTTACGGTCAGAAAAAAGCTTACCTAAAGGTTTTAATCGTACAACACTTGAGAAAGTTGTGAACTATTTGCAATCTGTAGAAGGAGCATCGGCAGAAGAAGTAGCCAGTGGCGTAGGTATTGCACGAGTAACAGCAAGACGATACTTAGATTATTTAGAGAAGCAAGAGGAAATTACGATGGATGTGCATTATGGTGGCATTGGTCGTCCGGTCAATTATTATTTTAGTAAATAATGAGAAATCCTGATTGTCAAAATAGACAATCAGGATTTTTTTACTGTTAAAGTAACTATAGATTTTTAAGTTGTGGATAACCAAAGGCATAGTTTTCGTCTAGGCAAAAGCGCTACATCCTCGAGGTCGTTTCGATCCCTCGGACAATAGTGGTGGAGCGTTTACTTTTGCTTCGGGCTCTCCAGCGCTTGTCGAATGTAAACGAGCGCTTTAGCGCATTTGTTCTTAGTAAGGCATGATTTTGTCAACAGGCTTTGGCGTTTTAATTTTAGGTAAAATTTTATCTAATGTAACTGTACGCTCAATGATATGTGTTGATTCATCATTTTCATCGAATTGATCAAGGAATGAAATAACCTCTTTGACAATTGGTGTTGGCGTTGAAGCACCTGCTGTAACGGCGACGGAATTAATACCTTTTAACCATTCAATTTTTAGCTCAGAAACGTCTGCAATTCGATAAGATGGTGTCCCTGCAATTTCAACGGACACCTGCGTTAAACGATTCGAGTTATTCGATTTGGGATCACCAACAACAATAAGTAAGTCTGCTTCCCCAGCTTGCTTAGCAACTGCCTCTTGGCGTACCTGGGTTGCCAAACAAATCTCCTTATGCACTTCAATATGTGGGAATTTCTCTTTTAAACTATCCATTAAATGAGCGACATCCCATTGACTCATCGTCGTTTGATTCGTTACTAGTAATTTATCATTCGTTAAATTTAATGCATCAATATCAGTGGATGATTGCACTAAATGCACATGATCTGGTGCAACGCCAATTGCTCCCTCTGGCTCGGGATGGCCTTTTTTACCGATATATATAATATCATAGCCATTTGCTGATTTTTCACGAATTAAATCGTGTGTAACTGTTACGTCAGGACATGTAGCATCAATGGATACTAAGCCTTTTCGCTTCGCAATTTCACGAATTTCGGGTGAAACACCATGGGCTGTGAAAATAACAGTGCCAGTTTCAACTTGTTCAATAATTTCTAAACGATTCTCGCCATCTAATGTGATGATGCCATCTTCTTCAAAGGCATCTGTAACATGTTTATTATGCACAATCATACCTAAAATGTAGATAGGTCTTGGTAATGTTTTATCGAGTGCGGCGTTTCGAGCGATGACCATCGCATCAACAACACCGTAGCAATAGCCACGTGGATTAATTTTTAATACTTGCATGGTTGTGACTCCTTTCAAGCTTACCTATCTACATTATAACGGACAGGGACGGCGAATACAAAGAAACCTTCATCTACATAGGCGGCTGGAAAATACGGGGCTTAGATGGAAGTGGGTCAGCAGGAGTAAATGATGTATTTTGTCGAGACGCTTTTCGACTTTTAGTTGAACCTGCTCCTTCACTAGCCGCTGCTGCAGCTGCTACTGCTCCAGCCCCTGCGGCAGCTCCTGCAGCAGGAAGACCTTGAAATCCTTTATACAATTTTAAAAGTGACGGAATATTTTTTACCATTGGCATTGCTTGCTGAATGTAAGGCGTATATGTTTTCGCTGAGTTAAATAAGCTATTCGCCTGCTGCAAAAATGAACCGATTTTTGAAGGTTCCTGCATTGATGGCATTGGCATTTGTCCTCCAAATGATCCTATTCCACTGGCCATTGGGAAGCCACCCGGAATTTGTGGATTTGGGAATCCTCCAGGCCGGAAAAAGGACTGCGGTGACATTTGTGGAGGTGTTGGCATTTGCATGGGCATTTGCATCGGCATTTGCATGGGCATTTGCATGGGCATTCTCATGCCACCAGGATACATCGGGAACTGTGGTCTAAATACCATAACGATCTCCTTTCGATAGTGATTTTACATTGATGACATACCTGATTATAAATATGATATGCAGATGGGTAAGTTAGCGTTCGACACGCACAAATAAATAATTAAGGCGATTATAAATGTATCTCACTATACCCTGTAAGGTTTACTTATTTCATATGTAGTTAATAAGTGGTAAAAAATTCTTGAAAATTACACATTTTTTCACTTTTCCAGCCGTTTTGAAAGGTATAATGAATTGTTGGTAAATCATCATTTTAGAAAAAGAAGATTATTCTCCGAAATGTATTACATTAATATTTTTTAATAGCAGTGGTTATAAATAGGAGGTATTTTGTGACAATTAAAGTTAGAAGTATAGTGTCGTTTGGTCTTATTGTATTATTAGTTTTAGTTATGGGGATTTTTCAACAACAAAATGCCAAATCCCAACAAGAGCAAGTACATTTGATAAAAGAAAAAACACTTCAAACGACGTTATTAGCAGATGAGATGAAGTTAGCAGTTGTGCAGGTGCAGCAGTTTTTGACTGATATTAGTGCAACTAGAGCACTTGATAATTTAGATGATGGATTTGAGCAAGCCGAAAAATATAGCAAAATCTTTAATGAAGATTTGGAGCAAGTGAAAAAAATGCATCCGGAAGACCAGGAAAGATTAGCTGCGATTAAAGTAGCGTTTGATGAGTATTATAGTACTGGTCAGAAATTGGCTCATAGCTACATTCAAGGTGGGCCTGAGCTAGGGAATAAAATGATGCTTGAATTTGATACTATATCCGTTGAGATTAATGACAAAGTAGATTTGTTTCAACAAGAAAACATTACAGACATGCAAAATTCTTTAGCACATGTTGAAACGCTTATCGATGATAATGAGCAGTGGTTCTTATGGATGTTCTGTATTATTTTAATGATTTGTATAGTAGTTGGGATTGTATTCGTACGTTCTATCGTTGTTCCCGTCAATAAGCTAACTTCTGCAGCAAAAGTAATTGCTAAAGGAGATTTATGTCAAAAGGATATTGAAGTCAGAACGAAGGATGAAATTAAAGATTTAGCAGATTCTTTTAATTTGATGAAATCTAATTTACATTCTTTAATACATAGCATGACTGCAAATGTTGAGCATACAACATCAGCAGCTGAAGAGTTAGCAGCAAGTACAGATGAAATTTCAAATTCCTCTCATGATATTGCAAACCTTGTAGAGAGAATGGCAATTAGTGATCACCAAGCAGCTGTTACTGGTCGTGAAAGTTCGATAGCAATGGATGAAACTGCTCAAGGTGTTCAACGTATTGCGGAGGCTACTCAAATGCTTCATTCTAAAGCGGTAGACACACAATCTATTGCGAATGATGGTGAAAAAACGTTACATATCGCAGAAAACCAAATGTCGATAATCCAACAATCTTCAAATACAACAAATGAGCGAATTAAGCAGCTAAGCACACAATCAGCTGAAATTGTTAATATTACGAAAGTAATTACTGACATTACTGAGCAAACAAATCTTCTAGCACTAAATGCAGCGATTGAGGCGGCTCGTGCAGGAGAGCATGGAAAAGGCTTTGCTGTCGTGGCAGATGAAGTGCGCAAATTAGCAGAGGAATCAAAAGCATCTGCCAATCAAATAGTGGATGTAATAGCACTTATTCAGCAAGAAACGAAGGAAGTAGAAAAGGCCGTAAATGTAACAGTATCGCATGTCGATGAGGGTGTCACATTTATTCAAAATGCCCAAAATGCCTTTGATGGAATTTTAAAAGCGATTGGTGATATGACAACTCAGATCGAGGATGTGTCTGCTTCTACGCAACAAATTTCTGCAAGTACTGAAGAAATGGCAGCATCGGTCAATGAAATGTCCTCTTCTTCCAATTATGCTGCACAGCAATCTGAAACAATAGCATCGACAATAGAAGAACAAGCTGCGACTATTCAAGAAATAAATGCTGTTGCAAAGGCATTAAGTGAAGAAGCGGTGTCCGTGAAGAAAGAAATCAATAAATTTAAAATATAAGACTCATCGGCAAATCGAGTGGTTGATTTCCGTTCCGGCTGGGGGCGTCCGATGAGCCGCTGATCCCCGAGGAGTCGCCCAGCCTCCACTCCAATCAACTTATTCACATGGTATACGTTTTAGCAAAAAGCAATTTCAAAATTCCTGCCCTCCATGTCTAAAAGTGCACAAAAAAGCGAGGTAATCTCCAACGATAACAGTTTGGAAATACCTCGCTCTATTTATTTAGTAGTAAAATCTTTAAGTTTAGAAGGAGGGGCACAAACGTTAGAAGAACAACTCTTCTGTAATGAGCATGATGCGCATTTACCCTTCTTCTGCTTCTTAATGCTCTTATATAAGGTAATACCAGCATAGCCAAATATAATACTACCGATTAAGATATTAATTAACAAAGTCAATCTCTACACCTCACATCAATAAATTCCCAATACCATAAATCATAAGTGCAATAAGATAAGCTACAACAAATGGATATATGGTTGCAAATAAAGTCCATTTCACAGACTGTGTTTCCCTTTTAATTGCGCCTACTGTGGCTAAACAAGGCATGTAAAGTAAAACAAAGGCCAAGAATGTATAGGCGCTTAAAGCAGTAAAATGAGTTGTCATTGTAGAGGATAAAACACCTTCACTTACGCCATAAATAATCGCCATTGTTGAAACAATCACTTCTTTTGCCAGGAATCCAGCAATAAGGGATGCACCGGCTTGCCATGTTCCAAAGCCAAGTGGGATAAACAATACACCAAAAGCGCCCCCAATAATTGCTAAAAAGCTGTCATCCATATTGACATTCGCACCATGTGGTCCTAAATAAGAAAGAAGCCAAATAATAACGGAGCCAGCAAAGATAATAGTACCAGCTTTGCGGAAAAACCCTTTCCCTTTTTCCCAAGTGGAACGCCAAAGTGTTTTAAGCTGTGGTACATGGTAGGCTGGTAACTCAACGAAAAACACGGAGGTTTCATTTTTTAAAATCGTCATTGATAATATTTTTGTTACAATAAGCGCTACCACAATACCCATAACATATAGGGAGAATACTACTAACGATTGATGTGCAGAAAAGAATGCTGCACCGAACAAAGCATATACAGGTAATCTTGCTGAGCAGCTCATAAACGGCGCAACAAGAATTGTTAATAGCCGTTCTCTTGGCTGTTCAATTGTTCTCGCAGCCATTACACCTGGAACATTACATCCAAAGCTTACAATCATCGGAATAAAGGCTTTGCCGTTTAAGCCGAAAAATTCCATAAGGCGATCCATCACAACAGCAATTCTCGCCATATACCCTGAATCTTCTAATAGTGAAATAAAGAAAAATAGTACAAAGATTTGCGGAATAAAAACTAAAACACCGCCAACACCTGCAATTATTCCATCACATATTAAATGAACAATAAAAGGAGCTGCACCAATAGCTTCTAAGCCCTTAGTAACAGCATCCGAAAGAGGGCCGCTTACAAAGCCATCCAGGAAATCCGAAAGTGGGGTACCGATCCATGCAAACGTTGCTTGAAACATTAAAAACATAAGCGCTAAGAAAATCGGAATACCAAAAATCGGATGTGTTAGAATTTTATCTACTTTCTCTGACCATTGTGTTTCGCTTTTCTCTTGTATAATTACTTCGCTATAGATGTTAGAAATATATAAATCACGTTTTGTAGCTATAGTTTTATTTAATGGTGCACCTATTTGCTTCTCTAAAGCATCTCGCATTGCAGCTAGCTGTTCAAAGTATTCCTTCTCTTTCAAATAAGCGTCAACAGCGTCATTTCCCATTAAAAATTGAATAGTACACCATCTTCTTTGTTCTTCAGGAATATGCTGTAACAATGCTTCAATTTTTGCGATACCTTCTTCAATTAGATCATCATAGGTTAATGTAAAACGTTGTTGAGCACGATCTGAAGCTTGAATAGCAGCATAAATACCTTCAACACCTTTACCAGTACGAGCGCTTATTGGAACAACAGGTACTCCTAAAGAACTCTGTAATTTCTCGACATCAATTGAAATACCTTTCTTTTTCGCTACGTCTATCATATTTAAACAAATGAAAACAGGTTTTCTAAGTTCAAGTATATCTACAGTTAATTGCATATTTCGTTCGAAATTAGAGGCATCGATAATATTTAAAATTCCATCTACCTGATCTTCAAGTAAAAATGAAGTAACAACACTTTCATCTCTTGAAATCGGATTAAGCGTATATACACCAGGTAAATCAATAATTTCCTTTTGTAGTTTTTTTACTTGTCCTACTTTTTTTTCAACGGTTACACCACTCCAATTGCCAACGTATTCATATGAATTTGTCAACGTATTGAACAATGATGTTTTACCGATATTGGGGTTTCCTATTAAAGCTAATCTACTCATACTTGTTCGACCTTTATATCCATTAAATCTTTTTTTCTAAGTCCGATTTTCTGTCCTTGACATTCTAATATACAAGCTCCAGAAAACCATCCTTTTTGGACCATACAAACTTGACAGCCTTCCTTTATACCAAAAGCATTTAATCGTTTACATAAAATAGTGTCGATTTGCTGAAGATCTTTCACTTTAACTTTTTCCCCCAATTGAACCGCGTGAAGGTCCATGAGATCTACCTACTTTCTTGTGAGTGATAATCATTATCAAATAAATATTATCATTTTTTATCCAGTCAATCAATAATAAGTTTACTGTTGGAAAGTAAAGCAAAGTTAAAGCAAGATCAAACCTTATTCTTCATCGTGACAGCGAAGCATTCGGTACCCAACGCGGACATGTGTCTGGATTAACTTTTGATTAGCTGGATTATCCTCTATTTTCTTTCGTAGAGTAGCCATAAAAACTCTTAGACTTGGAACATCCGATTGAAGTGCGTTGTGCCAAACTTCCTTTAAAATAAAATTATGCGTTAAAACTTTGCCTACATGCTTTGATAAAATAACCAAGAGCTTATATTCAATAGGTGTCAAATGTACTTCTTTGCCATTTACAAACACTGTATTTGCCGCGTAGTTTATTTGTAAATGACCATTTACAAAGACAGGGGATTCATTTTCTAGCTGATGCTCAAACGACTTTCTTCTTAAAGCTACTCGAATTCGGGCTAATAGCTCTTCAACACTGAAAGGCTTTGTAACATAATCGTCTGCACCAGCATCTAAAGCATTGATTTTATCGTGCTCTTCGCCGCGTGCACTAACTACGATAATGGGTGTTTGAGTCCAACTTCTAATTTTCGTTATAAGCTCTACACCGTCTATGTCTGGTAGTCCTAAATCCAAAATAATAACGTCTGGATTCATGGCAAGAGCCTTTTGTAGAGCACTATGACCATCTCGTGCAATGTCGAATTCATACTGCTGAGTAGCTAGTGTCATTTTAATTAAATTACCAATGGCTACATCGTCTTCTACTACTAAAATTCGTTTATTCATTGAATTTCATTACTCCTTTTTGGCGCATCACCATAACGTGAGGTTGATTTCCGTTCCGACCGGGCGCTTTGTTGCTGACGCTCCGCTTTCGCACAGATAAAACATTTGTTGCTGACGCTCCGCTTTCGCACAGATAAAACATTTGTTGCTGACGCTTCGCTTTCGCACAGATAAAACATTTGTTGCTGACGCTCCGCTTTCGCAGAGCAGAGCTTCCTGGTGGCGTCCGATGAGCCGCTTTGGCCACATGATGTTGGTCACGAAGGCGTTATCACAGGACGTGATGGTCTTAGCCTTCGTTGCTGATCCCCAAGGAGTCGCCCATTCTCCACTCCAATCAACTTATATACACGACATACTTTTAAAAAATGTCATTCCTAACTTCTGGTAATGAGCTTTTTTTCAGTGAAAAATTAAAAATCGTTCCTTTTGGTCTATTATCCGAAACTGTTATTTCACTACCATGTAATTTTAAAATAGTTTGACATAGAGCCAAGCCTAATCCTAAGCCTCTTCGACTATCGCTACGCTGTACTTTTCCGGTAGTAAAAGGCTCAAAAAGGCTGGTTTTTATAGCATCATTAATGCCAGGGCCATCATCAGAAATGCTAAAGTGTACGAAACGTTCAGATTCTGTGACCTTTATAGTAATAACGCTACCTGATGGTGTATAGGTCAATGCATTATCAATAATATTAATTAGAACTTGAATAATCAGTCGCGCATCCATTACAGCAAATAAAAATTCTGGTTCAATATGATAGGATATTTCATGTGTATTGTTTAGACGAACGACATGTGTTAGTGCCTCTTGAATAATATCTTCTACAAGTTCCAATTGCATCTCTATAGCAAATTGTCCATCTTCTAACTTAGACACAGCAAGTAAGTTTTCAACCATTTGTACAAGCCATTTCGAATTTTTATAAATATCCTCATATATTATGCTTTTTTCATCCTCTCGAATTTGAGATGCATTGGATAGTAATATATCTGCATTACCAGAAATAGCAGTAAGCGGTGTTCTTAAATCATGAGAAACTGCGCGCAAAAGATTAGCACGCATCTGTTCCATTTGAGCTTCCCTAGCTACTTCTTCATTGAGTTTTTGTAAATACCACTTATCAAGTGCGAATGAAAAATCATTGATAATGGCATGCAAAATATTACGCTCAAATGCAGGTAATGGTGATTGTTTTGACAGGGCAATACCGATAACGCCTTTAACACTCCCATTTGAAATAACCGGTAAATAATAGCCACTCACTTCAGGAAATATATCAGTGGATACGCCTGCTACATGCTTATTATTGATAACCCAGCTTACAACACCATGCTCATTCGGATTCTCAAAAAAGGAAGCTATCTTATTATTTTCAATAGTAGATATGCTCTCAGCGCGGAAAAAAATAGAGTTCACAATTAAATTATTTTCGATTTCAAAAAATTGTACTGGTTTTTCTACTAACTTAACGATTTGTGACATGCCTTCAGTAATAATTTCTTCTATTGACTTAGCATGTTGAAGCCTACGATTTGTATCAAGGAGCACCTCCATTCGATATGATTTACGAACAGCTACAAGGGTTTGCTCCTTTATTTTTTTTGTTAAGCTACTTGTAATCACTCCTGAAAGGAACATGATAACAAAGGTCATCGGATAGTCGCGATGATAGGCGTTAAATGAAAATCGCGGTTCTGTAAAAAAATAATTAAAAAGCAGTACTGCTATGATAGAGCTAATAATGCTCATCATCCATCCTGATGACCAAATGGCAAGAATTAAGACACCTAAAATGTAGATAGTGATGATGTTCGAGTCGCTGACACCAATTGTGTAAAAATATAGCCCAACAACGGATACTATGCCAAATACTAATGCCATTTTTAATAAGTCGAGCCATTCAAATGACAGCTTATTTTTTACAGTAGGGAAGTAGAATTGTTCATTTTCTTGATCTGGGACTATGTGTATGGCTAAATTCGGCACAAATTCGTTGAGTCGATCACTAATTTTTGTGCTTGGTCGCCACCATTTTTTTCTCATGCTAGTTCTACCAATGACTAATTTAGTGACACCACTAATTTGTGCATAGTTGGCAAGGGCAGCAGCTACATCATCTTCCTGAACAATTACGACATGACCGCCAAGCTGTTCAACAAGCTTTATATGCTGCTGAAGTCGTTCAGAATTTGCATTATTTCTAGCATGTTCCTGTACGTTTTGAACGTAAAGAGCTGTAAATTTCCCGTGTAATGCCTGTGCTAATCGTGCGGTAGTTCGAATAACCTTAGCATTCGTAGGAGAGCTACTAATACCAACAAGTAAATGCTCTTCGATTTGTACATGATGCTTAATAGATTCGTCGCTGTTTACCTGCTTATAATTAATCGTATCTGCAGCTCTCCGTAATGCAATCTCTCGAAGTGACACTAAATTTTGTTTGCGAAAAAAAGATTCTAACGCTTTTTCAGCTTGTTGTTTTAAATAAATTTTTCCTTCTTGTAGGCGCTGGATTAACTCATCTGGTTCAATATCGACAATTTTTATTTGTTCGGCTTGATCAATTAAATAATCTGGAATACGCTCCCGTACTTTTATCCCAGTTATTTCTTCTACTATATCGTGTAGGCTTTCAATATGTTGAATATTTACGGTTGTATAGACATGAATACCTTTTGCAAGTAATTCCTCTACATCTCCAAAACGTTTCTTGTGACGCATTGTCGGAACATTGGTATGTGCCAATTCATCTATAATGACAATTTCCGGTTTGCGCTTTAATACTTCATCAATATCTAATTCCTGAAAAGGTTTCCCTTTATAAATTATTTTTTTCATAGGGATTTGCTCAAGTCCCTCTAGTAAAGCTAACGTATCTGGTCGAGGGTGTGGTTCTACATAGCCCACTACCACATCTTTACCAAGTTTTTGTGCTTGATGTGCTGCATCTAGCATTGCATAAGTTTTCCCTACTCCAGCAGCATAACCAAGAAAGATCTTTAGCTTCCCTATAAATTGTTCTTCCTGTTGAAGCCTCGCTAAAAACGTCTCTGGAGTTGGACGTGTATTTTCCATCCTCTTTCACCTCATTTGTATTATAGCGCTATCTTCCATTAAGAAAGTATTAAGATTTTCCCTCTTTATAGTTTCTTAATAGAAAAAGCGATTTCCTAACACTACATTAATTTGAAAGTCAGTATGATGAGAACATCCAATTAGAGAAGGGGTGTTTCGATTGATGGACTTTTATATGATTGGCTTACTCATCATAAGCTTTGCATGTCTGTATGCGTTGACGGCTTGGTGTTTCAAGCTTGTTGAAGAAAAGTAAGGGGGAATAAAAAATGTGGATTGTTATGGGGATTGTACTCGTGTTCCTTTTCGGTTATCTAGGGCATGCATTACTTTATCCTGAAAACTATTAATTAGGCTTGTAGGAGGTATTGCGGTATGTGGCAAATCGCCATCGTATTAATTATTTCTTTACCAATCGTTATTTTAACTGGTCACTATCTATTTCGAGTGACAATGCAACAAAAAACATGGCTTGATCCAATAACGGATAGATTTGATGCCGTAATTTATAGGATATGTGGCATTAAGCAAGTAGATATGACGGGTAAACAGTATGTGCTTTCGTTAATTTTGTCGAACGCCTTTATGGTGTTTATTGGATACGTTCTTTTACGAATTCAAGCTATGTTGTTTTTAAACCCAAATGATATTGACAATATGGAAGCAACACTTTCATTTAATACCATAATTTCATTTATGACGAATACAAATCTTCAGCACTATAGTGGCGAATCAGGACTAAGTTATTTATCACAAATGCTAATCATTATCTTTATGATGTTTACATCTGCAGCTACTGGTTATGCCGCTTGTATGGCTTTCTGCCGTCGACTTGTTGCGAAAACCGACACTATTGGTAATTTCTTTGTGGATTTTGTTCGTGTTATCACACGTGTGTTAATGCCTATTTCTATTGTTGTTGCCATTATTTTAGTATCTCAAGGTTCACCACAAACCTTGAGTGCGAATAAAACTGTACAAACAATAGAAGGTAAATTACAAGATATTGCACTTGGACCTGTAGCTTCTCTTGAATCTATCAAGCATATAGGAACAAATGGTGGTGGCTTTAATGGGGCGAATTCAACAACACCTTTTGAAAATCCAACGGTCATTTCAAATATTGTGGAAATGCTATCTATGATGTTATTACCGGGTGCTTGTGTAGTTGCATTTAGTTTAATGGTTGCATATAGAAAAAAGAAAACGATATTTGGAAAACAAGGGCTAGCCATTTTTGCGGCAATGAGTGTGCTGTTCCTAGTCGGGTTGGTGACAGCGTATGTAGCGGAGAGAGCGGGTAATCCAATCATTAGTGAGCTCGGAATATCGCAGGAGCTTGGAAGTATGGAAGGAAAAGAGATGCGCTTCGGGGTAGCGCAATCAGCGTTATTTACAACAGTGACTACCGCTTTTACAACGGGATCTGTTAACAATATGCATGATACATTAACACCGCTTGGTGGTCTTGTACCAATGTTTAATATGATGCTTAATGTAGTGTTTGGAGGCAAAGGTGTCGGCCTGATGAACATGATGATGTATGTGCTCCTGACAATTTTTATCGCCTGTTTAATGATTGGTCGAACACCTCAGTTTTTAGGCAAGAAAATTGAAGAGAAAGAAATGAAGTTAATTGCTCTTTGTATCTTGATCCATCCTGCTATTATTCTACTATTTTCAGCACTTGCAGTCGCAACAACAGCAGGGGTAGCTGGCATAACGAACCCAGGTGCACATGGTTTATCGCAAGTTTTATATGAATTTGCATCGGCCTCTGCAAACAACGGCTCTGGTTTTGAAGGATTAGCTGACAACTCAACATTTTGGAATGTGACGACAGGGTTTGCCATGTTTTTCGGACGTTATTTGACGATTATTATTCAACTAGCTATAGCGTCTTTACTTGCTAAAAAAATGTTTCATAGTGATTCGGTGGGAACATTGAGAACAGATAATACTATTTTTACATTTTTACTTGTTGCGATCGTTTTAATGATTGGTGCTCTTACATTTTTACCAGCATTAGCTCTTGGGCCAATTACAGAGCACTTACAACTTTATCTTCATTCAGCTTAAGACTCCCGCCTATAAATGTGGTGAGATGAATGTGGATGTGGTTCCTTTTAAATACCTACTGAAATAGAGGAACTCAGTCTAAGAACGCCACGTCCTGTGGCAACGACTGAGTGACCAACATCACGTTGGCCTAAGCCTCCGGCGGATGTCACGGATTTTGAAAGGAATGAATAAAGGATGTTAGCCTAAAACCTTCGCATCCTGCGAAAACGGCTAACTGACCTGCA
>NZ_JBIVRU010000003.1:0-348798 GCF_044755845.1 Lysinibacillus sp. NPDC092081
GCTTACCCTACTTCTGAATCAGTTAAAGAAGCAGGTGTAGAAGAGATCGCACAATTCATTGATACACATTGCAAAGCACGTTCGTTTAATTGGGCGCTTGAAAAATCGGAAAAATTGATCGGAGCCGCAGAACGCAATCCATTTCAATCAACTCTTTATCAAAGTCTTCTAGTCAGTTTGAATATGTATATTGATTTACTGCAAGTGTACCACCAACAACTTTCTACGTTGGAGCGTGAGATTGATGAGTTAGCGGCACAACTTGAAGAATATGAATTACTCCAATCAATTCCCGGTATTGGTGAAAAAATCGCTGCAACGATTATTTCAGAAATCGGAGAAATTGATCGGTTTAATCATCCGAAAAAGTTAGTAGCCTTTGCAGGACTAGATCCCAGTGTGTTTGAATCAGGTCGCTTTAAAGGCACGAAAAATCACATTACTAAACGTGGCTCGGCTAGGCTTCGCCACATGCTTTATACAGCTGTTCGTTGTTCTATTCGAGATAGTCGGAAAAAGAAAACAACACCTGAAACTATCGCACGAAATAAGCGATTACGAGCCTTCTACGATTTAAAACGTGAGGAAGGAAAGCCATATAAAGTAGCCATTATTGCTTGTGCAAATAAGCTTTTACATTGGATTTATGCGATTTTAAAAACGAAAACACCATTCCAAGAAACCATATAGTGACAGCATTTTCAAATACAACAAAAACCTTCCAAATTGAATTCGGAGGGTTATTTGGGTTGCGCTTTTTAGTATAGCATGAAGTGTTTTTTAATTTAAAAGATTTTTATTGACAATCTATTAGCTGGTTTAAATCAACATGGACTACCTCAATTTCATAACTTTCCATACCAAGAGAATCTAAAATGTCTCTAAAGTATTCCTCTGTTTGTTCATTGTATTGTGTTTTTCCAATTCTAACTGTAAGGACTTTTTCTTCTGGGCTTAATCCCATAGAGTGTACAGTAAATTTCGCTTGTGCAACATCGAAAATTTTACCAGAAAACATTTCTTCAATACTATTTGCAGTATCGTTCTCTTTAAATTCATCTTGTGCGATAAAGAGGATAAATCCAGTTACAACTATACATAGTCCAATAATAACCTTCTTCAAAAAAATCACCTCCAACTTCTCAATTACAGATTCCTTATTTGGTAATATATTCTATTGTAACAATTCGTCATTCACTTGAAAATGTCTTTCTTTAACTAATCTGCCCCGTTAGCTCAATAAAAAAATGTTGCCGCAGCAACATCTTGATTAACTCTTGCACCCGTTAGTTTAGTTCAATAGTAAAGTTCTATTCAAACAATGGAACTTTTGGGTCTATTCCATAACAATGAATAAGCATAGAGTGTAATTGCCCTCTGTGATGATAAATATGAGCTACAATCTCTAACAACCATTCATATCGTGAGTATGTAACACCCCAAAAAGAAGTAACTTCCTCTTGAAGTTCGACTTCTGTGAAATTCATAAATTTATCTTCTAAAAATTGATGATTTTTTATCAATGCTTCTTTAATCTCATTTAGACTTTTATATGAAACACTTGAATAAAATTTGTTCATCTTGTCTTGAGATGCCCCGTCCGAAATAAGCGAATCAGCTTCACAAATAATAGCAATATGTTCTAACAGCTCTCCTATGGACTGCTTATTAGGTGTTGGCCTTTTGTGCAAGTCATTTTCTGTTAACTTTTCTATCATTTCAACAATTGTCGTTACAGCGACTTTAATTTGATGTAATGCACTCTTACAATATATATTCATTTTATCCTCCTTTACATCAATCCTCTATTCAACTAACCTGCAACGTTAGTTTAAGTACATTTTTTCACAATCTTTACCATTACTTTAACATAAATATCCAATTAAAATCATCTAACCTCTAAGAAATATACAGAGGAGAGATGATTTTAATCAATCTTTATTACAAATTATCGATCTTTATTATAAATAATCAATCTTTATTACAAAGCTACAGTCGGCAGAAAACTTAACAATTAAATATCCTAATTTTAATTTTTATTCATAAATAAAAGCTGAACTAAATTGTTGAGTTAGTTCAGCTTAAAAATACCTTGTTATATTGTTACACATTTTATAAATGATATTGATGTATTAATGATATTACTTTAACTCTTGACTTTTAATAAAACAAAATGGACGTTTTCTTTTTTGGGTAGAATCCTTGTTTCCTTTCCGAAAAAAGTCGTCATATTCCTAAGCGCTACATATTATAGCGAGAAGGTGTTGAATATTTTGTAATTGTATCAATGTTTAAGGATGCTTCATTAAGACTAGGGAGGGGGCTGGGGAAATGAATAATGAGAACAAAGGAAACCATTTTCTATGTGAAGCGCTCTACGACATAAAAGCACTCCAGGATATGATAAAGGAATTTCATTCTAAATATTTTGGTCAGCTGCTTGTAAAAATAGTGGGAAGTGATACGATTCCCTTTTTTTTAATAACACACAACGGTACTCATTTAAGGTTAATGGATACGGTAAAACAATTTGAAACAGAGTTTTTTCGCATAGAGGCAATTGATAGAGAAAGTTGTCGAGGAACTGTTTCACTTTTGCGTGCATATGATTATGAAGGACAGGATACGAATATGATTGCAGAAGTTGTCCGTTTAGAGCGAACATCTACAGAAAAATCCATTGAATTAAGTGGTATATCTGCGATTCAGTTATTAAAGCCTGACATGTTAAAAGGGAAATTTATCATTGAGCCCAAATGGTGATGAAATTTTTAACGGACGCAATTATGCCGAGGAATAATTGAAACTATTTAAATAACATAATAATTAGAGCATTTGTCTAGGTGCACGTTGTATTCATTGAATTTATTAGAGAGAGAATCCTATGAAGGGAAGAGATTAATGAATGACAATTATCGGAATGCTGCATCATCGGTTAGATCCTAGAACTGTTCTTAAGTCATATGCATATGCGGCCGTTGCACAAGCAGAAGGGGCTCAATTTTTTTACTTTACACCAAAAAGCGTTGACTTTGATACACGTTCCATTAGAGGAAAGGTATATGAAAATGGTGATTGGCATGAAAAAATGATGCCTTTCCCAGATGTTATATATAATGCTGGAAGTCCAGAAAAATTATCGGTATCAAAGGACATTATTGAGAAATTGAAAAAAGAAATACCTGTTACAACTTATTCTATAGGGAATAAATGGAATGTTATGAAACGACTTAAAGAAGCAAAGGAATTTGATAAGTATTTAATTCCATCTGAGGTTGTGGAAAATGTTGATTTACTCCATAAATTTATGGCCTTTTATAAAAAAGTCGTATTTAAACCGATAGATGGCCGGAAGGGAAAAGGGATTTATTTTATTTCGAAAGTTGGAAGAACTAACTTTGAGGTAAAAAAAGATAGGGAAACTACTTTTTGTACACAGTCACAGCTAGATGAATTAATTAGAAGGCAACTTTCTACAGGCACCTTTATCGTGCAGCCCTATATTCAATCAAAAACAAAATCAGGTCAAATTTATGATTTTCGTCTTCATGTTCAAAAAAATGGCGAAGGTAAATGGGTTATAACGACGGTTTATCCTCGAATTGCACCAAATGGCTCGATTATACCGAATATTAACAATGGTGGTTTTACGAATTATTTAGATCCTTTTCTAGAGCAGGAATTTAAAGAAGATGCTTATGATATTCGGCGTATGTTAGAGCATTTTTCCTTGTCACTGGCTCGCCATTTAGATGAAATCCAGATGGAACAATTTGGAGAGGTTATTGATGAAATTGGCATTGATATAGGCTTAGATGAGCAAAGAAAAATTTGGATGTATGAAGTAAACTGGCGACCAGGTTGCCCTCCTGCTTTTTATTTAGAATTAGATGTGGTCATCAATACTATAAGGTATGCAATGTACCTTGCTAAGAACCAGAAGCAAATCAAAAGGGAAATTAGACAATATAGGAAAAATAAGGATTCATCCGAAGTGAAGGCTTTAGAAGAAACTTTAGAAGAGGTTTTAGTAGAAGAAAAAGCTTTACCAGAAGAAAAGATTTTAGCTGAAGAAAAGGCTTTACCGATTATCGCGATTACCGGCAGTGCTGGGAAAACGACATCAAAAGCATTCCTAGCCTCCATTTTATCGGAAAAATGGAATATCTTTGAGTCAAAAGATTATTGGAATACAACAGAGCATACGAAAAAACATAAAGAAGAAATTAATGCTTCGCATGAGGCTGTTGTGCTTGAGTACGGGATGGCTTATCCAGGTATCATTACAAATCACTGTAGCATTATCCAACCAAATATTAGTATTATCACCAATATTGGTTTAGCTCATGTGGGCAACTTTGATGGAGATATTAAAGGAGTGGCCAAGGCAAAGTCGGAATTAATACATGGAATGGACCAAACCGGTTTATTAATATTGAATAAGGACGATGATAATTCTAAGTATTTAGAGACACAGCAATTTAAAGGGAAAATTTTAACTGTTGGTATTCATAATACAGCGGACTATCAAGCTTATGATATTCAATATAAAGACATCGGTATGACCTTTAAAATAATCCTGCATGGACAGGAAATTGTAATGTATATCCCAATATTAGGAGAGCATCATGTTTTTAATGCGCTTAATGCCGTTGCGGTTGCAGATTATTTAGGGTTTAGTCCAGAAGATATTAAAGCAGGGCTAAATTTCAAAAAACCACCTAGAAGATTAACAATTTATAACTGTCGCGATGACATTACATTAATTGACGATACTGTTCACTCTCACCCTCAGGGCGTACGTGCTGCTATAGATGTTCTTACAAATATAGCGAAGAAACGTAAAGTTGCTATTATTGGTCAAATGCGAGAATTAGGGGATTTGAGGGAAGAGGAATATCGTAAAGTGGGCGAATACATTTACGAGCAAGATATAGATTTATTCATCACTTATGGTTTCAGAACAGAGGAAATGGGAGCAGCAGCGAAGGCAGAAGGAATGGATCCTTCTAAAATTTATCATTTCCTTGATAAGGAAAAATTGCATGAACTCTTAGAGAAAGTGATACAACCTCACGACACCATTTTAGTAAAGGGTGCTAGTAAAACGAATATGTTTGATACGGTTAAATTTTTAGATCAAAAATATCAAGAATAAATAAAAAAGCCCGAGTAATTGACCTTTTAAAGGAAACAATTATTCGGGATATTTTTTTTCAGAAAGTATTTTAAATCTAAGATACTTTTAGAATGAACTTTATTTCTTTTGCGGCGTTAATGGCTTTATTTTTAGCTTCCGCTAATGTTGTGCCTTCCGCAATTACATATGCATAACGATGTCCCATCGATAAAGGAGGGGTCAGCAATGTCCCTCTTTTCGGCTTCACATATACATCCACAACTCCTGGTGTATTAGTTGCTTTATTTCTTCCAATAACTTTTTCTAAAATACCCTTACTTTCAACAATGACGTATTTAGTATAGACAAACTTTCTATGCTTTGGATTGATATCGGGGCGTTCACCTAAAAATAATTTAAGTGTTTCTTCCACTAAATTAAATCCAAAAGCGGCGTGAAGCATAGTATTCATTGCTCCCCCTGAGATTCGTGGATTAATCTCAATAAGCTTCCAGCCATCCTTTGTTAAACGAAGCTCTAAATGCAGAGCACCATTTTCGATGTTAAATGCTTTAACAATAGATTGGAGAACTTCCTCAAGACCAGTTTGAATTTCTTTAGGAGCTTTAACGAGAACACCATAACCAGTAATGATAAAACGTTTACCTTGAGTAATTTCTTGTTCAATAATACCGATGACATGAGCTTGCCGTTTATAGACAAGTGCTTCTACTAAATATTGCGGACCTTCGATATATTCTTCAATCATTATTGTTTCACGAGGATTTTTGCTTCTCAGATGGCTCAGGTGTTTCTTCAGTTGGTCTGAGTCGTTTGCTAACAAAACATCTTTGGAGCCTGTTGATTTTGGAGATTTCACAATAAGTGGAAATGCCATGTTATTTGAGAAGGACTCATTTGGCTTGAGAAGAAAAAACTTAGGAGAATAAGGTTGGTTCTTTAAAAAGTTTCTAGTTTTTTCTTTATCCTCCATCATTTCAATAGCTGTTGAAGATGTATAGTTGTCACAAAATTCATCACATAAAATTGAGGCAATATGGACAAAAGGATCGACAAAACTAACAATAGATTTTATTTCTAACCCAGTTTTAGTTAAATTATAAATTTCATCTTTCATGTCTTCTATATTCGAAGTATCAATAAGAATCATTTTATGAATATCTGGGTAGGCTTTTCTCTGTTGTAACTGCTTTTCGTTGTTTGTAAAAAGGACTGTAAAATAACCTAATTTTTCTGCTGCTCTTGTTGCTTCACGACTTGACCCGGATTTGTTAGTGCCGATAAATATAATCGTTTTCAGGTATATCACTCCTTCTATTGTTACTTAGATGCTTAATCAACTATATATATATGCGAAGAAATAGTTTTCCTCTAGTTATGTATCTCGCATACATCCAAGCAACTTTTAAGAAGCTACATATACTAGAGTGGAAAGGAGGGAAAAATAATATGAAGCCTCTTACGGTGCAGAATTTAACAGTCATTACTGCAGGTCATTTAGTGCAAGGGTCGGAGGAAGTGTTAATTCAACATGGCGCTTATCGACTGAAGCAAGTGAAAAGACCAAATACCGCCCTTTTTACAAGTAAGCCTATTGTCAACTGGGAAATACTTGAGCCATTTTATCCTTTAGTGCTTGTAACGGATAGACTATATAGAAAAAATGAAATACCTGAGCAAATAATCATCATTAGAGTAGAAGATACAGATGAGGCCTATTGGAAGTTTATAAATTTTTATCGCAATCAATTTAATATCCCTGTCGTAGCCATTACTGGTACTTCTGGTAAATCGACGACGAAGGAAATGATCAAACATATACTTTCTGCAGAAAAAAAAGTAGCATCCACACCACTTAGTAGTAATTCTAGAACTGCTTCTTTGCAATATTTACTGAATATTGATGATCATACCGACGCAGCCGTTTTTGAAACTGCTGTTGGTTCACCGGGGGACATCCGACTTGCGGGGGAATATTTCAAGCCGACTATTGGGATTATTACAAATATAGGAGCACATCATTTAAATTATTGTAAAACTTTAGAGGGGTATATCCAAGCAAAGGGTGAAATGTTGGACATTATTAGTCCTACAGGCTCCTTAATCCTTAATGATGATGATATCAACACAAGTAAAATAGATTTATCGAAGTTTAAAGGACGCATTATTAAAGTAGGCAAGCATCCATCCTGTGATTTTAGAGCAAGTAATATTCGCTATCACGAAAATGGTATGCTGTTCAACGTTCATCACAAAAAGAAACTCTATGAAATTTTTGTGCCAGGTTTTGGCGAACACCAAGTGTATAATGCGCTTGCTGCGATAGCAGCTATTTATGAAATGGGATTGCCAATTTCTTTAGCAGCAGAACAACTGCAATCATACCGAAAATTGAATAAGCAGCTTCAGGTGTTTAAGGGTATTAATAATTCCATATTACTAGATGATACATGGAATATTACGACTACTTCTTTGGAAGCAGGATTAAAGGTTTTGAAAGCGCTCGGAGAAGGCAAGAAAACGATTGCCATTATTGGGACGATAACAGATTTAGGGTCTTGGGGATATATCATTCACGAGCAAGCGGGAGAATTAATTAGTCAAATTGGGGTCGATGTACTCATTACGATAGGGGAACATGCAAGCATTATGGCGCTTCATGCCATTGAGGAAGGGCTGAGTTCACCTGTGTATATTTTTAAAAATAGTACGCGCGTCTATAAATTGTTAGAAGAAATTGTAGATGAAAATACGATTCTTTTCATTAAAGGAGATATGTATAGTAAAGAAATTTCTAAGTTGGCAGATGATTTAAAAATAAAAAAATCATCTACTTCCGAATAGATTTCACCTAGATAATTGTTATTTTTCATCATTTACTAGAATGAGCATATCTATAGTCAATTGCTAGAAATGCATAAACTATGTTACTCATTTATTTAGAAATATACTTTATAGAAAGGGGGCGTAGTTAACTTGCAACATATAAGTGTGAGCGATATAAGAAAATTATTGCAAGGAGAATTATTAAGTGGTTCGGAACGCTGGTCTGTAAAACATGCAATTTACTATAACCGACATGAACTGACTCAAAATCATACACTTATGTTTGTTAGTAAAAGTGATAAAATCAACTGGCAAGAAATAGATCAAAAGGGACCATCTCTAGTCATTTCTGATAAATCATCAGAGGAATTGAAAAATGCGCTGAAGAATACGACCGTTATACGCGTCAAAAGTATTTTGCACGCCTATTGGAAATTTATGGGTTATTACAGAGATCTATTTCAAATACCAGTCGTTGCTTTGACTGGAACATGTGGTAAAACGACAACAAAAGAAATGATTAAACACATAGCTAGTAAGGAATGGAATGTTCAAGCATCTGTCAGCAGTAAAAATGAACCTCGACAATCCTTACCGTACTTGACTGGCATCGATCAGAAAACAAAAGCAGCTATCTTTGAATTAGGACTGGGGAATATAGGGAATATTAAACACCAATGTATGATCTATCAACCTACGATTGGTATTATTACGAATATTGGTGTCCATCATTTAGATGGATGCAATAATCTTGATGGCTATATCAAAGCAAAGGCTGAAATTGTAGAAGGCATTAGAAAAGATGGCACGTTAATCATTAATGGTGATGATGCAAACATTAAAAAAATCCCCCTAAATAAATTTAAAGGAAAAATTATTACCTTTGGCGTCAACGAAAAGGCAGATTATCAAGCTACGAATATACAATTCACAAAAGGCGGCATGAAATTTGTACTAAAAGTGTCAAATGACAAATACAATTTATTTGTTCCAGGATACGGAGAACACCAAGTATATAATGCATTAGCGGCTATAGCTGCGGTAAAGGAAATGGGACTTTCCATTGCTGTCGCAATTTCGCAATTAAAAACATTCAAAGCAATGGCAAGACACTTAGAATTTTCAACAGGCATCGGTGAATGTACTATAGTAGATGATACTTGGACAAATAACCCGACTTCTGTTGAAGCGGCACTAAAGGTTTTAGATACGATAGGAAAAGGGAAGAAAGTAATTCTTATTTTAGGTGACATTAAGAGGTTAGGAAATTTCGAAGAAAAATATCATCGAGAGATTGGCACAATGGTCGCGAAAAGAAATGTTGATACGCTTATTACTATTGGCAATAGAGCAGAAAATATTGCGAACCAAGCGTTGAAGGAAGGCACCAAGGCAGATGTTCATATGTTTAAAGATGTTACAGGCGTTTTAGATGTACTAAAGCATAAGCTAGATAGTGAAACCATTGTACTTATTAAAGGCCCGATGTCCAGTAAATCTATGATAGAATTTGCGAATCAATTAAAAAATAAAAAATAAGCTAGAAAAAGAAGTATTCCCAATAGAGGAATACTTCTTTTTTTTTATTATAAAACACGACGGGCTGTTACATAGTTTTGATTTGCCCATGTTGAAGTTAAGCTTTGTTTTACAACATTATTAGTTGTCATACTAATAAATTGATTATTACCAAGATAAATGCCTGTTTGTGTAATATCTTTTCCACCATTGTTAGTAGAGAAGAAAATAAGATCTCCTTTTTGTAACTGTGCTTTTTCCACTTTAGTCCCAACTAATGCTTGTCTGCTTGCTAATTTATCTTTTAAATCAATCCCTTGCTGTTTAAAAACATAGTAGGTAAATCCTGCGCTCGTAAACGTAAGTGAGCTTTCATCATACGAATAGCCAAACTTTGCTTTACTACTCAAATTTGAGGCAGCAGAGATGATTTTATCAGCAGTAGTAGAAGGCGTGCTAGGGCCTGGATTTGGAGCTGGAGCTGTAGTTGAGTTATCTGACGTAACACGTTTTGCAGTAATATAATGCTGATTATAATAGTCAACGAACAATACTCTTGTCGTAATACCACTTGAACTTGGAATCATTATACGTTGGTCCCCAGCATAAATGGCTACAAGTGAAGGTGTTTGAGAGCCTGCGACACTATTAAAGAAAATTAAATCACCTTTCTTTAAATTAGCACGTGAAACTGTCGTTCCTAGATTCATTTGTTCCTTTAAATTTGTAGTACCAAGGTTTACGCCACTTTTACGATAAACATACTCTACAAACCCAGGCCCTGTAAAACGTAGACTCTGTTCACTATTCGTTGTACCCATAGTTACTTTATCCTTATAGCTATAAGCGCTTTCAACGATTTTATCGCCTTTTGTTGCAGGATTAGCTGAAAGTAATGTAGGTAAAACTCTGCGGGCACCTACATAATTATCCGTATAATATGGCTTACTATTTAAATCTGAAATAACAATATTTTGTTGGGAATCAGCCATGTGAATCATTTTATTGTCCCCGATATACATACCAACATGGTCAGGGTCTGTCCCAGTTTTTTTACTCTTAAAGAATAGTAAATCACCTTTTTGTAATTGATTTCTGTTAACAGATGTTCCTTGCTGTAACATATAATCTTCATTATAGGTCGCAAGGTCTACACCATTTTTCTCGAAAATGTACATGAGAAATGAAGCACAAGAAAATTTATAAGGATATGTAGCCTTGTATTCGGAATTGCTGTATGTCGCCTTACCAATTAAGCTTTTTCCAGTTTGAATTAGTTGATCCGCTTTCGCATTAACTGCTTGTGCGTTATTCAGGGCATTTGTTGTTGCAGCTTCAACTTCTATAGGGTGAACAGTTGGCTGTACCATCCCTACTGTGCTAAAACCGATTGTCAATGCTAATGTTGTTGTTAAAAATCGTTTATTCATGTTGTTAATTTCCTCCTGAAGCTATTGTTAGGATTAATCCTGATTTGGTTTGTCACTGGAATTAATCGTAGCATGAAAAAGTAGGGCTTCTTTGAGGTAATTGTTACCACGGTGGATAGGAGTTGGCTGCAAACATCTGATATAAAAGGCTTCATCGCCTTAATTTACAGTTTTATTACAAATGTTTCAGTTGGGTGAAGTGTTTGTAGAAACGAAAGAAGGAGGATGTCGATAAAATTCAGAAGTTGGGTGATAATACGCGAAAGTTAATCGATAAAACTAAAAAGTTGGGCGAAAAAACATAAAAGTGTTCCGATAAAATTAAAAAGTTGGATGACATTTTGTTAAAACGTCAACTGTCATGTTTTTAATAGCATGTCAGTTGAATAGAAATTAACTTCTATTCAACTGTGTTCTTATCAATTATGCCTCGGCATAATTGCGTCCGGAGTCGGCTTTGTGCTTAGGCCTGCGTGATGCAGGTCAGTTAGCCGTTATCGCAAGGATGCGATGATTTTAGGCTAACATCCTATGTGAACTCCTTTCCGATTACGTGACATCCGCCGGAGGCTTTGGGCCAACGTGATGTTGGTCACTCAGTCTTTGCCGCAGGACGTGGCGTTCTTAGACTGAGTTCATCTATTTCAGCGGATGTTTGGACATTTGCTGAAAGGAGTTAGATTTCCTGAATCATCTCCACTCTATTACCGAATGGATCTCTAAATTCAAAGCGTTCAAAATGAGGAATAGGAACTGAATCGAAAATTTCTACATGTTGTTCGGTTAATACCTTCTTCCAATGTTCTATATTTTCTACTTGATAGGCAATATGAGCCTTTGTCGTTAATCTATCAAAGCCGTCCTCTGTCCCTACATGGACCTCTTTATTGCCGATCTGTAACCAAAATCCACCTCGTCCTTTCAGCGAATCAGGCTTTTCTATTTCTTTTAGTCCTAATACTTGACAGTAAAAATGTTTCCCTTTTTCTTCTTCACCTTTTGGAATTGTTATTTGAACGTGATGTAAGCCTATAACCATTTTTTCTCCTCCTATAATTCATATCGATATATACTTCTAGAATAATTTTGCTAAATCCTTTAATTTGACGAATGAATAGTATTTTCCTTCATGAATGGAGTCTTTATAAAACCAGTAAGAAGTATAAGGGAATAGGCCAATAGGAGCCATGAGGCGAAATAACGATCTAAATCAGGCGATATATTCGGAAAAACATTGTCGAAAACTAATAATACGACTGCATCGATGAGCATTCCAGGTAATGCGATGCAGATTGCAGCCAGTAGTCGCTGTGTACCTTTTATTTTTTTCATAGAATAAATAGGTATTGTCGATATCCAAATAAGCGGAATAACTAAAATATAAGCACCAATCATGAGGAAAGGTTCTTCAAGGGTAAAAAAGTAATGCCCTACTAATCGAAACGCAGCACTTGCTATAAACCAAATCCCAAAACCCCAGCATAAAAAGAATCGCATATTTTCCTCCTCTAATTATTTTCCTAGACGATGCAATGTCTGAAAGATTTTTGCTAATTGCTGATAGAATACATCTACATTGAAATCGTCCCGCATCATCACTTGTAAGGCTAAACCATCAATAAGGGCGTTGAAAAAAATGCTCCAAGTTTCCATCGACACGCCATCAATTGGTGATGTACCCCATAATTTAACTAAAACTTTGCATAAATGTTCATTTTCAGCCGCTAAAATTTGTCCAATTTGCTGTCTAATAGTCGGGTTAGTAAAGCCATAAACGATTAAAGTGAAAAATAATTTATGATAAAAGGCATCGTTTTCATATCGACTTTTTGCAGAGAGAAGTGCAGATTGAATCATTTCTTGATCAGTCATCAGAATCTCATTCCAAGAATTTCGACAGATGTCTTGAACAATTTCGAGAATGATTTGCTCTTTCGATTTGAAATGATAATAAATAGTTCCTTGTGTTACACTAGCTTGCTCAGCAACGGCCTTTAAGGTAAATTTTTCAATCCCTTTTTCTACTAAACTTTGCTTGGCAGCCATTAATAAATCTGACTTTTCGACACCAGTAGGTTTTGCCATTCATCTATACCTCCGTTATTATTAGTTAGTCGAATAACTAACTCTAAAATAACAGAATATTCCACTATTTACAAGTTTGTTTTAGTAACGGGGGATCATGCTGCTAGTCTTCGATGATTTCATATGTTCGGGATAGTAGCAGCATGAGGAATCGAATAAAGCTGAAAATAAATCTACTTTTCAGAAAAATATATGTTATAGTAAAACATAATTAAATATTGTGTAAGAGTTGGTGCCGAATGAAAGTTTGGCTTAAAAGGGAAGTCGGTGCAAATCCGACGCTGTCCCGCAACTGTAAATCGGAGCAAATCACAATTGCCACTGGGAAACTGGGAAGGCTGTGATGCGTGTTGATGAGAAGCCAGGAGACCTGCCAATATCTAGTACACACCAAATACCTACGTGGAAATAGGTGGTGAGATGTGACCGTATCGGCCCTGTGCGACAATGAATCATGCGATATTTCGAAAGAATTTCGTATTGTTTCTTGATAGCTAATTTTGATATGCAATGACAGCCATTTTCCGAAAGAGGAGAATGGCTTTTTTTTATTTTGAATGATAGGAGAGAATAACATGGCGTATACAAGTACTACAGTTGGTTATCCGTATATCGGAGAAGATCGTGAATGGAAAAAGGCTCTAGAGGCTTTTTGGAAAAATGAGCTTTCAGAAGATGAATTATTGCAGAACTTAAAGGATATTCGCCTAGCACGAATAAATAAGCAGCTCCGCCTCGGCATAGACATGATTACTGTTGGAGATTTCACACTCTATGACAGAATGTTGGATACAGCAATGATGTTTGGCTTAGTTCCAAAGCGCTTTGAGTGGCAAGGAGACAGAGTTGATTTACAAACATACTACGGGGTAGCTCGCGGTAGCCAAAAAGCCGTAGCCAGTGAAATGACGAAATGGTTTAATACAAACTATCATTATATTGTGCCAGAATATGAAGGACAATCTTTGCAATTAACAGAAAATAAAATATTGGCAGACTTTTTAGAGGCTAAAGAAGCGTTTGGTATCACAGCAAAGCCTACATTAATTGGCCCATATACTTTTTGTAAATTAACAAAAGGCTATGACAAACTATCGCAGGTTACATTTATTTTAGCATTACTACCACTTTATACGCAGGTCTTAAAGGAGCTAGTGGATGCTGGTGCAGAGTGGATTCAATTAGAGGAGCCTGTTCTTGTCACAACACTAGACGAAGCGGAGGTTAAACTTGTTCAAGAGATATATACACAATTAGCTGCATCAGTACCCGAGGCTAAAATTATGCTACAAACATATTTCGAATCATTATCGGCATACGAGTCAATTGTGGAACTTCCTGTTCAAGGAATTGGTTTAGACTTTGCACATGGCTATGGCAAAAATATGGAGGCATTACGTCAATTTGGCTTCCCACAAGATAAAGTATTAGCGGTTGGTATTATAAATGGACGAGATATTTGGCGCTCCAATCTAGCAGAGGTTAGCTCAACTATTAAAGCTATTGAACAGTTGAGTGGTGCTAAAGAAATATGGATTCAATCTTCGTGTAATTTACAGCATGTTCCAATTACAACTGCTCTTGAAACAAAGATCGATCCAGTTCTTAAGAATGCTCTTTCTTTTGCAGATGAAAAATTAGTTGAAATCTTTGAAGTAACAAAATATTTACAAGACACAGGCAGTCCTTCAAATCAGAAAATATCTGAAAGTATGAAGGCGATTGAAGCGTTGAAAAATCACCCAACTCGTCAAAATAGAGATGTTCAACAAGCGATTCGAACAGTGGCAGCACAAGATTTTGAACGCCAGAGTGATTTTAAAACACGTCAAAAGATTCAGCTACAAGCCTTACAATTACCGCTGTTTCCAACGACAACAATTGGGAGCTTTCCGCAATCAGACGAAGTTAAACGTACACGAAGTGCATGGCGAAAAAAACAACTTTCTAATGAGGATTATGCAGCGTTTGTAGAACAAGAGACAAAGCGTTGGATTACTATTCAAGAGGAATTAGATATCGACGTTTTTGTACACGGTGAATTTGAGCGCACAGATATGGTTGAATATTTCGGGGAAAAACTTACTGGTTTTGCATTTACGGAGAAAGCATGGGTTGCATCATATGGCTCTCGCTGTGTGAAGCCACCGATTATTTACGGTGACGTTGCATGGGAAGTACCGATGACTGTCAAAGAAACAGCCTATGCCCAAAGCCAAACGAATCGCTATGTAAAGGGGATGCTCACAGGCCCTGTGACAATTTTAAATTGGTCCTTTGTACGAGATGATATTTCACGAAAGGATGTATCATATCAGATTGCTTTGGCACTTCGAAAAGAGGTGGAAGCACTAGAAGCTGCGGATATTTCTATTATTCAGGTTGATGAACCAGCATTACGAGAGGGCTTGCCACTTCGTAAAAAAAATTGGGGATCTTACTTAGAGTGGACGGTGAATGCTTTTAAACTTGCTACATCTAGTGTAAAGGATGAAACACAAATTCATACACATATGTGCTATTGTGAATTTAATGATTTTATTGAGCCAATTAGTGCATTGGATGCTGATGTAATTTCAATCGAAACGTCACGTAGCCATGGCGAGCTGATTTCTTCTCTGCAAGTAAATCCGTATGAAAAAGGGATTGGGCTAGGCGTTTATGACATCCATAGTCCACGTGTACCGAGTGAAGAAGAAATGCTGAGTATAATGCAGGATAGCTTACAGGTTTTATCAAAAAATCAATTTTGGGTGAATCCTGACTGTGGTTTAAAAACAAGGAAGGAAACAGAAACAGTTGCAGCACTGGCGCATATGGTAGCTGCGGCAAAAACTCTCCGTCAACAAGTCCAACAATCCATACTTTAAGTAGAAACTTGACTTCTTAATAAGAGGTCAGGTTTTCTTTATATTCGGCAGAAATTTTTATAGTAAAAGTGAAGTGACAACTACAGAAGAAATTTTACCGAAGATAGCTACGTCGAGGCAGTGCAAAGACCAATCAAACAGACGGTTAGATGGTAGAAATACTCGATTATACCATTTTCTAGCTTAAGTATTGCTCAACACCGTCATAATCCATTAACTCACGATATTCACGTAATGTAAAAGCTTTACTATTCCGTTTTAACTTCTTTCAGCGGGTGTCCAAACACCCGCTGAAATAGAGGAACTCAGTCTAATAACGCCACGTCATGTGGCAACGACTGTGTGACAAACATCGTGTTAGCCAATGTCAAGGAATCGGAAAGGATTTAGTAAAGGATGTTAGCCTAAAATCATTGCATCCATGCGATAACGGCTAACTGACCTGCAACATGTTGTTGCCGCTGCCGCTTCGCTTTCGCACAGACAAAACACGTTGTTGCTGCCGCTTCGCTTTCGCACAGACAAAACATGTTGTTGCTGTCGCTTCGCTTTCGCACAGACAAAACACGTTGTTGCTGTCGCTTCGCTTTCGCACAGACAAAACATGTTGTTGCTGTCGCTTCGCTTTCGCGCAAATAATATCTGCAGGCTTAAGCGCAAAGCCGATTCCGGACGCAATTATGCCGAGACATAATTGATTTCATGCTCATTGTAACATTGGTTATAAAATAGAAAATGAGGATTGATTTTTTAAGTGGATGGTTAAAATAAAGATGAAGTGGATGGTTAATCACAATTGATATAATATTAAGATATAATCTTTTACCTGGAATAACACTGCTAAAAAAGCAAGATTTTAACCATGTTTGAAGGAAGTAATGAGGTGAGTATATATGGATTGGAAACCTGATAGAAAAGCGAAAAAAGCTATCTATAAACAACTTGCAGAATATATTGAAAAGGGAATTGCAGATGGTACATTTCCACCGGATAAACCATTGCCATCAGAGAGATATTTAGCTGGTGCTCTAAATTTAAACAGAAGTACTGTCGTTCATGCATATGACGAATTAGAATCGATTGGGCTGATTGAAAGAAATAGAGGAAGTGGTACGACCATTAGTAAAGATATATGGGGTATAACAAAAAAACGGATTCCTAGCTGGAATAGGTATATTGAGGCGGGTTCTTTTTTACCTAGTCAACCTGTAACGCAAAAAATAAGAAAAGAAGCTGTTGAACATAAATTAATAAATTTAGCTTCCGGTGAATTGTCAGAAGAACTTTTCCCAAAAAGATTTTTAAGCGAGATAACTTCAACACGTTCTTTTATTGGAAGCCTAGGATACGATCATCCACAAGGGAATGAAATCCTTAGAAATACCATTACAAAACACGTAAAAAAAGGTCGGGGAATCGAAACTAATCCTTCTTCAATACTGATAACATCAGGAGCGCAACAAGCATTACATTTAATTGTACAATGTTTGTTAAAGCCTGGAGATGCAATAGCAATAGAAGATCCTTCCTACAATTATAATCTTCCGATTTTCAAATCGGTAGGTATACAAATACATTATCTACCTGTCGATAAGGATGGAATAAACCCAGAAGATTTGCAGTCCTTATATAAAAAACACAGAATTAAAATGATTTTTTTAAATCCATATTTTCAAAATCCAACGGGTTCCTTATTGAATAAAAAGAAAAAAGAAGCGATTTTAGACATATCCTCAAAGCTTGGAATTCCAGTAGTAGAAGATGATCCTTATAGTTTAACAGCTTTTTCAGGAGATAAAATCGCTACCCTTAAATCAATGGATAGGAATGGAAACGTATTATACATTAGTTCTTTGTCCAAAATTGTTGCTTCAGGATTAAGAATAGGGTGGATTATTGGCCCAACATCGGTGATTGAAAGATTATCCGATGCGAAACAACAAATCGACTTCGGTCATTCTAGCTATACACAATGGATAGCGAATGATTTTTTAGAATCAGAAAATTTTCATATTCATATAAAAAGTTTAATTAAGGAATTAGAAAAAAGGAGAGATAAAATTATAAAAAGCCTGGATACTTATTTAAAAGATCTGGTGGAATATTCTATTCCTCAAGGTGGTATTCATATCTGGTGTAAAATACTTAAGAATTATAATGAAATCCAATTGCTTGAAGAATCCATTAAAAGAGGCGTCATGTATGTTCCTGGTTCTACACTGGGATCCAAAGATGGTTTTGTTCGTTTTACTTTCGCAAAGGAAGATGAAGATTCAATAGATGAAGGAATCAAAAGGTTTGCAGAAGCTCTTAATAGTTTATAGATAATTGGATGACTAAAAATGTGTTAATGTGTTAGATTGGATGGTTTAAAATATTTATATATTTATCCCTAAGATAAATGGATGGTCAAAAAAGCATTGAATTGGATGGTTATAAAAAATATAAATCCCTTATCATGGAGAGGTGGATGAAAAAACATCGATATAGCCTAATTACTAATTATTTTTTATGAGACAATGTGCAATGAAGATAATAATATAGTAATTGCTATTAAAATGATAAAATTTTTGAAAGAGTTGGTATGGTATGACATCAGGTTTGATTATTACGCTAGTGATTGGATCTATTATTAAATTGTTAATGAGCCCTCCCAGTGCAGCTGTGGCATGGGGATTAAGTAAAATTGAACTTCATAAAAAACTTGATGCAAAAGATGTTACGGTAACATTTAACGGAAAGAATTTAGATGAGGAAGAAAAAAATAGATTTACAGACAATTTTAATAAAGCTTCCTTTTTAAAAAAATATTATATATTTCCAGGCAATGAAAAATTATTTTTACAGCCAGAGACTAATGTTACTCCATATGTCATCAACGTAAAAAGAGGCAAAAAAGATGTTAATTTCTTTGTTTTTAGTTACGATAATCACGTTGATGTAGTCAAGAAGTGCAAGGAGAAAGTTATTTCATATAGTATTAGTTCTGAATATCTACAAAAATTTACTATTTCAACTACAACTGCAAATCATTGATAAAAGGGCTTCGAAAAATTAGGGATACGGTCAGGGCTTCGATCACTGATACAGAGTCCCTTTTTTAGTACCCTAAGAAATTACGTGAATAGCGTACCGAAATTATCTTCCAATTCAATTGAATGGAGGATTTTTTTTATGCCCAAAAAGACTGGATTATTTGATGTTGACTTCTCACACAGTCTTGTTGAACTTTGTAAAGCGTACAGAAATTACCTTTCTAATGGAAATAACAGAAGCTAGTAGAGTAGAGGAAGCATAACAAAAGGACTTGTGTGTAATTTTACGCACAAGCCTCTAGATTGATTTGTGATGGGTTATTGTTAAAAGGCTACTGATAGTTTCCTTATTGATGCCATTCATATTTATATAACTGAAGTAAATCGGCTTTATATAATAAGATAATGAAATCATCTCCATTATTGTGTTCATCATAGTAATAGTAGTCGCCAACCTCTGCTTCAACATCATATTGATTAAAAATATCAACAATCTCTTTAGAATTTTGACGAATATCAATTGTTCTTTTTTTGAATTGCGCTATTCTGTTATTTGCATCAGATATTTCATTGGAAGTAAGTTTTATAAAGCTTGTATTACTAAAATCAATCGGTTTTGAATAATCGAACAATGCAAACCATTCTCCATCACCGTGAAAATTAGCTTCTGTTGTTAGTAAATTTTTTTTCTCATCTGCTTTAGGTAAATAAATGTTCCAATTACTTTCGAGTACTTCATATTCATTTGGGAGTAGACTATTCATTAGTAAAGTACATCCTGAAATCAATAATATAATTGCTACAAATAACGCAATTAACCATTTTTTCACAAAATCACCTCGATTTAGAGACGAATGTCTTTTACTATGGTTGCATAGTGTCTATTTTTTTACTGACTGAAAATTTTTCTGTATAGAAATCATAATATGGCAAAGTATGAGTTGGTAGATAAATGGTAAGTGTGCAGCGGATGAGATTGACTGATATCCAAAACGACTCGACAAGGATAAATACCCAAGAAATCTATCCAACAATAAAGCGCAATTCTATGCAGAAAAATCCCTGTATAATGCTCAAATTGAATAACAAGCCAAATTGTAGTGGTATATAAGGATAAATGTTTTGTAAAAAAATAATAAAAAATGTATAACAAGTTTACTAAAATGGCTGAATTGACTTTAAAAATTGACTCCATTACAACAAATATTAGTAATCTATTAGGATAGTGTCAATGTACACAAACCACTATGGTATAATAATAAAAACGGAATAATAAGATAGAGGTACAAATCGGAATTTCGATTTGTTTAAAAGGGAAGATCGGTGCAAATCCGACGCTGTCCCGCAACTGTAAATGGGAGCACGTTTCAAAAGACCACTGTTACGCATTGTAATGGGAAGGTGAAAGGTGTGATGAACATAAGCCAGGAGACCTGCCTTTATCTAGTACAACCAAAAAACCTACGAGGATAGGGGGTGTTGAGTGTGACTAGAGAAATTCTCCTGCATGCTCATAGTACGATGATTGCTAAAAAGGTAGCTTCTATTACGAATAGACAGCTGTATTCGCCATATCAATCACCGTATTATGTCGTGTATTTGTCATAGTAGACATCTTTCTGATGAAGGAAAGATGTTTTTTTATGCTAAAATTGAAGGAGTGTTACACATGAATCCACAAGTAATCGAGTATTATGAAAGTCTGTTAAAATTTGAAATCATGGAAACGCAGTATACAAGTACTTCTCAAACATTAAGAGAACTAGTTGAACAGTATGTAGGGCAGGATGCTGTTCATAAAAATGATATTTTAAGAGCCTATACGAATGTAATGAAAGAACTAATTGGATAAAGTTAATCAGTGGGGACGCATTATCCCCACCGATTATTAGTCTTCACCAAAGTTAAAAGGCTACTTAATGTTCATCCTTTATGGGACATTAAGTAGCTTTTTTTAATGAAAACAATCTATTTTGTTTTCTATAATCTAATTATATCAATAGGAATACATATATTTGTCATAAAAAAACCTCTAGGACTTCATACTTATTTCACTTTTAAACTATATAATAATTTTGCGCTTATTATTATAGATTGGAGAATTAGACATGAAGAACACGCTTTATCAGAGCTTTTGGCGAACGCACTTTTATGCCGCATTATTTATTACTCCACTTCTTATTTCACTAACACTAAGTGGTATCGGTTATTTATTTTATACTGATGTTGAAAATCAGTTATATGATAAATACTTTTTTGGTGAAAGTGGAAAGACCGAGGTACAATCTATTGACGATGCTGTTAAACTTGCAGAAGAATCATATGCTGGCTATAAAACAAATAAAATTATCGAGTTAGAAGAGCCTTACAATACTCGTTTATCGATGAAGAATGCAGATGGCAAAGAGAAATATGTGTTCCTAGATGATCATAACCAAATTATCGGTGGTCAGGATGCTGATTACACATTTTCTAATATTATGAGAAATGCCCATAGTTCCTTATTTATTGGGGGGACTGTTGTCAATTATTTAGTAGAATTAGCTGCGTGCTGGGCCGTTTTTTTACTGCTTTCAGGCATTTACATGACGTTTAAAGCAAAAATACTAAAGAGAACAAAGCAGACAAACAAACGTCAAAAGAGTAGAAAATTCCATGCACTTATTGGAACAATAATAACGATTCCAATGCTTGTTATTATTTTCACAGGCTTACCATGGTCTGCGCTGATGGGGAAATATATTTACCAAGCTTCACAAGATCATCCTTCTTTCGGCACGCCATTATTGCAGCAGCAGCCACCTACATCTAATGTCAGTGAGATTCCTTGGGCTACTCGTCAAGAAACACCTCCAACATCAGATTCAGGACATGCAGCACATCATGGTATGGGAGCTAATATGGGCTATGTTGCTAACCCTAACCAACTAAGTGTGGAAAAGCTACAACATGAAATTGATGCAATGAATATTTCAAAACCTTATGCGATTATTTATCCTACTAGTGAAGACGGTGTCTATACAGTAGCAAAATCTAGTAACACAGGTGTAACAGGTCTTGATGTTAGTCCGTATGATGAAACGACAATGTATTTTGATCAATATAGCGGAAAATATATAGACAAGGTTGGATATGAGGACTATGGCATTCTTGCCAAATGGTTCACTTGGGGAATTCCTTTGCATGAAGGTCATTTGTTTGGCTGGCCAAATAAATTAATCAATTTACTAGTATGTCTAGCATTTTTAGTAGTTATTGTTTGGGGATTCAGAACATGGCTACTACGAAAGAAACAAGGTATGCTATCTGCACCACCTAAAATTTCTCAAAAGGTATCCATTCCTTTTATCATTTTCATGATTATTTTAGGTATACTGATGCCACTTTTTGGACTTTCCTTAATTGCTGTCGTACTCGTTGAATTAATTATAAATTTGGTGTCTAAAAATAAATTAGCAAAAAAAGAAGTTAATTAAAATCTTAAGCGATACTGCATCCTTTATAAATGAGGGATAAAGTATCGCTTTTCTTTTTCTAGAGCCATCCTTTATCACTGGCGACTTGAGCAGCTTGTTGTCTAGATTCGACATGGAGTTTTTGAATAGAGGTTGATAAATAGTTTCGAATAGTGCCTTTCGTTAAAAATAACTTTTTACTAATCTCATTTGTTGTGAGTCCTTCTTTTACAAGCTGTAGAACAGCAATTTCACGTTCATTTAGTGGATTCTGTTCTTTCATAAACAACGTAGCAGCTAAATCTCTACTAACTACTTTTTCACCATTCATCACTTTTCTTATTGTTTCAATTAAATAGTCGATCGGTTCATCTTTTAATAAATAACCATGTACCTCACAATCCATCGCCTTCTGTAAATAACCAGGACGTGCAAAAGTAGTGACAATCATCACCTTGCACGGTAAATTTGCCTCTCTAATTTTTTCAGCAAGTTCAAGACCAGTAAGATTCGGCATTTCGATGTCCAATACACAAACATCGGGTAGCTCTTGTTGAATATATTCCCACGCCGTTTGACCATCTGAAACTTCTGCAATCACTTCTATATCTGGCTCAAACGACAATAAGGAATTTAAGGCGCCACGTAACATTTGTTGATCCTCTGCTAATAGTACTCTTATCATGTAGTTGGCTCCTTTCTATAGTGTTGGATAGGCATTGTTAACGTCACAATCGTTCCGCCTGTCGGGAAATTGTCAATGGAAGCATTTCCTTGAAGGGCATTCATTCGTTCTTTCATCGATGATAGTCCATTTCCATGCCCTTGGTTATGTAAGCCGATACCATCGTCCACAACGTTTATCTTTAAAATTCCATTAATATAGTTGATATCTATTTGGCATTTTTTTGCTTGACTATGTTTAATAATATTAGTAGTTGTTTCACGAAGACATAAGGACAGCATAGTCTCCTCCACACTAGCTAGTAGCAGCTTTGGACAGTTATTTTTTACTTTTATGGAGATATCCGCTGTTTGTAAATGCTGCTTACAATGTATAAGCTCACTTTCTAACGAAATAAAATTCATATCGGAGACTAATTCTCTTACTTGCTTTAATGCTGTTCGTGTTGTTGCTAAAATATCATTTAGTTCATCTTTAACACGCATTGTATCTTTATCGACTAATTTTGTGGTTAGTTCGGTTTTTATTTTAATCATTGTCAATGTATGACCAAGCGTATCGTGGAGGTCTCTTGCAATACGCTGTCTTTCTTCTTGCTGAACAAGCTGGGTATTTACCTCCGTTAATTCCGATTGTAATTTTTTGGACTTTTCTACGTAGTAAATTAGCATTGGAAATAGTAGCTGAATGATCATAATGGGTATTAATGCTTGGAATTGTAATTTGTAAGATGTTTCTGATTCAAACCATATTACTATAAAAAACATAAAGGCAATGGCAATCATTCCTATAGCAATATGCCTTTTCTTTTTAGCTCTTCCAATTAAATCAGCAAATGTAAATCCAAATAGTAACATAGAAGATCCTTCATAAATACCCAGTATGATTATAAGCGTAAAGCCTAGTAAAGAAGCTAACAGTAAACGCCAATCTTTAAACCATAAAGCAATATAGAAGGCTACTAAAAATAACATAAGGATAATTATTTTGGGTATTAATGGTAATGTAGAATTCGAACTAAATACCATGGTAAATAAAAAAACTAGTGATACAACATCGATAATTAAATAGCGTTTTGCCTGATCTCTTGGATATATCTTTATAGTTCACACCAACCCTTGACGATTATTTCTGTGTGACACTTTGAATGGCGTGTTTTCGAATCCATTCCATTGGCCCAACATGAAAATGCTTGATACAAATATGTGCAATGCAAAGTTGTAGAAGGGAAAGGGTTACCCAAATGCTGATAACTTCAATACTATTCAATTTTCCACCTAAACCTAAGCCCCAACCATAGAAAATAATAGATGCAATAATATTTTGCAGTACATAGCAACTTAAAGACATTTTCCCAATCTCGCCAAATCTCTTCCATAACCAATCAAGCTTCTTATATTCTATCATTTTACCTAAAATACCAATATAACCAATAGATAGGATTGGTGCAAATAAATAACGAACAGGTAAATCAAATGTTCCACCAGGAATAAAGATAAGGAGGTTTAAAGGTATCCCAATAAAAATACCGATATTGAATAGCTTTCGACGCGCCTGACGTCCTTTGTCATCTTGTAAAAATACACCATTCCTCATCAACTTAACACCAAGTAAAAATAAAAAGATATTCATTGGGATAATAAAAATAGCTTCCGTTCTATAATAAAGAAAATGTGTTAAACGATATTGTATTTGCTCAAACCAAGTGCCATTCTCATAAAGATTAACAACAGGATCTATTCCAGCAAAGGAAGCGTTGGCACCCAACAATGCACTGACTAAAATTAGCAAAATCATTAGTGCATGAAAACTACCAAAAACGTATAACGCACGTTTAATCGCTTTATCACCAAATTTAACGATAAAGGCGACGATAACGGCTGTCACAGCATAGCTCATTAAAATATCGTATTCCATGACTAAAGTGAAGTGGATCATACCTTCCATAAATAAAAAGACTATCGTCCAAATATACATTCCTGGCCAAGCATTTCCTTTTCGCATGGCTTGCTGATATTTTAATTCCAGACCTACACCAAACATGATTGTTAATAAACCAAGGAGTTTACCGTTTACTAAAAATAGGACTGCCATTCGTAAAAAATCGTTCAATGACCACCAACCTGAATAACTACTCGTAGTGATATACGAAATATCTCCAAGATAAGCAAAAATCCATATATTCGTACCAAGTGTCCCTAATACAGCAAAGCCTCGTAACATATCGATTAGGGGTAATCTTTGTTGAACTTTCATCATGAAATCACTCTTTCTTTGTTTTCTTATAATAATGATAAGAAAACGAAAGGAAAAAACATATTCACACCAGTCAAAGGTTCTTTATGACAGGTGTCATTTTTTGGTGTTTCAAGAACTTAGGAAACAAAAAAACAGCTATGCTTTGGCTGTTGGTTTTGTATATTTATCTATTAAGACTATGTTATTTTGGCTAGGGAACATAGGAAGCAACGGCGTCATTGTTAGAACAACTTGTTCTTTTGTTTTCGGAATATCAATGGTATACGGCAACCATTTTCATAATCCGCAAGTTAGCAGGGAATTTTCCTTCCAAGGCACGAGAATTTTAGTCGAATTCTAAATATTTTTAATTTAAATATTGCGAAAACTAATTAAATTAGTTAAAATGGAAATATAATTAGTTTATAAAAGGGGATTTGATTTAGAATGAAAATTACGAAGATTGGTACTGTGTTTCAATTGTCATTTTTGCCAAGAATTTTCCCTGTTAATTGTTATTTTGTAGAAGAAGAAAGCGAGCTCACACTTATCGATGCAGCACTACCATATAGTGCAAAAAGTATAATAAAAGCGGCTGAAAGTATTGGTAAACCGATTACAAGAATCATCATTACTCACGCACATAATGATCATATAGGCGCATTAGACACTTTAAAAGAATTATTGCCAGATTGTCAGGTGAGCATTTCTTCAAGAGATGCCCTTTTATTGGAAGGAAATAGTAGCTTGCTGCCCAATGAAGAAAACACACCAATTCGGGGAGGTCTTCCAAAGAATATTAAAACCAAACCGGACTTATTACTTGAAGAAGGTGATCGTGTTGGTTCATTAGAGGTGATTGCAACTCCAGGTCATACACCTGGTTCCATTACTCTTTTTGACACGCGCAATAGAAGTTTAATCGCTGGTGATGCCCTCGTAACTAGAGGGAAACTAGTAGTATCGGGAATGATGAATCGCTTGTTCCCATTTCCTGCTCTAGCTACATGGGATAAAAGCACAGCTCTAAAAAGCGCAAAAAAATTAAGGGATTTAAATCCAAGCTTACTTGCAGTGGGGCACGGAAAGATGTTGAAGCATCCACAGGAACTTTTGGACATGGCATTAGCAGAAGCAGAAAAAAACTTTAGACAATCAAAATAGGAAGTGAAAAAAATGTCCCGTCGTATGAAATTAGATTTACCGATTATTTTACAAAAGGCAACAGAGATAGTTGATGAACAAGGATTGGACCAACTTTCAATTGGACTATTAGCCGAAAAATTGGAAGTACGTCCACCTTCCTTGTATAACCATTTTGATGGGTTAACTGAATTGAAGCAGAGGTTAGCCATTCAAGGAGTAAAGAAACTAAATGAATATATGCTTCATGCTGCGGTGGGCCGTTCAGGTGATGATGCCATTCGTGCAATTAGTCAAGCATATATTCAATTTGTGAGAGAGCATCCAGGTTTGTATGATGCTAGCACTCGCTTTCCAGATGCTAATGATCAAGAACTAAAGCAAGCCCAAGAAGCTGTAGTGCAACTTGTACTTCAAGTGCTAGATGCCTATAATTTGCAAGAAGAAATTGCGATTCATATAGTCAGAGGGTTACGAAGCATTTTACATGGATTCACTTCTATTGAACAGATGGGGGGCTTTGGGATGCCCCTTGACATCAATAAAAGCTTTTCAATCTTAATCAATACATTTATTGAGGGCATTCATACAGTTACGAACAATGAAGATAAATATATGCAAATGAAAGACTAAGGGAGTTTTTTCAGCTGGGTGTCTTAAAAATCTTGCTCCATTTATAAAAGGAATGCTCTGAATGGGGGCTAGAAAAAAAGAAAGAAGCGAGAAATGACACAGAGGATTAATTTCCCGCTATAAGTCGTTGAACAGAATTGATGTTGGAGTAGGAGATTTGTCGTTGAACGAGTCTGCTGCTCTTTTTCTTGTGCATAGCAGTTAAGAAGTATGCTTCAAGTTGAATAACATCCTTACACTATTTAGTACATGAATAAATTCTATAGTCTAAAATCCCTTCATACTTCACGTTCATATCAAAATGTTTATCCATTACCTCATAAAGTTCTGGTGCAATATCCTTCGAGTGTTGAAGTTCAGGAATTGAGAAGATCGATTTGTTTTTTTGTATACGAATATTTTTAAAACCAGCCTTGTTCAACAAAGCGACCCAATCCTTTTTCATTGAACAAGAATCAAATCCATAAAACTCTTTGATTTCCTTTTCAATTTTTTCTTCAAGTGGTTGATGAATAGTAAATTCAATGGCAATAAACCGACCGCCATTCTTTAATAAACGAAAGATTTCTTTAAGGGCATTCTGTTTATTGACAAAAGAAAGCACAGATTCAGAAATAATAAAATCAAATGTATGATCGGGTAACGGTACTTGTTCTATAGAGCATTGAATTATTTTTACGGGTAAACGAATTTTTTTCATTCTCATTTTAGCCTTTGCGACCATTTCAGGATTGATATCAATACCTGTTACTTTTGCTTCATATGTCTCCGCCAAATAGGCAGCGGTTTGGCCTGTACCACACCCTACATCCAAAATATAGGAATTTTTGCTAATACTCTCTGCCTTGAATATTTCCTTTGTTAGATTAATACCACCAGGATGCGCACCACCCACACCAAATTTGGACAGAAAATCTAGATATTTTGAATTTTGAATCGGAATCCCTTCTTTATTCGTATTTTTGTATAATATGAAATTAAAAATAGTATGGTTCCTGAGCTGTCATGACGAACCTTTACAGAAAGGACAGGGAGAATAATAAATAATTGGGCTTCAACATTTTTACAATACATATGTATATATTTTTTTAGCAACTTCTCCGATAGTCTAAACAATAAAAAAATACAGACGTATACTAGTAAAAAGATATTTGATAGGGGGTGAATTGATGCCATTTTATCCGCCTAATTCTAGAATGAGACCATTCCCACCAAGACATAGACAAGGTTTTGGCCCTCCTATTCAAGGTAGAAGGGAGCAACCTTTCTTTTACCCTAATCAACAGCCCCAACCTTCTAGATTTGGAAGATTACCACAGCATTTAAATACAATTATGGGCCACGCGGGAACAATCACAAACGGAGTGGGAATGCTAAGACAAATGGGAGCATTTTTAAATTTCTTTAGGTAGTTTATCTCGATGGAATGTACTAGGACTTTGTAAAGTTCGCCTTTATAAAAATTAACAAAAAAACTTGGGGAAATGTTAATGTTTGAGCTTAATTAAAATCCCTCTTAAGAGTAAATTCTTAAGAGGGTTTATTGTGATCATGACATTTAATGCTTATTTTGTATAAGGTGCTTTTCAATAATAGAGCGATTTTTCTCTTTAAACACTTCATTATGTGATGACACGACCCCATGGCGGTAGGCAGTAGGCTCTAAATACGTTTTAATAGAGTTCACGGCATTGGCTGCATCCTGGAAGGTCCCTAGAAGGAGATGAATTTTTCCTTCAAACGCTAAAATATCACCAGCTGCAAAAATACCAGGCTGCTCAGTTTCACCCGTTGCTTTCCCATCGAAATAGTAATCATCTTTTTTAGGAGGGGTGATACTTTGATCCAATTCTAATGATGCTTCGCGGTTATAGCCATGACTAACAATGACTTCATCGATTTGACGCGTATAGCTTTGCTTTGTTTTTGAATTCTCACATGTCACTAATTGGATGGCTGTTTTTTCAGCATTAGCAGTTAATTTTGTAATAGTTGTATTGCATTCAATCTTTACTCCGGCATCTAAAGCCTCTTGAATTGTTGCTTCATGGGCAGATAACTTATCTTTACGATAAACAACAGTTACATTTTTAGCGATAGGACTTAGTTCAACTGCCCAGTCAATTGCCGCATTTCCGCCTCCTGAAATAATAATTTCCTTGTCCACAAAATGTCGATAAGACTGCACGGTATAGTGTAAATTAGTCATTTCATATTTTTCTGCACCTTCTAGTGAAAGCTTTTGAGGGTTAATAATACCACCACCAACTGCTAAAAGAACGGTTTTAGAATAATGTTTATCTCCATGCGCAGTATGTAGAACAAAAATATCATCTTGGCGCTCGATGAAATCTACTTTTGTGCCTGTTAAAACGGTTGGTTCAAAAGTTTTTGCCTGTGTAATTAACTGTTTTACAAATTGTTCGCCTAATACAGGAGGGTGACCACCAATATCCCAAATTAGCTTTTCAGGATAAAGTAAAACTTTACCACCAAGCTGTGGTTGACTCTCAATTAACTTCGTCTTCAATCCTCGTAAACCACTATAAAAGGCACTATATAGACCTGCAGGGCCACCGCCAATAATTGTTACATCGTATATATGTTGCATTTATATCGCCACATCCTTAAAAAATTAATAAAAAAGTGTTTGACAAAACTTTATAGGAAAACTAGACTTACTTTAGTGATAATGATTATCATTATCGGTTAGTCGTTATCATAGCATGGAAAGAAGAAAAAGGAAAGAGAGGCTACGTTGTGCGTTTACAAGTTGAATCGATTCGTATCGGTTATGAGGATAAAACGATTGTGCATGATTTATCGCTACAAATTCCAGACGGTAAAATAACGACCATTATTGGTTCTAATGGCTGTGGTAAATCTACACTTTTAAAGGCTATTACAAGGATTTTGAAGCATAAGAGTGGGCAAGTCATATTAGACGGTCAAAATATTTCCGAGATGAATACAAAAGAATTGGCGAAAGAACTAGCCATATTGCCACAAAGTCCGGAAAGTGCACATGGTTTAACAGTGGAAGAGCTTGTATCCTACGGTCGATTTCCATATCAAAAGGGCTTCGGTAATTTATCGCAAAAGGATAAAGAAATGATTGACTGGGCCTTAAAGGTGACGAAAACGGATGACTTTCGTCAGGACACAGTTGATGCCTTATCAGGTGGACAGCGTCAACGAGTGTGGATTGCAATGGCGTTAGCGCAAGAGACCGATATTATTTTTTTAGATGAGCCAACAACTTATTTAGATATGGCCCATCAATTAGAAGTTTTAGAATTACTTTACAAGCTTAACGAAGAAGAAGGACGCACAATTGTCATGGTGCTACATGATTTAAATCAGGCAGCACGTTTTTCAGATTTTATTGTTGCGCTGTCAAAAGGAGAGCTTGTGAAATTTGGTACTGCGGAGGAAGTCATGGTACCTGAAGTATTAGAAAAAGTGTTTCATATTGATGCAGTCATTGGTAAGGATCCACGTACAGATAAGCCAATGTGCATTACATATAACTTACTAGAAACAGTAAAAAAGGAGATATATTCATGAAAAAGTGGTTATTACCTATGTTTATGATGGTCGTACTAGTGCTTGCAGCGTGCGGCAATAAAGAAGAGAAGACGGAAGAGGGCTCTAAAGATAAAGCATCTGCAGAAACGATTACGTATCAATCAGAATCAGGTCCTATTGAAGTACCGGCTCATCCAAAACGTGTAGTTGTGTTATCTTCATTTGTTGGAGATTTACTACAGCTTGGCGTTAATGTTGTAGGTGTTGATTCATGGGCTAAAGATAATCCAAACTTCCAAAATGATATTAAAAATGCAATAGTTGTTGAGAACACGGATATCGAAAAAATTATCGAGCTTGAGCCAGATTTGATTATTGGTTTAAATGGTATTGAAAATGCGGATAAATTAGCGGAAATCGCACCAACTGTTTTATTTACTTATGGTAAGGTTGATTATTTACAGCAATTTATCGAAATTGGTAAAGCGGTTAACAAAGAAAAAGAAGCAACTGAATGGGTAAAAGACTTTAAAGCGCGTGCTGCAGAAGCAGGAATGAAAATTAAAGAAAAAATCGGTGAGAATGCAACCGTTACTGTCGCAGAAATGTTCAATAAACAATTGTATGTTTATGGAGATAACTGGGGCCGTGGAACTGAAATTTTATATCAAGAAATGGGCTTAAAAATGCCTAAAAAAGTAAAGGAAGGTGCTTTAAAACCAGGCTATTTAGCAATTTCTCAAGAGGTATTAGGGGATTATGCGGGGGACTATGTGATTTTTAGTATGTTTAAAGGTCAAGATAGTTCCATTAAAAATGCAGCATGGTTTAAAGATTTAGAGGCTGAGAAAAATGGTCATTTATTTGAAGTGAATGCCAACGAATTTTACTTTAATGACCCAATCACTTTAGATTATCAATTAGATTTCTTTGAAAAGAAATTTTTACAATAATTTCAGTAGAGAGTAGCGGAGGCAAATGACAAAGTTTCGACATTTCCCATTTTGGCTTCAGGTGTTGCTTGCACTGATCTTATTAGCAGTGACAGTTACGATTTCGCTTTGTGTAGGAGCGGCAAATACGAGCATTCAAGATGTCTTTCAAGCAATTGTTGGACAAGACGGCGGTAAGCATTATGCTATTTTACGAGAAATTCGATTTCCTCGTATTATTGCCGCTATTTTTGTAGGTAGTGCACTCGCAGTTGCTGGGGCAATTATGCAAGGAGTGACAAGAAATCCATTAGCGGATCCTGGGCTTCTTGGTCTCACAGCAGGTGCGAATGCGGCACTTGCATTGACGATGGCATTTATCCCAAATACCTCGTATTATACGCTTATATTTGCATGTTTCGTAGGTGCAGGCGTAGGGATGATTGTTGTCTATGGTATTGGTGCTTCAACAAAAAATGGCTTTTCTCCATTAAAGTTAATCTTAGCTGGGGCAGCTGTATCTGCTTTATTACAAGCAATAGCAGATGGTACGGGAATATTATTTCAAATTTCAAAAGATGTTTCGATGTGGACGAGTGGTGGTTTAATAGGTACTACATGGCAAGCTTTAATGATTGCGCCTGTTATTGTGGTCGGATTAATTGTTGCGTTTGCATTTAGTCGTCAGCTAACCATTTTAAGTTTAAATGAAGAAGTAGCTGTTGGGTTAGGGCAAAATACAGCAGTCATTAAAGGAATTATGATGTTTGTCGTTGTAATTCTTGCAGGCTCCGCAGTTGCGCTAGTAGGTAATTTAGCATTTGTTGGGTTAATGGTGCCGCATATTGTCCGTGCAATTGTAGGGACAGACTATCGATTTGTTTTACCGATGAGTGCCCTTATCGGTGGATGGTTTATGGTGATAGCGGATTTTGCAGGTAGAATGATTAATGCTCCATATGAAACACCGGTAGTTGCAATTATTTCAATTATCGGCCTTCCGTTCTTCTTACTTCTTGTTCGGAAGGGAGGTCGTCAGATTGTTTAATGTCGGACGAAAAAAACAACGTAGATGGTTAATGTTTTGGATACTATTAACAGTAGTTATTTTTGTTATGGGTATTTCAATGGGCGCAGCATCGGTTTCGATTGATCGCATAATCCCGATTTTACTGGGAGACGGTAGCTTCAAAGAATCATTCGTCTTGTTCTCTGTTCGTTTGCCGAGGTTGTTTGTGCTGGCAGCAGCAGGGATGGCATTAGCATTAGCCGGTGCTGTTTTGCAGGGGGTGACACGCAATGATTTAGCGGACCCTGGTATTATTGGGATTAATGCAGGTGCAGGTGTTGGAATTACGCTTTTTTATCTCTTTGTCAAGGGAGATCTGCCTAATTTTGCGTATGTGTTACCACTTGTAGGATTTGGTAGCGCTTTATTAACGGCATTGTGCATTTACTTTTTCTCGTATAAGCGCCATGAGGGGGTGCAGCCTGTCCAACTGATTTTAGTCGGAGTAGGTGTAGCATCCGCCTTATCTGGTGTAATGATGATCTTAATTTCCTCAGCTGAGCGTAGTGATGTGCAATTTATCGCACAATGGCTTGCGGGCAATATTTGGGGGACAGATTGGCCATTTTTCTGGGCTTTATTGCCTTGGCTTGTGCTAGGCATTCCATTTATTTTGTATAAGGCAAATGTGTTAAATGTGCTTGCGATGACCGAACAAACGGCGGTTGGTTTAGGCTTGCATATCGGCCGAGAGCGTTTGCAATTATTAATTGTCTCTGTAGCATTAGCTGCGGCAGCTGTATCGGTCACAGGAGGCATTGCCTTTATCGGTCTCATGGCTCCACATATTGCAAAGCAGCTTGTCGGACCGCGCTTCCAGTTCTTTTTACCGCTCACACTGTTTATCGGTGCTAGTTTACTAATGCTAGCGGATACAATTGGCCGCGTAGCTATTTCAAGTGCGACAGTGCCAGCAGGTATTGTTGTAGCATGTATCGGCGCACCGTATTTTTTATATTTACTACGAAAAAACGACTGAATGGCTTTGGCTGTTCAGTCGTTTTTTTTATGTTGAAAGGCTCTTTGGAAAATTTGTTGAATATGCAATACTAATATAAATGGGGGGATGGTATGTGAGGAAATTATTAATTGTCTTATTCTGTTCCATAATTGCATTGTCAGCATGTAATTCACCATTATCAATTACTGAAGTAAAAACTGCACCAAAGGACCTGCAAAAAGTTTTAAATGTTCTTGGAATGGAAGATTATGTACAAATGTTCAATAATGGTGAAAAACGCTCATATATTGTGATTAATACAAAGGGGACTGTTGCGGTCAGTGCGAAAAGTAAGGACGATACGCTTGTAATAAACATTGATGAAGTTGAAAATCAAAACAACGAAGTTATTACGCAGCATATTTTTAAACTTACGAAAGATGTTAATTATGAATATATTTATTTATATAAAAATGGTGAACAGATTCCGTTTAATACAGTGGGGTCTTTTTAGTTGAAAGGAATCTGGGGGCTTATTAAATGCAACATCGACGGAAAGCCAGGCCCCACTGACGGATAGAAGTCTCAGAACGACGGAAAGAACCTCGGCAACGACGGATATCAATCCCAAGGCGACAGATAGAAATATCGGTGACGGAAAGTTAGGCCCCAACGACGGATAGAAGTCTCAGAACGACGGAAAGAACCACGGCAACGATGGATAGCGAGCAAAAAAATACAAGCAAGAGCTGAATCGTTGGAATATTTCCGTTCTTTCTATCTAAAGAAGTTGGTAAAAAATTTAATTTCAACTATATGTATTTCAAGTTTTTTGGAACCTCTTTTTATGAGGTTCTTTTTTAATACAATAGTTATAGGAGGTGAAGAAACAATGATTTTATTAGATCGTCAGGAATCGGAGCAACACAAAATTTTAGAAGCTTTAGTTCGAAGATTACCTAGTACACATACTGAATACATGTATTATTTTGAAAGGTTGAGGCGAATACATGCAGGCTTTGCTGGGGAGCAAAGAGTAGATGCCGAAAGGCTTGAAATTATTTTACCTCATTCGCATTATTTTCTTCATGATTTACAAATACTTAATCACTTTGGAACTACTCATCAAATAGACACTGTTTTACTATGTCCTCAATTTATATTGATTCTCGAAATTAAAAATGTAACAGGCTTTCTAGATTTCGATGAATCTTTTAATCAATTTACACGAACTACAGCAGAAGGCGATGTCGAGGGAATGACGAATCCACTTCATCAAAGTAGGCGACATATGGAGTGGATGAAGGGGATGTTACAAGCGTCACGGCTTGAGATTCCCGTTCATTGTGCAGTCGTTTTGGCAACGAAAAATGCAATTTTATCGAAGAGTTTAAGGGGACAACCAATTTTTCATGTTTCAGGTTTACGTTATTACGTGCGAGAATTGCTTCAACAGCATAAGGAGACAGTGATGGATGAGGAAAAGCTTTTTCAATTTGCTTCTAAATTATTGTCCATGCATAGGCCGATTAAAAGAGAAATAGAAGTGCCTGTCCGGGATTTAGTAAAAGGTGTGCTATGCGAAAGTTGTTTAAATGGACAACCTATGAATTATCGATACCCAAAATGGTACTGTCAACGCTGTGGAGCTGTTGATAACGAGGCTATTTTTAGGACACTTGAAGATTATCGATTGCTAGTAGGCGAAACGTTAACAAATAAAAGCTTTTGTGTTTTTTTAAAAATAGATTCGCCGAATATAGCTTATAAATTACTACAAAAGTTACCTTTGAAAGCTAAGGGAACAAAAAGAAACAGGAAGTATTGGATTGTTAATTAAAGAGCAAAAATTCAAGCGGTCTGAATTTTTGCTAGAAAGGATGTAGAAGGATAGAAGTCTCAAAGCGACGGAAGGAACCAAGACACCGACGGATAGAAACCTTAAGGTGACGGATAGAACTAGCATCGACGGAAAGAAGTCTCGAAGCGACGGAAGGAACCAAGACACCGACGGAAAGAAGCCTTAAGGTGACGGATAGAACTAGCATCGACGGAAAGCCCGCTCAAAATGCCGAACTCCCCGCTAATTTCCTACTAGACAAATAAAAAATTAAGGTATATAGTTAGCTAGGCTAACTAATTTAAAAGGAGTGGTATTTTTGACGATCGAACAAGAATTTTTTAATCAGTACCGCTTAATGTACAGACCGTTTATCAATCTAGTGAATATGCAGCTAGAGAAATATCAGTTGTTTAGCTCTCAATGGGCACTACTTCGGTTATTGATGGATAAAGGGCCACATACATTTGTTGATATTGCGAATTTTATGTTTATTGAAAAGCCGAGTGTGACAAGGCTTGTGCAAAAGCTTGTGGAGCTTGGCTACGTGGAAACGGTAGCGGGTAGGGATAAGCGTGAGAAGCTTGTACAATTAACGGCTAATGGTGAGGAGATTGTGCAGGAAATTAAGGTACAGTTAAAACCATTTTTTGAACAGGCACTCGCAGGGGTATCAGAGAAGGATATTGAAATTGCGACACAAGTGTTAGCGAACATTTGTGCAAACATCAATCGGTAGGAGAGAAGAAAGTGGAAGCAACTAGACATAAACTTTGGACGAAGGACTTTTTAATCGTCTCACTTATTAACTTTACCATTACATTAATTTTTTATTTATTAATGGTAACAATTGCAGGCTATGCGGTTGAGCATTTTGGGGCATCAACTAGTACGGCAGGGCTTGTATCGAGTATTTTTATTATTGGTACTTTATTTGGTCGTCTCGGGACAGGGCGTATCATTGGGGATTGGGGTAGCAAAAAAACATTATTTTATGGATTATTATTGTTTATGCTATCAACGATGTCTTATTTTATTGCGACGAATTTGCCGCTTCTAATGTTCAATCGTTTAGTACAAGGGATTGCACTTGGGATGGCTAGTACGGCGACAGGAACAATTATTGCACAAATTTTACCACCTGAGCGACGAGGGGAAGGTATTGGTTATTACAGCTTAAGTGCTATTTTAGCCACTGCTATCGGACCTTTTGTAGGTATTCTTTTAACGCAGCTGTTTGAAGATTATCGGATGATTTTTGCTGTCGATTCTGTATTAGCCGTTATTTGCTTTTTGATGTATTTTATCGTAACCGTTCCAGATGCACCGAAGAAGGTCAAAGAAATGGCTGAGAAAACAGGCTTTAAGCTATCCAATTTTATCGAAATGCGTGCTGTGCCAATTGCTTTTGTGGCGCTCGTTATTGGCTTTGCCTATTCAGGGGTTATGTCATTTATGACGTTTTATGCGAAAGAGCTTGATTTGGTAACAGCGGGAAGTTATTTCTTTATCATTTATGCAATTGTTATTTTAGCGACACGTCCATTTACAGGGAAATTGCTAGATACTAGAGGTGCGAACATTATTATTTATCCATGTCTAGTCATTTTTGCAGTCGGAATGTATGCCTTTAGTTCGGCAACAAGTGGTGTTGCATTTTTACTAGCTGCTGCTTGCATAGGGATTGGTTATGGCAATTTCAATTCAGTAGCGCAAGCAATAGCTATTAAAGTTACACCAAATGAGCGTTTAGGACTTGCGACATCGACATACTTTATATTATATGATTTAGGTTTAGGGGTTGGTCCTTATTTCTTAGGATTCTTCGTCCCTACGTCGGGATACAGTGCTATTTTCTTCGCGATGGTATTCGTTATTTTAGTGTCAATTGTCCTTTATTATTTCTTATATGGAAAATATGAGAATTTAAAACAAGCGTAAATTTAATAGTTTAGAATCTTTATAGAAAATACGTCATTTCCTAGTTGTCTGAACTAGAAAATGGCGTATTTTTCTTTAAATAAAAATACTTCTTGCAATCGAGGTTGATAATCATTATCATTCTCAATATAAACTATTTCGGAAGTAGGTACTTAGCATGAAAAAAACATCATTATTGTCAGTATTAGTTGCAGGGGGCATTCTTATGACTGGCTGTGGCAATACAGATGAAGCTAAAAAAGAAGATAAGCCTGCAACAGAGCAAGCAGAAAAAGCAACAAAAGTTGATTTATCTACTGAACTAGCAGCCTATCAACAATTTGCCTTAGAGCAAATGGATCAATTTTTAATAGCAACAGAAAAATTTGTGAACGAATTTAAAGCTGGTAACATCGAAGGAGCAAAAGCAGCCTATGCACCAGCACGTATGTATTTCGAGCGTTCGGAGCCAATTGCAGAGAGTTTTGGTGACCTTGACCCACGTATCGACGGTCGTTTAGCTGATATCCAAGAAGAAGGTAAGGGCGAGGAAGAATGGACGGGCTATCATAAACTTGAGCATGCGCTTTGGGTAGAAAATAAAACAGCAGGCTACGAGAAAGTAGCAGACCAGCTTTTAGCAGACGCAAAAGAATTACACGCTTTAGTTCAAACTGTAGAAGTAACACCAGATTTAATGATTACAGGTGCTGTTGATTTATTAAATGAAGTATCGACATCTAAAATCACTGGTGAAGAAGAAATCTATTCTCACACAGACCTTTATGACTTTAAAGCTAACATCGAAGGCGCAGAAAAAATCTTTGAAATCCTTCGTCCAAAATTAGAAGCGAAAGACAAAGACTTAGTAGCAACATTAGATGAAAAATTCAAAGCAGTAGATGATTTATTGGCACAGCATGCAAAAGCTGATGGTGGGTATGTTTCTTACAAAGAGTTAACGGAAGAAAATACAAAAGCACTTGCAGCAGCAGTTAATCAACTTGGAGAACCATTAAGTCAAATGGGTATTATTTTGGAGTGATAATGAATGACAGCGTCAAATGATGAAAAATGGATGAATAAAAAAATATCTAGACGTGACATGTTAAAGCTATCAGGTATCGGAGTAGCTGGTGTTGCTATCGGTGCTTCTGGCTTAGGTGGTATTATGAAAGTAATGGGCTATGATGTGTTTGAGCCTGTTGCAGACAGCACGACTGCACGTAATAAAGTTGATTTCTATGGAAAACATCAATCTGGCATTATTACACCAGTTCAGACCAATATTTATTTTGCTGCTTTAGATGTTTTATTTACATCAAAGAAAGAGTTACAAGAGTTGTTCAAACAATGGACACCTCTTGTTGTACGCTTAATGAACGGTGAATTAATGGTAGATTTAACAACAAATACTAGGGTTCCTACAGGAGATACGGGCGAAGCAGCAGGATTGGATGCATCAAACTTATCGATCACAATAGGTGTTGGACCATCTTTGTTTGAGAAGCTTGGTATCCAGCATTTGAAGCCTGAGGAATTAAAAGACTTACCTCATTTCCCAAAAGATCAGCTACAAAAAGAATTTACTGGTGGAGATCTTTGTATTCAAGCTTGTGCAGATGATCCACAGGTAGCATTCCACGCAGTGCGTAATTTAGTTCGAGCAGCTTCAGGCAAGGTAGAGATTAAATGGTCACAGGCAGGCTTCAACTCATTCCCAGCTGGTGGAGGAACACCTAGAAATTTATTTGCGTTCAAGGATGGTACTGGAAATCCATCGATTACTGATGACAAAGATTTAAATAAAGTGGTATGGGTCGATAAAGGATGGCTAAAAGGCGGCTCTTATTTAGTCGCGCGTAAAGTTCAAATGCATCTTGAAACATGGGATCGCACTTCTTATAAGGAGCAGGAGGCAACATTTGGTCGATATCGCGATAGTGGTGCACCTTTCGGTAAAAAGAAAGAGTTCGATGATTTCGATGTAGAGGCGAAGGATAGCAACGGTGAGTATATTATGCCAGATACTTCACATGTGCATTTGGCACGTAAATCTGGTGCGCATATTTTACGTCGCTCTTACTCTTATGCATCAGGTGTTATGACGAATACAGGAGCGCATGATGCGGGACTTATGTTTATTTCTTTTCAAAAAGACCCAGCCCAATTTATAACGATTCAAAATAGCTTAGGGCGTATAGATAAAATGAATGAGTATATTACCCATCGAGGCAGTGCAGTATTTGCTTGCTTCCCTGGAGTATCAAAGGGGAGTTATATAGGTGAAGCACTTTTTAACGCGCTGTAGTTTAGTACTTTGCTTGTTATTGGCACTTGCTGTACCAGTACAAGCAGCGCAATCATATAGTCACTTGTACATTTCTATCAGTGATGCGTTAATGAATACGAAGCAGGACAAAGAAGCTGAGGCAGAAAACGCCCTTGAACAGTTTGCCACAGACTGGGCGTCGGTCACATCTGAGCATAAGAAAGCAAAAGAAAAAGTGGATGAAATTCTTGCGCAAGCAGTTAAAGCTACTTCCAAGGATGAACGTTTAAAGGCACTATCTGACTTGTCAAATGCCTTACGTGCATTAGAAAAGCTTGAGAATCCTGTAGATGAAGCGGCGCAGCGAGCAGAATTTGGTACGAAATTTAAACCGATCATGAAAGCATTTGAAGATGCCTTAGCAAGTGGTGATTTAACTACAATCGACGCAGCGTATAAGGATTTTAATGCAAAATGGAAGAAAATTGAACGCCCTGTACGTGAGCAAAGCATTGCTATGTACGGCCAAATTGAAACACAGATGGCCTTTATACGGATTTCAATTGCTTCCGAAAAGCCTGATATAGCCTCAATGCAATCACAATATGCAGAATTAAAACAAACAATCGAGGATTTTGTAGCAGGTAATGATACGGCGAAGGTTGTTGAAGGTGAGTATTCTTTAGCAACATTAGTCGCGTATATTGATGAGGCCAATGATTTTATCGATGCAGGTGACTACAAGGCTGCATCCGATAAAATTCGAGAGTTCATTAAAATATGGCCAAGTGTAGAGATAGATATTTCAACACGTAACGGTAGCCTTTATACAAAAATAGAAAGTGATATGCCAATCCTCGTTAGTGACTTATTAAAGTCTAACATCGATGTCAAAGCAATAAAAAGTAAGCTTCATACTTTCCGCACTGAAATTGAGCTGATTCAAGGTGATTCAGATTATTCGCTGTGGGATGCAGCATTAATCTTATTGCGAGAAGGCTTAGAGGCACTGCTTATTATTATGGCATTAGTATCGTTCTTAGAGAAATCGGGACAAAAAACAATGCGCAAATGGATATATGCTGGTGCATTTGTTGGGATCTTACTATCAGCGGTAGCGGCTATTTTAATGTCGACGATTTTCCAATCTGCGACAGTTGATACAAGTCGAGAGCTGATGGAAGGTTATATTGGTTTACTAGCTGCTGCAATGATGGTTGGAGTTGGTATTTGGCTCCATAGTAAATCGAGTGTAGTAAGCTGGAACCGCTATATTTCCAAACAAATGGGCAATGCCATCTCAACTGGCTCGGTGTTTGCAATGGCATCGATTAGCTTCTTATCAGTTTTTCGTGAAGGGGCAGAAACACTTGTCTTCTATGCAGGAATTGCTCCTAAAATGGAGACATCTCAATTTGTGCTAGGTATCATAGTAGCACTTATAGTATTAGCTATTTTTGCATTTGTGTTATTGAAAGCAAGTGGAAAAATTCCAATTCATAGATTTTTCGCAGTGGCAACGGTGTTAATCTATGTATTGGCATTTAAAATTATTGGTGTCAGTCTGCATACTTTGCAGCTAAGAGATACAGTTTCAACAACAATTGTAGATGGCTTGCCAGTTATCAGCATCATTGGTTTCTATCCAACAGTAGAAACAATGCTTGGACAAGCGATTTTACTTTTACTTGTTGTAGCTACGATTATTTATAAAAAGAGACAAAAATAAGTAGAGGGCGGATGAATATACTTTCATCTGCCTTTTTGCTTGTCGATAAAAAATGAATTTAAATTATGGTGAATCAATAAACAAAGGTTGAATTTCACTCCGAGATGGCGCTTTCCACGGACTTGGCCTTAGTTGTAGATTTCTTTAATAAGTAGAAATGGTGTATTATTGTATAGGGAGGTTGAATATAGTGAAAATTATAAAGAAAAATATACAATATTCGCTAATTTTTTTCATTCTATTTATTATATTTCAATGGTTATTTTATGATGACATTCAATTGGGGCGTATTATTGGAATTTCAATTTTAATTTTCCTTTTTAATATATTTTACGATTGGGCAAATATCCCCTATAAATGGAAGAAGGAATAAGCTTATTTTGAGTTATTATAGGCTTATTAATCTTAAAATTGCTACGGTAGCTAACTTAAAGTTGGATCTGTTTAGATCTCATCGTAAAGTTGCTTGTAACAGTTAGTCCCTCTATTACATATTTCCATTTCTCTACTCCCTATTTCTCTTCCGTGCTACAGTTGTTTTAACTTCTTTCAGCGGCTGTCCAAACATCCTCTGAAATAGAGGAACATAGTCTTAGAACACCATGCACTGTGGCAATTTATCTGTACGAAAGAAAAGCAACCAACCCATGACTGAGTGACCAACATCAAGTTTGCCAAAAGCCAATTCCAGACGCAATTATGCCGAGGTATAGTTGATTAGAAAGATTATTCGATTAGTTAAGAAAAAGGTAAGATGGGGGGATGAAGATGGATAGTGACAAAAACGGTTATGAAAGTAACGAAATCTACAGTTATAAAACCTACAATATTTTTGCGTATATTATCGGTATTCTATTTTCACCAGTATTAGGGGTGATTATGGGGATTGTAGGTGTAACACAGCGTAAGAAAAATGCTTGGAGTATTATTATCATTTCAATTCTTAGTTGGGTTCTGAATTTATTCGTAATTAATAATCTATAAATGTAACTTTACTGAAGAATTGTATAATCATTGGGTGCAATTTTCATAATAAATTTTTAAATAGAGTTTATCTACAGTCTGAAGGGCAGATGAATAATTATATTCATCTGCCCTTTTTTCAAATTATTCATCCCAATGAGACGGACGTTTCAGGTGAGAGGGTAATTTTGTTTGAAGATTGCCTTGTGCTGAATTAATTTGCATTTGGGTTAAAAACATACTTGTTGAAAGGTCTGCACCGCGTAAATTGGCATCACGTAGATCCGCGCCAATAAAATCAACACCTCTTAAATCAGCATTTTGTAGATTGGCGGCAATTAAATAAGATCCTCGAAGATCGGTTGCTCTTAAATCCTTACCCTTTAAATTTTTCCCCATCCAATCAACCCCTCGATTGTTATACTTTCGAGCGTTTTTTCCAATCTTTACGATAAGGCTTTGGCGAATTTGCTCACTTGTTTCTAACAGTAAAATATTCACTGGCAGTCGGAAATTAGGAATATCTATTGCTAGTAATGCATTAGCTTCTAGCTCTGTTGCACGCTGAAGTTGTTCTAATAGTATATGTAGTTTGTTATATAGGGATGAATCAACCTTATACGATAAAGCCTCTGCTATGTAGGCAATCATTTCATAAAGTTGTTCCATAATAGGAAAGACACGAAACATTTTCTCGGAAACTTCAGGGTATTGTCGCCAGTCTTGTCCTTGGAAGGTTGTTTGTGAAACCTTTTGACCAGCTCCTAAACAGTCAAAAACTGTACATCCTTTAAACCCTTGATCTCTAAGTTTACTATGAATTTGACAGCTAAAATTCGATTGTAGATTTGGGCAAGGTGTCCCAGCTGCTTTATGAATAGCAAAGTCGCTAGAAGCAGCAATATTTAAAGCCGTGCAGCATAGACCAAAACAACTTTGGCAATCTGCCTGTAAGCCTTCACGTATCTTTTTTCCAATTGTATAATCGATTTTTTTTACTTCAGACATTATTGTTTACCTCTCTCTAACACATAAACTTCTTACATTTAATTCTATCACTTATTATGATTAAAAGGATATTTTTGTATGGATGAATTCCACATACTGAGAAGACTTCATTAGTCGTTTATCGTTTACCTCTAGATGATTAGGAAAATAAATTGATATTTTTTACAAAATCGGAACTTCGTATTGACAATTTATTGTGAAATGCTATAATTTTTATAGACAGACAGTCGGTCTATTGAGGAGGAGTAAAAATGAGAAAAGAAGCGATAGAGCGCAGAAACGAAATACTTGATGCGGCTGATGAGCTTTTCGGTCAGAAGGGTTTTGATGGCACAAGTACTAACGAAATTTTAGAGAAGGTCGGAATAGCACGGGGAACGCTGTATTATCACTTCAAGTCGAAGGAGGATATTATGGACGCGCTAATTGAGCGGTATAATGCCCAAATTTTAGGTGCTGCAAAGGAAATTGCCTCAAATAAAAGCATACCCGTTCACGAGCGTATAATCCGTGTTGTAATGGCTATAAACATAAGTGGTGGAAATGGCAAGGAAATTATTGATCACATACATAAGCCTCAGAATGCGCTTATGCATCAGAAAATCCAAAAGGTTATTATGAACGGCCTTCCCCCAATACTGACGGAAATAATCCGTGAGGGTATTGAACAAGGACTATTCAATACGCCTTTTCCGTATGAATGTATGGAAATGATTGTGGCCTATACGAATACTGTTTTTGATGATGATATGGTTAATATGACAGATGAAGAACGTGCTGCACGAATACCAGCTTTTGTCTTCAACGTAGAAAGACTGCTCGGTGTCGAAAGTGGAAGCCTTATGTACATGATGAAGATGTTTAGCAATGGGGGTTAAGAAAATGGAAACAACGATGGTTGATTCCAAGGGTTTATTCAAAAAATTCCTTCTGCTTTGGTCAGGACAGCTAATTTCAGCAATAGGAAACGGGCTTACAGCGTTTGGGCTTGGGATTTATGTTTTCCAGCAGACGGGAAAGGCATCGGCAATGGCACTTGTAACCTTACTTGCATTTATGCCTTCACTTCTATTAAGTCCCGTGGCAGGAGTGCTTGCGGATCGTTATGACCGAAGACTTTTAATGGTGTTAGGCGACAGTCTTTCTGCGATTGGACTGGTATTTATTCTGATTTGTATGCTGAGCGGAGAAGCACAGCTATGGCAAATTTGTGTGGGAGTTACAATAAGCTCGGTGTTTTCATCGTTGCTTGATCCTGCATACAAGGCTACGGTTACAGATTTACTTACCGAGGAACAGTACACGAAGGCAAGCGGTTTTGTCCAGGTGGCGGGTTCTGCAAAATTTTTGATTTCTCCCATCATTGCGGGATTTTTGCTTACCGTTTCGGATATAAAGCTTTTGCTTGTCATCGACATCTGTACATTTTTTGTAACCGTTATATCGGCCCTTGCTGTACGTAGAGGTCTTGTTTCAAAGAAATACGAACAGACAAAATCATTTTTCCATGAATTAAAAGATGGTTGGCGTGCAGTTTCTGAAAACCGAGGTGTCCTCGTTCTTGTCATCGTGACATCGGTGCTGACATTTTATCTTGGAATTATTGAAACACTTTCCATACCGATGTTGCTTACTTTTACGAACAGCTCCGTAATAGGAACGGTGGAAAGTATTGTCGCTACAGGGATGCTCGTATCCAGCGTGATCATCGGATTTCTTCCAATCAAAAAAGGGTATGTGAAAATTCTTTCGTTTTCGCTGTTTTTTGAAGGAATATTTATGGCGGTATTCGGTCTTCGCGAAAATATAGTTCTTATCTGCTTATCAGGTTTTTTCTTTTTTGCAATGATGCCATTTGCAAACTCAACCTTGGATTTTCTTGTTCGTACTAACATTGATAATTCCGTTCAGGGCAGGGCATGGTCACTTATTGGGGTAATTTCACAGCTTGGATTTGTTGTCGCCTATGCGCTTTCAGGTATACTTGCAGATTATGTATTCACTCCTTTGCTAGTTGATGGCGGATTGCTTGCTGACACTGTAGGGAAAATTACCGGTACAGGTCAAGGCAGAGGAACGGGCTTCCTCATCGTAATCGCTGGAATTTTATTATGTGTTACTTCATTTATTCTGTTCAACTTGAAGTCAGTTAAAAAGCTTGAAAACAGAGGTGACGTATGTATTTCAGATTAATCCGTAATGACATTTCTAAAAGCAAACTGATAACGCTGACAACAACGCTATTTGTCGCTGCCGCGGCTATGCTCGTTTCTTTGTCGGCAATACTTATGGTTAATCTTTCTGGTGCGATCGATTCACTTATGAATCAGGCGAAAACGCCGCATTTTATGCAAATGCACTCTGGGGATATCAATACTGTCCGGCTTACAAATTTCGCGGAGCAAAACAGCAATGTCGATGAATTTCAAGTACTTGAGTTTCTCAACATGGATAACAGTCAAATTATTTTAGGTGATCGTTCACTTGCGAATAATGTGCAAGACAATGGTTTTAGCATACAGAGTGAAAAATTTGATTATCTTCTTGATCTTGACGGGAACATTATAAACGTATCCGATGGCGAGCTTTATGTTCCAATTAACTATATGAAGGACAACACCACAAGAGTTGGTGATACAGCAATAATAGGCGGAAAGGAATTTACTGTTGCGGGCTTCCTTCGCGATTCACAGATGAATTCTATGCTGTCTTCCTCAAAAAGATTTCTTGTCAGTCAAAATGATTATGCGGAAATAAAAAGCCATGGGAGTATGGAGTATTTGATAGAGTTTAGACTAAAGGATTTATCGGCGCTCGGTGAATTTGAAACTGCTTATGCTTCCGCAGGTCTTGAAGCGAACGGACCAACGATTACATATCCACTTTTCAAAACACTTAACGCACTTTCTGACGGGATGATGATAGGAGTTATACTTCTTATAAGCGTTCTTGTCGTTGCCATCGCATTTATGTGCATACGCTTTACACTCCTAGCGAAAATAGAGGACGATTACCGTGAAATTGGTGTTATGAAGGCGATAGGGCTGCGTCTTTCCGACATTAAGAAAATTTACCTTGCGAAATACACAGCAATTGCAGCAGGGGGGAGTATTCTAGGTTTTGTACTTTCGTTGATGTTCAAAGACATGCTACTTGAAAATATCCGGCTTTATATGGGGGAAAGCGAAGACGCTTCTTTTGCTGCGGCTTTAGGAATAATCGGGATTCTGCTTATATTCCTAGCAATAATTGCCTATGTAAGCGGAGTGCTGAGACGCTTTCGTAAAATATCTGCTGCAGAAGCAATACGCTTTGGCACTTCACAGGAAAAAAACGCAGGCGCAAAGCGTTTTTGCCTGAACAAAAATAAGCTGCTTAATACGAATATTTTCCTTGGTATTAAAGATGTTCTTGCAAGGAAAAGACTTTATGCCACAATGCTTGCAGTACTTGTCATTTCAGCATTTATCATTATTGTTCCACAAAACCTTTACAACACGATCTCCTCAACAAGTTTCATTAAATATATGGGTATTGGAAACTACGATATTCGTATTGATATTCAGCAAACTGATCATATTTCTAAAAAATCTGTCGAAGTTTTAAAATCTATGAACAGCGACAGTTCCATTTCAAAATACACCATCCTAACAACAAAGACATTTAAAACAAAAAAGGAAGACGGTTCGGAAGAAAATATTAAAATCGAACTTGGCGACCATTCAATATTCCCAATTGAGTACACCGAGGGCAGGGCACCCACCGTAGAAAACGAAATTGCACTTTCAGCTTTGAACGCTGATGAAATGAGCAAAAAGGTTGGCGATGTCATAACGGTCGTGATGAAGGGGAAGGAGATAAAGCTTACGGTAAGTGGCATTTATTCCGACATTACTAACGGCGGAAAAACGGCAAAGGCTGTTTTTACCGACAATTCGGAAGATATCATGTGGAGCGTTATCTGTGCGAAGCTTTCAGATAAATCTCATGTCAATGAAAAAATTTCAGAGTATGCGGACAAATATACTTTCGCTAAGATTTCCAATATAGATGAATTTGTGACTCAAACATTCGGCTCGACCATAAAATCGGTCGGAAAGGCATCCATTGCCGCAATAGCGATAGCGGTCTTAATAACGATACTAGTTACACTATTGTTTATGAAAATGCTTGTCACAAAGGATAGATATTCGATTGCTGTAATGAAAGCACTAGGTTTTACAAACTCCGATATGACAGTACAGTATGGTTCGCGAGCGGTATTCGTATCAATTATCGGTATTGTTCTTGGCACTTTACTGGCAAATACTCTTGGAGAGGTGCTTGCAGGCGCGGTTATCACCTCGTTCGGGGCGTCATCGTTTAGTTTTTCAATCAATCCACTTTCGGCGTATGTACTTTGTCCGTTATTGATGATTTGCTCGGTACTTATCACAACAATAATTGGCACATGGGGCGCGGGGAAAATAAAAATATCCGAAAATATAAAGGAGTAGCTTATGAAGAAGATTATTATCGGTGAACATATTGTAAAATCTTTCGGCGAGGGCGATGAAAACCGCAATGTTCTCGACGGAGCTTCGGTTGACATAAACGAGGGTGAGTTTGTTGCAATCATGGGACCCTCGGGCTCGGGAAAATCAACGCTCATGTTTGCACTAAGCGGCATGGACAGCGTTGATGGTGGAAGGGTTAATTTTGATGGTAGTGATTTATCGGCAGTTGGGGAGGTTGAGCTTTCAGATATACGTAGAACTAAAATGGGCTTTGTATTTCAGCAACCAACGATGCTCAAAAATCTAAATATTCTTGATAATATCATTCTACCATCAATGCGTGATAACAAAAAAAACGTTGCAAAAATTTTGGAGAAGGCAAGAGCACTTATGAAGAGGGTAGGCATCGAGGAGCTTGAAATGCGCGGCATTACACAAGTTTCGGGAGGTCAGCTTCAGAGAGCAGGAATATGTCGAGCGCTTTTGAACAGCCCGAAAATCATTTTCGGCGATGAGCCTACAGGTGCACTTAATTCAAAATCAGCACAAGAGATCATGGACATTTTTACCGAAATCAACGCTGGCGGTACTACGATTATGCTCGTCACTCACGATGCAAAGGTTGCGGCGCGGACGGAACGCATAATGTTTATGCTTGACGGAAAAATCGTCAGTGAGCTGAAGCTTCCGAAGTTTGACGGTACAGATATTGATGGCAGAATAGGGAAAGTAACGGAGAAAATGTGGGAAATAGGAATATAAGTTGTTGTGAATCTCATATTGAAAATGTAAGATTTCTACCGAGTTAAATGATTGTTTATAGAGAAAAGCAGGGGAATTGGTACAAACAAACCTCTAGGTGGAGGTAGTATTGTCCGAGTAAATAACGAGAAAATTACGGTTGGACCTGATGGCGTTGGCTACAAAATTGCTGAAGAAGCACTTGTTTTTGGAGGGAATACTCTTACGACAACAGACATTGCTGTTCGTCTTGGGTTAGCTGATGTTGGTGATCGTCGTTTAGTTTGTCGTTACTTCCTTTTCACTCTCCTAGTCGGAATGGAAATCAATCCCCTCATTATGCCTACGAATAAACGGAAGACGGATGTCGATAAAATTCAGAAGTTGGGTGATAAAACGCAAAAGTTAATCGATAAAACTAAAAAGTGTTCCGATAAAATAAAAAAGTTGGATGACATTTTGTTAAAATGTCAAAATCACCTTCAAATTGCCGAAGATACATTCTTTATTAACCTTAATTTCATTGCAAAATGAAGGAAGAAGCCTATATTTTAAAGGTTCTTCCTTTTTTTGCATTTAATACTTGCAAACTTAAAAGTCATAGTGTACTATTTGACTAGTACACTATAACACGAGGTGTTTATGTTGAAAAAATTTGCAGGGTTATTGAAAAAGGAATGGGTGCTTTATAGGGCATGGCTATTTGTTGGAATTTTTATAGGAATCATGCTGTCAATGGTAGCTCCATATTTAATCATGCGGTTTAGTGAAGAATTTACGATGGAAAAGCAGCTGCCATTTTTATTCTCGATATTAGTAGTTATGTTAGGTGGATTTTTTTCAGTATTACAATTCCTAGCTAGTATTCGTCATGACTTAAGGACCAAGGAGATCTGGCTGCATTCAACTAGTTCCATTGCACAGCTTGTAGGTGTGAAAATCGTATTTTCCTTAATAGGATACGCTATCTTCAATTTTATCTTTGTGAGTGTAGCTATTTACAATGTCAAAGATGAAATTATAGGCAACTTCGCTCAAATACTTTTATGGCTATTATTTTTTGTAGCAATTATTGTTATGTTCCAATTGATGATATTTGTGATAGTGATACTATTTTTGACATTTTATTTCCAAGTGAAATGCTTTATTGGTAGCTTTTCCATTGTTATCACTATGCTTGCCTTTTTCATCAGTATGGATTTATGGTTTAAATTTACAGATAGTAAATTATATGATAATATTTTCCATCATATAGGGATTCGTTTAACGGATTTGGAACGATTTTTCCCAAAGACACCAACAATGAAGCTCAGCTTGGGTACAATGTATGTTGTTGAAGAGGTAGCTACTATCATTTTGGTCGCCTTCCTATTTTTCATAGCGACTAAGTGGCTTGAAAAGGTGGTTTTACGATGACAATCGACTTTTCACGTGATAAGCCCATATATAGTCAGCTCGTAGATCGGATATGTGGAGACATTTTGAAAGGGAATCTAGTGCTTGGGGATCGACTTCCTTCAGTTCGAGAATATGCAGTGGAAATAGGTGTCAATGTAAATACTGTGCAGCGGGTGTATAAGGAGTTAGAAGCAATGAATATAACGGAAACCAAACGAGGTCAAGGTACATTTATTACAACCGATGAAGGGCGAATTGCTCTTTTACGGGAAGATATGAAAAATCAACTGGCAGATCATTTTTTAACTTCCATTGAAGCACTTGGATTTTCAAAGGAAGAGATGCTCGTTGTTTTACAAAATAAATCGTGAGGTGAAATAAATGCTACAGCTATCAAACGTTTCTTTTCGTTATATGAAAAAGCCTATTCTACAAGATGTGTCTTTTTCCTTTCCTGTTGGACAAATCATAGGGCTTGTTGGTGAAAATGGTAGTGGCAAGTCGACACTATTAAAAGTGTTGGCAGGCTTATTACGTCCATCAAGTGGTGAGGTATTGCTAAATGGAACGCCTGTTACACGCAGAAGTGCTGATAAAATTGCTTATTTACCAGATATTGATTTATTTTTTGACTTTTACACAGGTGAGCAGCTTTTTCAGCACTATGCCTCTCAATTCGAAGATTTTTCATATGATAAGGCATGTATTGTTGCGGAGTTTTTACAGGTTGATCAAACTATAAAGCTTCGGCAATTATCAAAAGGGAACCGTGGTCGAATGAAAATGGCCGCAACTCTTGGGCGAGAAGTACCCTTTTATCTAATGGATGAGCCATTTTCTGGCCTTGATCCAATTGTTCGCGAGCAGCTCATTAAAGGGTTAATTCAATTTACAGATATTGAACACCAAACAATATTATTATCAACGCATGAGTTATATGAGGTAGAGCCTATTTTAGATCAAATCATTTTATTGCAAAATGGTTCGATCATTGCACATGAGGAAGTAGAGACGATTCGAGATGTGTCGAACAAGGATGCTGTGCAATGGATGAAGGCTTATTATAAGAAAGGGTGAAATTAATGACAACACAACCAATTGTTCAATTGCAAAATATATCAAAAACCATTGGTGGTAAGCAATTGATTCAGAAATTGAATATCGATTTATATCCAGGTCAAATCACTGGATTTTTAGGACCGAATGGCGCAGGGAAAACGACGACAATTCGTATGATGACAGGGCTTATGCGTCCAACTGAGGGGAAAGTCATTATTGATGGTCTTTCCTTACAGGACAATTATGAGGAAGCGATTAGTAAGGTCGGCGTAATTGTAGAAAATCCGGAAATGTATAAATATATGACGGGCTATAAAAACTTACTGCACTTTGCGCGTATGCATAAAAACGTTACAAAAGAACGTATTGAAGAGGTCGTTAAACAAGTTGGTCTTGAGAAACGCATTCATGAAAAGGTATCAACTTATTCGTTAGGGATGCGTCAGCGTTTAGGACTCGCACAGGCACTACTTCATCGACCAAAATTTTTAATTTTAGATGAACCAACAAATGGTTTAGATCCAGCAGGTATCCGCGAGTTTCGTATGTATTTGCGTAAAATTGCGGCGGAGGATGGGGTATCTGTTTTTGTCTCCAGTCATTTATTATCCGAAATTGAGTTAATGTGTGATCGAGTGGCTGTCATACAAAATGGCAAACTCATCGATATTCGTGATATCAACGTTGAAACTTCTTCGTTTTATTATATTGAAGCTACACCAAGTAATCAGGCTGCAGATCTTCTACAAAAGCTCGATTACAACTATGTGGTGGAAAATAACGGTTATGTGGTGGAAATAAAGAAAGAGGATATACCGAAACTCATTACGCAATTTGTTAATGAAGGAATTCAAATATTTGCCGTTCAACCGCATCACAAAACGTTAGAGGATCAATTCCTAGAAATGACAGGAGGTGGCCAAATTGCTGAAGCTAATTCAAAATGAATGGATGAAATTATGGCATAAAAAAGGAACTTGGGTAATGGTTACGCTATTAATCCTCTTTATTATTGGTCCTGGTATTATGATGAAATACTATGAAACAAAAACGACAGAGGATATAACGTGGCAGGAAAGTGAACAGAAGGCTATTAATAATAATAAAGAGATGATGAAAGAAGACGGATTATCGGCAGAGGATAAAAAACGCTTCGAGGAGCAAATTGCTATTTCTGAGTATCGATTAGCAAAAGATGTGCCGTCTCAAGAAGATCTAAGCGTAGCAAGCTTTATGTCATTTTCAGGTGGCATGCTGACTTTAATTACATTATTTACGGTTATTACTGCAGCAAGTATTGTATCTAGTGAATTCTCTACTGGTACGATTAAAATGCTATTAACGCGTCCGGTTTCGCGAGCAAAAATATTAACCTCAAAATTACTGACAACTTTCATATTTGGGCTCTTGTTATTTGTTGTCAATGTAGTAGTAAGTGCTCTTGTTGGACTGATACTATTTGGTGGTACAACAGGTGTTGAGCTAGAAATGGTCAATGGTCAGGTTGTTGAAAAAGCAGTATGGAATGATTTAGCATACCACTATTTACTTTCTGGCGGAAACTTTGTCATGTCAATATTGTTTGCTTTCTTAGTGGGCTCCGTTTTCCGTTCAAGCTCTTTAGCGATTGGCTTAACGATGTTCTTATCCTTTACAGGTGGAATGATTGTGATGTTCTTAAGCAGATTTAAAATTGTTAAATATATTTGGCTAACACATTCAGATTTAACACAGTATGAACATAATCAATTTATAATAGATGGTATGACAATGCCATTCTCACTCACAATCCTTGCGATTTATGCTGTTCTTTTCCTTGTAATCAGCTATATGTCCTTTATGAAACGCGATGTCACAGCATAAATAAAAAAATTATGAACTGCAGCCCAATTGGTTAAAGAGAAGCTTCCAATTGGGCTGCAGTTTGTTACAATGCTTAGACTAGTTACATCTTTGTAAATAAGATCATGTTTTTTGCCTTGCGATGGCTTCATGGAATTTATAATATTAAGGACCTTCATTTCAAAAATAGTGTTTATTTTTTGTACGAGTGGTAATATAATTGATAGCAACAACTTAATGAAAACGCTTTTTTTTCAATTAAGTGGTCTAGACAACTATACCAAAGGGGGAGAATAAATGTTAGCTTTCTTACAAAAAATCGGTAAATCGTTAATGTTTCCAATCGCTACATTACCAGCAGCCGCAATATTGTTACGCTTAGGGTCTGATGACATGCTTGGTGCAGTGTCAAATGACGTTATTCATTATATTGCAAGTATTATGGCAGCATCTGGTGATGCGATTTTGGGTAATTTACCTATTATATTTGCGATTGGTATTGCGATGGGCCTAGCACATGATAATAGTGGTGGTGCAGCATTAGCGGGCGCCATTGCGCAGCTAGTGTTAGTCGCAGTGTTAAAATCTGTAAATCCAGAACTGAATATGGGTGTATTTGGTGGTATTCTTTCAGGTATTACAGCAGGCTTACTTTATAACAAGTTTTATAATGTGAAATTTCCAGAATGGCTATCGTTCTTTGGAGGACGACGTTTTGTACCCATTATAACGTCCCTTACTATGACGATTTTAGCTGGTACTATTTTAGCTGTTGTGTGGGGACCTATCCAAGGTGGAATCGATGCGGTAGGGAACTGGTTAATCGATGCAGGAGCACTTGGTGTTGGAATGTATGGTTTCTTAAATCGGCTATTAATTCCAGTCGGTCTACATCATGTTATTAATACAATCATTTGGTTTGACTTTGGTGAATTTACAAATGCTGCAGGCGAGCTTGTTAAAGGAGATATTCATCGATTTTTAGCAGGAGACCCAACAGCAGGACATTTCCAAGCAGGTTTCTTCCCAATTATGATGTTTGGATTACCAGCAGCGTGTCTTGCGATGTACTTTGCAGCGAAAAAGAAAAATCGTGCAGTAGTCGGTGGTATGTTCGTCTCCATCGGCTTGACAGCATTTTTAACAGGTGTAACAGAGCCTATTGAATTTACATTTATGTTCTTATCTCCAGTACTTTATGGGATCCATGCAGTCTTAACAGGTATTTCGCTTGCCGTTGCCTATTTGATTGGATTCCGTGATGGTTTCGCTTTTTCCGCAGGTTTAATTGACTATCTTTTAAACTTTGGTTTAGCAGATAGTCCATGGCTATTACTTCCTTTGGGATTAGGTTTCGGAGCTATTTACTTTGTCGTTTTCTATTTCTTAATCAAGAAGTTAGATTTAAAAACACCTGGTCGTGAAGATGAAGATGAAGAAGGTGTAGATGTTGCTTCAGCTGTTTCTGATGATTTAGATGTACGTGCTTTCCATACAATTGAAGCATTAGGTGGACAAGAAAATATTAAGCAAATTGATTACTGTACAACACGTCTTCGTATGACTGTTGGTGATGCGGATCAGGTGGATGAAAAAACATTAAAACAAACGGGCGCACGTGGTGTTATGCGTCTAAGTAAGACAAATGTGCAAGTAATTATCGGTACATCTGTAGAGTTTTTGGCAGAAGCTATGAAGGATCGCCTGAAAAAGGGGAATCCAGCACCTTCAAATGTAGATGTACAAAAAGAAGCGCCTGTTGAAGAGGCAACAACAGCAGAAGGAACAAATCCTTCCAATGATTTTGAAATGCCTATTACAGGAGATCTAATACCGTTATCTGACGTGCCAGATGAAGTGTTCTCGTCAGGTTTAATGGGGCCAGGTTTTGGTATTAGTCCAAAGGATGGTACAGTTCATGCGCCATTTGATGGTCAAGTAGTAATGCTTTTCCCAACGAAGCATGCGATCGGCTTAAAATCTAATACAGGTGTAGAAATATTAATTCATGTCGGTTTAGATACGGTCACTCTAAATGGTGAAGGTTTTGAAGCGATGGTTACAGAAGGTCAAGTAATTCAACGTGGCGATACATTATTAAAAGTTGATTTTGAAAGTATTAAAGACAAAGTACCGTCTATCGTTACACCAGTTGTTTTCACAAGTTTAATGGGGCAAGAAATTACACTTGAAAAAACTGGTTTCCAACGATCGGGTTCTCGTAACATTATTTCGATGAAGAAGTAACAAACACAAGATGCTTTCTAAAAAGGTCCATCTAATAAAATGAACATGCACTAATCGTAAATCCGCTTTATTTTCTGTGGGAAAGCATAGTCCCACAGAAATCTATGCGGGTCGTAGCGCTAAGTCAAAATATTAGCATTGATAGAATCGCTTCAAACATACTATTTTAGGACAGTATCTTCTATCAATCCTAGGAGATGTTTTTAATGAATTTATTAATCCGTAACATCACAGTCGTCAATGCAATAGGACGAAAAGAATGTGTTGATGTTTTCATGAAGGATGGAAAAATTGCACAAATTGCGCAACGAATTAACACAGATCACGTGCAACTAATAGATGGTACAGGGAAGTTTTTATTCCCTGGTTATATCGATATGCATATTCATGGTTCTGCTCAAATGGACACGATGGATGCATCGAATGAAGGTCTTCATACGATGGCGAAATCACTTGCAAAAGAAGGTACAATAGGCTTTTTAGCAACGACGATGACACAAAGCTTTCAAAACATTGAACGTGCCCTTGAAAATATTGCGCAGTTTACTTCAAATCCAGATGAGGCAGAACTTCTAGGTGTTCATGTAGAAGGTCCTTTTATATCAAAAAAGCGTGTGGGTGCACAGCCGCTTGAATATGTTGTACCACCAGATTTCGCTGTTTTTACAAAGTGGCAAAATATAAGCGCCAATAAAATTAAAGAAATTACAATGGCGCCAGAAGAACCAAATGGATTTGAGGTAGTTCAAGCAATTGCAGAAAGCGGTGTGGTCGTATCAATTGGTCATTCTGATGCAACATTTGAACAAATGAAAGAAGCGGTTCGTCATGGTGCAACACAAGGCACACATTTATACAACCAAATGCGCCCATTCCATCATCGAGATCCAGGTGTTGTCGGTGGCGTATTATTATTAGAGGAAATGAAGGCAGAAATCATTGTTGATTTTATCCATATGCACAAGGATGCCGTGACTATGGCTTATCGTTTAAAAGGAGCAGACGGTATTATTTTAATTACCGATGCAATGCGAGCAAAAGGAATGCCATATGGAGATTATGACTTAGGTGGTCAAATGGTTCACGTCTCCGAAAGTGGAGCTCATTTATCGAATGGTGCTCTTGCTGGTAGTGTATTAAAAATGGACCAAGCTGTACGTAATATGCGACTCATCACGAACTGCTCGTTAGAAGAACTTGTTAAAATGTCGAGTTACAATGCAGCAAAACAACTAAAATTGGTTAACAAAGGACAAATCGAACAAGGATTTGATGCCGATGTTGTGATTTTGGATGAACAGTTAATGTTGCAACAAACGATTAAGGCTGGCAAGGTAATCTACGAAGCCTAAGTGGCCGCTTCCTAGTCATTTAGTTTAAAAAATAAATAAGGGGGAATAGGAAATTGAGATTGGAACGCTTTGCTTCAAAAGAAGATTTATACGCTCGTGCAGTAGACATTATCGTGAATACTAAAAATGAGGGCGCTACAACGTTCGGTCTAGCTACAGGTGGTACAATGGAACCGTTATACAGTAAAATTTGTGAGACTGATATCGATTTTACGAATTGTATTAGCTTTAATCTAGATGAATACGTTGGACTAAGTGCTAAACATGAACAAAGTTACGCATATTATATGAACAAACATTTATTTCACAACAAACCATTTAAAGAATCATATTTACCAAATGGTTTAACTGATCATCCAACAGCGGAAACGGCAAACTATGAATCATTATTACAGCAGCATCCATTAGATTTTCAATTGCTTGGTATCGGACAAAACGGTCATATCGGTTTCAATGAACCAGGCACGTCATTTGATTCGTTGACACATCTTGTAACGCTTGAAGAATCAACACGTCAAGCGAATGCACGTTTCTTTGATTCGATTGATGACGTTCCAACCCAAGCATTTACGATGGGCATTCAATCGATCATGCGCGCTAAATGCATTTTGTTAATCGCTATTGGAGAAACAAAACGTGATGTAGTAGAACGTGTGCTTGCGTCTGAATATACAGAAGATGTCCCGGCAAGTGTATTAACAAAACATCCTAATGTCATTATATTAACAGATTTACAAAAAGAGGAGAATGAACAATGAAAACAAAACAATTTACAGTAATAGACCCATTAGGTATTCACGCACGTCCAGCTAGCCAGTTAGTAGCAGCAGCAACACCATTTGCTTCTTCTGTCGAGTTACAGACAGAACAAAGAACAGCCAATTTAAAATCAATTTTAGGCGTTATGGGATTAGCCCTAAAACAAGGTTCAATATTTACATTAAACATAGAGGGGGAGGATGAAGAACAAGCGTTTACTGCATTAACAAAATTAATTACAGAAACGGGGCTAGCACAATGATCCAACTCAAAGGTATTGCCGCATCTGACGGCATTGCCATTGCAAAAGCATATTGTTTAGTACAACCGGACTTATCGTTTGCGAAAACAACTATTCAGGATATTGATGCAGAGCAGCAACGTTTAGCGGCCGCGCTTGATAAAACAGCAGAAGAGTTAGCTGCTATTCAGCAGCTAACACATGAAAAGCTAGGTACAGAAGAAGCAGCCATTTTTGGTGCACATCTACTTGTCGTAAAAGATCCAGAATTAATTGGACCGATCAAACAAAAAATTGCTGAAGAAGCTGTGAATGCTGAATATGCATTGAATGAAGTTTCGACGATGTTTGTATCATTATTTGAAGGTATGGATAACGAATATATGAGTGAACGTGCTGCAGATATAAAAGACGTATCAAACCGCGTTTTAGCGCATCTACTCGGTGTACATATTCCAAATCCAAGCAATATTAATGAACAGGTGATTGTTGTAGCAACTGATTTAACACCTTCTGAGACAGCACAATTGGACCGTAACTTTGTACTTGGTTTTACAACGGATATTGGTGGTCGTACATCTCACTCTGCCATTATGGCACGTTCACTAGAAATTCCAGCCGTTGTAGGGACAGGTACAGCAACTGAGTCTATTCAAGATGGTGATTTATTAATCGTGGATGGTTTAACAGGTGAAGTACTTGTAAACCCAACAGAAGATGTGGTTGCAACCTATCGAAAAAAAGCAGAAGACTTTACTGCTCAACAAGCAGAATGGGCAATATTACTAAACGAAAAAACGGTTTCTAAAGATGGCGTTCAAGTTGAACTAGCTGCTAACATTGGGTCACCGAATGATTTAGAGGGTGTTCTACGTCACGGTGGTGAAGGAATCGGTTTATATCGTACAGAATTTTTATATATGGGACGAGACAACTTACCATCTGAGGAAGAACAATTTACTGCCTATAAAACGGTCTTAGAAGGAATGGAAGGTAAAGCGGTTGTCATCCGTACACTTGATATTGGTGGAGATAAAAATTTACCCTATTTACCACTCCAAGATGAAATGAATCCGTTCCTCGGCCATCGCGCGATTCGTCTATGTTTAGATTATCAAGACATTTTCCGTACACAATTGCGCGCATTATTACGTGCATCCAATTATGGTAACCTAAAAATTATGTTCCCTATGATTGCCACATTGCAAGAATTCCGTGACGCGAAAGGGATTCTTTTAGAAGAAAAGGAAAACCTACTTGCACAAGGCGTAGCTGTTAGTGAGCAGATTGAAATCGGCATTATGGTTGAAATTCCATCGACGGCAGTGATGGCAGATATTTTTGCGAAAGAAGTGGACTTCTTCTCGATTGGTACAAATGATTTAATCCAATATACGATGGCAGCGGATCGTATGAACGAAAAAGTATCTTATTTATATCAACCTTATAATCCGGCTATTTTACGTTTGGTTAAAATAGTCATTGATGCAGCACACAAAGAAGAGAAGTGGGCCGGTATGTGTGGCGAAATGGCAGGGGATGAATATGCTGTACCCCTCTTACTTGGTTTAGGTCTAGATGAATTTTCAATGAGTGCAACATCCATTTTAAAAACACGTTCCTTAATTAAAAATTTATCTGTAGCGGATATGCAAGCATTAGCATCAGAAGCGTTACAATTAGCAACATCCGATGAAGTATTAGATAAAGTGAAGCAAGCTGTTAACTAATCGTTTAAAAACAATGAGACAACATAATAAGTAGTTGAAGATACAAGGAATTGAGGATCTTCAACTGCTTTTTTATTGTACAATTTCCGTAAATGTTTGGTATGAACAATCGCCAGTTTTTAGAAAATGTTTCAAGATGTAAATAGAATTCGATATAATGAATGAAAAACTAGAGAGGCCTATTTATGGAAACAGAATGGTTACGAACTTTTATTGTTGCTGCGAAAACAGAAAATTTTCGTGAAACGGCAGAACAACGTTTTATTACACAATCAACAGTTTCTAAGCATATTCAACACCTAGAAAAAGACCTACAAACAATGCTTTTTGATAGACAGGGGAAGCATGTGAAGTTAAATTATATTGGTGCTCACTTCCTTCAACATGCCGAGAAAATGATGGCAACGATCGATGAAGGTTTACAAAATACAGTTTCCTTCTTGAATAGTTTCACGTCCCAGTTAACAATTGGTGTTTCACCACAAATTGCTAATTCTACATTGCCAGTCATCATTCATGCATTTCAGCAGCAAAATCCTTCTATTCAATTATCAATCGAACTGTTAAAGTCCAATGAAATCGGGGAAGCGGTACATGCAGGCAAAGTAGATATCGGTTTGTCAAAATTAACATCGACACGTGACATTGGCACGGTCCTACTCGCACAGGAACCGCTTCAATTGATTACTCCGATATCCAAAAGGGCGACAGATTCAAGGACTCTTTTACAAGAGGAAACTATATTAACGCATGAATATGCACCGTACTGGGAGGACATACAACAAGTATTACAGCAATTTCCAAGCTATAAAAGTATGAATATTAATCAAACAGAGGTTATAAAAAACTTTGTTAAGCAAGGATTAGGAATTGCCTTTTTACCAAAGAGTGTCATTGAGGCTGAATCTCACCAGCAATTGCTTCAAAGCTATTCGTTAAAGGAATGTGCCCATATCGTTTCGAATACCTATTTTTTAACGAAATATGTATCAGCGGATATTGAGGCGTTCTTAGCAGTTTGTCATCTGATATACAAAGACGTAGTTAATAACTAGAGGTACTAAATCTGTGACTTACTATAAAAAATAGAAGGTGTTTCTAGATGTATAATTTAATGTCGAAAATAAGCCAAATCATTAGTGGACCTATTACGGTATTTTTAAACTCGTATGAACATTCCCCATTCATTATTGCGATTCTTCTTGGATTAATAGGTGCTTTAGCTCCTTGTCAATTAACGGGGAATATGAGTGCTATCACTTTTTATGGAAATCGAACATTGCAAATGAAAAACAATTGGCAAGAAATTGCTTTTTTTGTATTAGGGAAAGTCGTCGTATTTAGTTTAATAGGTTTCTTTGCTTGGTTATTCGGTCAGTCCTTTGAAACTGAGATGACTAAGTATTTTCCTATTTTTCGTAAAGCGATTGGTCCGATCATGCTCATAACAGGACTCGTGCTAATTGGAATATTAAAATTGAAATTTCTAAATCGAATTCCTCAGTATATTCCGTCTGTTTTAAAAGAGGGGAAATTGGGCTCCTTTCTGATGGGTGCTAGTTTTTCCATAGCCTTTTGCCCTACGATGTTTGTGCTATTTTTCGTGTGGTTAATGCCAACAGTTGTAACTTCCTCGTATGGTGTAGTTTTGCCTGCCATTTTTGGTATAGCAACCTCTGTGCCACTACTAGTGATGCTGGGGCTTATTCATTTTTTTGACGCAAAAAGATTCATTATGCGTACAAGCATGAAAATGGGAAGAGTGATTCAAATCTTAGCGGGTGTTATGCTGATTATTATAGGCGTAGCAGATACGATTACATACTGGGGATTGAATTAAAGAGGAAGAAGCAAGAAAGGGTAGTTTATTTAAACATAATAGCGATATCTACTTTCAAAATTTCGCCTATCTCCTATTATAATAAACAATCGCTTATAAATGGTTGTACAGGAGAAAGGCGAAATTTTTTGATTTCATTCATGGTAACGTGCTTTTATGTATAATAGTGCAGATAGTGCAAATTTTCTTTTAAACATATACAGAAAGAGTGAAAAAAATGATTGGTGCAACATTATTATTTATCCTCGCAGGAATTGGCGAAATTGGGGGCGGCTATTTAATTTGGCTTTGGTTAAGAGAAGGTAAACCATTTTATTGGGGAATTATAGGCGGGATTGCGTTGGCTTTATATGGAGTTGTCGCAACTTTTCAGACCTTCCCAACGTTTGGAAGAGTATACGCAGCCTATGGAGGTGTCTTTATTGTCCTTTCCATTTTGTGGGGCTGGGGAATCGACGGGAAAAAACCAGACATCTTGGATTTCGTTGGAGCAGGCATTTGTTTGATTGGTGTTTTGGTGATTTTAATACCTCGTTCATGATAGGTAGAATGTTATTTTTATGAACCTTCACAATTTGAGTAAAATCATCATTGTGAAGAGTGTCGATTGTATTTAGAAGTGATGGAGCAGACAACAAATGATATTCTGCCAGAAGAAGTAATGATAGCAAAAGCGCCTTTTAAAAGAATTAATAAAAAGCGTCGTATTCAAGTCTTAATTTCCATTTTGCTTACTTTTATTATGACAATTATAGGTTCTCTAGTTGTTCAAGAAGTGGATGCTGTACATCAAATCTTTTTTCCGATGAGTACGGCTACTGTCAATTTAACGGATAATAAGGAAGAATGGAATACATTATATTTTAATGACGAAGATTATTTAAAGTTCGATAGTATTTTTGGGGACAAGGAAGTCGTTAATCATGCAAATAGTAATGGTAATGTAATTCTAAGAATCAAAGATGTAGATGGTCATGTTGTGGTTGATGAAATTGAGATATCACCAGGAAAAAGCATAAAATTGGATGGACTAAAGATTCATATAAAATATTCTTTTGAAATTAAGGCTAAAAAAGGTCAATATTTAATTAATATAGTTTGAAAACTAGAAGTCTGCTAAGAGTACTAAGTAAAACCACTAAATTCTCAAAATGATATGGAAGAACGTATATTACCAAATGAAAATCTACGTTCTTAGACAAATGGAATGTTCGTTAGAAATTACGAAATGCAGTCTGGAATTTCAAACAAACAAATATAAAGAAAGGCTGTTTTCGTATAGATTGTTGCTCTCTTGAAAATACTGAATATAATGCATTTTCAGGAGGCGTTCAATAATGTGGAGATATGTATATGAAGCAGTCGGAGAATTAGGAAAAGCAGATCAACTAGCCTTATTTAAGGCAATGAAACAAGATCTATATCCAAAAGAAGAAAATAAAATGGAAGAATTACTTCCTAAGATCAAGGAGTCTCGCTTTTCGTCTGGTTTAGGTTGTCTTCATTGTGGAAGTACTGCCGTAAAACGTAATGGTACATATCGTTCTAGACAAAGATATTTATGTAAGGATTGTGGAAAAACATTTAATGATATGACAAATACGCCTTTTTCAGGTTCGCGTTATCCGGAAAAATGGATTGAATACATTAAAATGATGATAAACGGTGTTACATTACCGAAGATTTCAGACTCTTTAAAAATTCATATATCTACCGCATTTTATTGGAGACATAAGATTTTAAACGCTTTAGGAAGTCACGGCTTCAACCAATTATCTGGCATAATTGAAAGTGATGAGACTTTCTTTCGTGAATCTTTAAAAGGTCGTAGATTTACACATCGTAAACCAAAAAAACGAGGAATTTCAAATCAGAAAATTGCTGTAGTTGTAGCACAAGATCGAAATAACAATATTATTGCGAGGATGGCGGGTAGAGGTCGTGTAAAAGCAGAAGAAATTGATGGGGTTATCGGGAATTATATAGCCCATTCTTCTTTGTTATGCACTGATACCGCTACCAATTATAAAAAAATTGCAGCAGCAAAAAATCTTAAACACGAAACAGTTAATCTTAATCAAAATCAACGAGTAAAAAAAGGGATATTCCACATACAACACGTTAATAACTTCCATCGCCGTTTGAAAGGATGGATGGAACGATTTCAGGGAGTTGGTACGTATTATTTGGATAGTTACCTTTACTGGTATTGTTGGCTTGAGTTACATAAAAACTTGGCATTTGAAAATCAGGTAGAGCAAATGCTTATTTCAACTTGTCAAAAATCTAACTATTTCACAATTGAAGCAATAAGAAAAGGCAAAGAGCACCATTTATCAGATGCTTTTTAAGCGGATTCAGTGGTTTACTGTTATTCAATTAGCGAAGTAAAAAGAGGTTTTTGCTGAATTAATATAGTTAATTTGATAAAAAATGGAACTTCTTCATTGTTTCTCCTTATGAATATAATATACAATATATATGCGTGTGTTTTTATACTACTAGATTTTTTGTAAGTAAAAGTGTGGGGTGGTTAATTGAATTTTATTACTTGGTCAATTATTGCAGCAGAAATTGGTTTTTGGATTGTTATAATACTCGGTCTTACTTTACGTTATGTTTATAACTATAAAAAAACGGGATCGTTCTTTTTACTTCTAACACCCGTGATTGACTTGTTTCTGTTAATCGTAACTGCTATGGATCTATTAAAGGGTGAAGATGCAACTACGTCTCACGCAATTGCTGCCATCTATTTAGGTGTGTCGATTGCTTTTGGAAAGAGTATCGTTCGTTGGGCTGATGAAAGGTTCTTATACTACATAAAAAAAGAGGGAACAAAACCTGAAAAAAAGACTGGTTTCGCATTTGCTCGTAATTCTTTGAAAGGGTCTTTTCAGCATTTATTTGCATATATCATCGGAGCAGGATTTTTATTAATATTGATATACCTAGTAAATGATGCGGACCGTAGCTCTAAACTTTTTGAAACACTAAAAGTATGGTCTTTAGTACTGGGAATTGATTTTATCATATCTATTTCATATTTCATTTGGCCACGAGGAAAATAGTTATTTTACATAGAAGTAAGTAAAATATTTTAAAAATAATGAATTTTTTTCTTCAACTAACCAGAGGAGGATAACATATTCTCAATAATAGCTAGCCAGCGCAGTAGTACTGGCTCAGACCTTTCAAAATACAAAGATTTTAATATCATAAAAGAATGAAGGATGAATTAGTCCATAGTATGAACGAGAAGCAAACCAGTGGATATTATAAAAAATCAAATAATTGCTTTTCATGCAGAGAAGCATTAATAAAAAATGCCCTAATTTGTTAAAAAATAACAAGTTAAGGCATTTTTTATTTCCACAGTATAGATAAAGTAGACATCCTTCATTTTAAGACATAGTACCATTTATTGTTAAAATAATTGTTATCACCGACACAGCCGAATAAAGTGATACGATTCCCCATCCAAATATTCGATTCCACCAGGAGTTAGCGTGTTCTCCCATAATCTTGCGATTGTTGGTAAGCATAACTAAAAAGATAAGATCAGGAACAAACAGCATAATTGCAAAAATTTGAGTAAAGACAGCCATCATACTTAATGGTAAACCAGGGATTAATATAACCACTGCTCCTATTAATAGACAGCCAAAATAGAGGCCATAGAACTTTGGTGCTTCCGATATTTTATGGTTTTGACTTCTTTTCCAACCAAAGGCTCCGGCAACAGTATAGGCTGAGGAAAAGGAGATTGTAATGGCAGCAAGCCAGCCGGCATTGAATAACCCTAAAGCAAATAAAACGCTACCTAAGTGGCCGGTAACCGGCACGAAAGCGGAAATCAACTCAGCCGGATTCGAATCATCGAGATTAGCCACCTGTCCTACGAGTGCAGCACCGCAAATCATTACGGCAGCCGCAAAGATTGGCTGCAACAGGGAACCAAGTGCAATGTCGATACGTCCTAATCGTAAATCTTTGCGTGTTAGCCCTTTATCCAGGGTTGTGTTGTTGTTGTAATATAACATAAATGGAGCGATGGCATTTCCGATTGTTGCCAAGATAAACACCAACATTCCATCTGAGTGTAGATTCCATGATATACTAGGCCAACTAGAAAATACTTTACCAATTTCAGCAGGATCGGGATGAGATAGAAAGGCAACAATGATAAATACGACATTGATTATCCCGACAAATATCCCTAATCGCTCTTTTGACCAATATCCCATAAAAAACATAACAAAACAGACAAAGGCTAAACTGATGAGATCACTTATCCATAGTGGCAGCCCTATTAGTGTCAGCCCAGCAGTCATTCCTATAAACTCAGTTACAATGTACATCAAGTTTGCCAGCGCTAATGCCGCCACGCTGGTATAGTGCCAAAACGACCCAAAATGTCGTTGAAGCAATTGCCTATACTCGGTTTTGGTTACTGCCCCTAGACGCATAGACATCTCCTGCATGCTATAGTCTATCGGTGCGAGCAGAAACAGCAAAGGAAGAAAAAAGCTAATGCCAAACGTGGCTCCTGTCATCGTATAACTGATCATACCTCCAGCATCATTGTTGGATAGTGAAGAGATAATACCTGGCCCTAAAAGTGCCCAAAAAAGCCATAGCTTTTTTTTAAATCCTGACCTGCCTTTTGTTACCCTCTCTTGAAAGGATATATTTTCGTCCGATGTTATTTCTTTTGAAGAAACTGAATGTAAATCTCTTTCACTCATTGCTTTTTCACTCCCCTTTTGATTTTATATATCCGCATTCTATTCTCAAGTGTTGAAAAAGTTGCATGGCCACAAAACTTTTTGTTGATAGAAACTCAATAAATGTTGTCATTTATTCAACAAAAGTTTAAATAAGTGAAACCTTAAATCAACAGTTAAGATAGCATATATAAACTATAGGGAGATGGTGATTGAAGGCAGTAGAATATGTACATGGATGTTTTTATCCTGTTGTTAACCCTGCCCGTCGGAACGAAAATCAACCTCTTGTTATGTTGATGAGCCAATATTTTTCTAAGCTTTTGCTTTATTAATTCGCACACTTTATTGTGTTACCAAGATATTGTTGTTTTTAGATATTTAGGCAACATTTGTCAACATGAATAATATGATATAAGAAAAAAGGGGTGTGGTGAGTGAATTGGTTAATCATTTTGGCTTTTACTTTTTCATCCAGTATCGATAATTTAGGTGTCGGGCTATCTTACGGGATTCGAAAGATAAATGTTAGATTTGATAAAAATATATTAATCTCGATCATTTGTTTTCTTATGAGTATGGGAGGCATTACATTTGGTGTATGGATGTCAAAAATTCTTCCAGGTATACTTCCTGTGGTCATCGGAGCGTTTTTATTATTTATCATCGGCATTCGGATTATTCTTTTGGCTAAACCACGGAAACAAGAAACTTCAATAGTGAATAGTAAAGAAATGCAGTCCTATAAAAATGTTCAAGATATTTTAAGAAATCCCGAGGAAGCTCAATTCAAGTCTGGGGAAATTGGATGGGGAGAAGCTGTACTTCTCGGCATTGCCTTATCGGCGAATGCACTTACGAATGGGGTAGGTGCAGGTTTACTCGGTCTTTCGCCGCTTGTCATCTCGATACTTGCTGCAATTGGGAGTTTTATTACGGTTTGGTTAGGTGTCAATTTAGGAAGTAAAGTAGCGGATGTTCGGATCGGCACATTCACTGTAGGGCAGTTTGGAACAATTATTAGTGGAGTAATGTTGTTAATAATTGCTTTTGCTGCTTTCTTCTAAACTAAAACGTTGACAAAATGTCAACGTAATTATACACTTCTTGAGAATGATAATTTCATTTAGACGACTACTTTAGTCACGTTAGTCACTGTAAGAAGGGAGAATCGACAATGGCTGAACAGAGAAACAGTAATACACTTGGTTTATTGCTGAGAGAGTTATTGAAAGAACGTTCATTATCTATGCGGAAGTTTAGTGAACTCACTGGAATCGATACAGCTACGATCTCACGGTTAATAAATGATAAGAGAAAAGCGACGCCACAACATTTAGAAAAATTTGCTGATTGCCTTGAAGTTCCTTTAATCAATCTTTTTGAAGCAGCAGGATACCCGATTGAACAGAAGCAAGAAGAGTCAGATTCAGATGATATTCATACGTCTGTTGACGCAATACAAGCTCTTCTTAAGTCTTCAAATGTTTACGATGATCAATTTTCGGTATCAAATGTTGAACAGAAACTAGAAAGCTATGGATTATATGCGCAAACAGAAGAAGGTAAAAATACGATTCTTAAGGATTTTGATAAAAAAATTAAGAGTGTAGGAAGCGTAGGCCCATTTATAAGCCAATTAAAAGATCTATATGAGAAATTCACATCGGGGAAAGGAACACTTTTTGAACTAACCTTAATTGGAAGTACATTATTATATTTTATTATTCCAGTAGATGTTATACCGGATTATTTATTTCCTATTGGTTATTTAGACGATGCAATAGCTGTACAACTTACTACAAAGGCGTTACTAAAAAAAATAACTTCGAGTTAAATGATAGGTGGATTGATTTATGAAAAGAAGCAAAAAGAGCCGTAAATGGCTAAGAAATTTGTTCTTAGCATTCGCATTAGTAATCGTAGCAGGGATTATTTATGGGGTTTATCAATACAATAGCGGATTAGCTATGGCAGACGATGGTCATATAAAAGAAAACGAAAAGGCGTTTGACCCATTTGAAGGTGCGGATGTGCAATTTGGTCAGATTAATGTGCTATTAATAGGAAGTGACGCTAGAGACGAGGATGGTAGATCGGATAGTTTAATGATTGCACACTATGATCAAAAAACAAATGATGTCAAACTTGTTTCGATTATGAGGGATACGTATGTCGACATCCCAGATCACGGAATGAATAAAATAAATGCTGCTTTTGCTTTTGGGGGTCCTGAACTTGTAAGGAAAACAATTAAGCAAAATTTTGATATTGATGTAAATTACTACGCTCTTGTTGATTTTAAAGGTTTCCCTAAAATAGTAGATCTTTTAGCACCGGATGGGATTGAGGTTGATATTCCTTATGAAATGTCCCATGGAATTGGTATGACATTACATCCTGGGGAACAAGTTTTACATGGTAACGAGTTATTAGGTTATGTACGATTCCGCCATGATCGTTTAAGTGATTTTGGGCGAGTGGAACGCCAGCAAGAGGTTTTGGGTAAGGTGAAAGAACAAATCGGTGTTTCAAGCTTAATGAATTTACCAAAAATTCTTGGCGTTGCAGATTCCTACATTGATACAAATGTTGATAATAAAACAATCCTTACAATTGCAAAAGGGATGGTAGATGGAAAATCTAAAGGTATTGATACTTTACGAATTCCTGTTGCAGATGCTTATGAAGACAAACGTGTCGATGTAGGTGACGTCTTGGATATTGACTTAGATAAGAACAAACAGGCATTAGAAGACTTTTTATCATCAAAGGATAATGGAAAAAATGACTAAGATACTTGATGAGACAAAAGGAAAAATAATTAAATAGTTAGCAAGGCAATGTACAAAAAAATTAGAGTATGTTTTGAACAATTCTTTCAAAACATACTCTTTTTGCTGTTTTACATGCCAATCTTATATTGGATATTTTTCCTATTTGCAAATTACATTACCATCAGGTTCGTGAATATTCTCATATAAATTGATGCAAGCAAGTCCGTTAAACTTCCTCCAAATTTTGAAATAAAATAGAAAGGGAAAACGTCAATTTAGCATTAGTTTCGATGAACCTTATCATAAGTAAGTAATGGGCTCTTATGTCTTGTAGTTAAAGTAACGAAAGATTATTTAGCAATAGGAACAACCGTTAATTTCATTTTTTGATTATTTGGATTTAATTCATATTGTTCCCCAGACTTTGTAGTAATTGTTGCTGCTTCGCCTGTGTACTTTTCATCCATGTAGGCGAAGACAAAATCCTTAGTTTCAATAGAAATCATTTCACCAGGTTTACCTTCGACTAAATGTTGTAAACTGTATCCTGCTGTACTATATATAAAAACAGCAATGGCTGGAGAATCATTGACCTTTAAAGCAAAAACAGTTAATCCATCTCCATTAAACCAAAAATCTTTTTTTGTAATGACAGATATACTTTTAGCGAGTGTATATTCTTCAAAAAGGTGAAATTCGATCACCCTCCATAGATTTTCTTGTGAAGGGTATTCCTCTTTTGTCCATGTAAAGACTTGCGTAACTTTTCCATGTTTATCAACTCTAAGATCGACGCCAATTTGTGGTGTTTCCGTTGCATGCACACTAAACTGACCAACTGTATAGTCAGGCTCAAAGTGCTTAGGCGTTACCGAAAATTGTTGATTACAAATAAGTTTCTAATTGAATATATCTTTCTGCATGAGTTTTGATTTTTAAAGTAGGATAGTAAGCAATATAGCTTATATAACTGATAACCAGCAGAATAGTAATAGCTAATACGCTTTTTTTTCGTTTTCTAAAAATGAAAGCGATTAGTAAAATAATGCTAAATAGAGTAAGAGCAATCACGCTAAAATAAATTAATTCAGCTGGTGTCAATTTCATACCCCCTCGAATAAAGTGATTACTTTTAGCATAGCAGAGGAAATTAAGATAAAACACATAAATTCGTTAAATATCTTTTTAAACCTGCTGATTTGGTTAATTGAAGGTATAATGAACTCTTCTATAGTTTTTCTTTTTATCTTATCTACTAATTTAAAGGGGAAGATAGAAAAAGGTAGCTGACGAATTCATCAGCTACCCATCTTATTTTTCAAGTTTCGTTAATGTTTTACCGCTCCAACCAAAGATAATCGTCAAAATTGGTCCTAGTAGACAGAAGAAGGTAAATGGTAGGTAAGTTGTTGTTGGGATATCTAGTACACTAGCAATGAAAATACCACAAACACTCCACGGGACAAGAGGATTGACTACAGTACCTGAGTCCTCCATAACACGAGATAAATTTTTAGGGGCCAGCCCTACCTTCTCAAATTGTGCTTTAAATGCTTCACCTGTAAGTAGGATGGATAAATATTGCTCACCAATTAATGTGTTAACACCAATCCCCGTAATGGCAGCTCCTGTAATAACAGAGCCAGCACTTTTAAAGAGGCTCTCTACCTTCGATAAAATACTTTGAATAATGCCGAGCGTAAATAATAGACCGCCCATTGTTAATGCTAATAAGACTAAGGCAATTGTAAATAACATACTGTTCATACCACCGCGACTCAGTAATGCATCCACGTCTTTATTCCCCGTAGAAGATACATAGCCTTCAAAAAGGATTTTAAAGACATTTGTTAGTGCAATCGGTTCTTGTATGTAGGCAAGTCCAACACCAATAATTGAGACGACTGCGAGTGTGATAAGTGCAGGTGCTTTATAAAAAGTCATAATAACAAGAACAACAATTGGCAATAATGTATACCAATGAATAAGTCCAGTTGACAGTAAGCCCTCTTTAAATTGCTCAACTGTATCAAAAGAAGTATTTGCTTCTGTTGGCGATAAAATTGAATAAAGGACAAATGAGATCAGGAAAGCTGGAATCGTTGTCCAACCCATATTTTTAATATGCTCGAAAAGATCTACACCAACCGTACCAGATGCAAGATTTGTTGTATCCGAAAGGGGAGACATTTTATCTCCAAAGAAAGCTCCAGAAACAATCGCACCAGCCGTTATCGCTAAAGAAATGTCCATTGCACCAGCGATCCCCATAAAAGCAACGCCCACAGTTGCTACAGTAGTTAAAGAACTACCAACAGAAACACCAACGATACTACAAATCAAAAATACGATGGCAAAGAAAAAGCTTGGTGAAACTGTTAAAAAGCCATAGTAGATAAGTGTTGGAATTGTGCCGCCCATAATCCAGCTCGAAATTAAAATACCAATAAAGAAGAAAATAAAAACTGCTCCAAGTCCAGCACTTGCACCTGCAACCATCCCAGCTTCAAGCTCACGAAACGGAATTTTTTTTAGTAATCCATAAGCAATTAAAAGTGAAATGACAAGAAAAATAGGTATATGGGGTGTTGCTTTTAAATGCCCAATACTGTATGCCATCGTGGCAATAATTAAAAGTATAATAAAGCTTGCCTCGATAAATCGAGGGTTACTCTTTGCTGCAATTCGAAACATGCTAATCCTCCTAATAGTTACTTCTCCGCTTCAACGCGGTGAAGCCTAAAAGAATTATAGCACGCTAATAAATTTTGTCAATTGGCTAATAAACTTCGATAATAAAATTGGTAGTATTTTATTTAATGGATGCTGAAATAATCCCATGCATTTTTGACAATTAATGTACAAGTCATGATGATAAAAATAATACGCATCATTTTTGTCCCACGTTTCAGGGCAAATTTCGAACCCATGATTGCACCGAAAATCATGACGAAACCCATAGGTAAACCGTATAAAAAATTTACCTTTCCTAATAGTAAAAACATAGCAAGTGCGGCTAGGTTCGATGTGAAATTAAAGGCTTTTGCATTACCTGCAGCTTGCAAGAAATCATTTCCCATCATTAATAAAATAAAAATGAAAAAAGAACCAGTGCCAGGTCCGAAGAAACCATCGTAAAAGCCAACAGCGGCAAAAGCGCCAATAAAGGCTATTTTCTTCACAGTACTTAATGTCCGTTCTTCAGGTTGTTGTCCCCAATCTTTTTTGAAAATTGTATAAGAGGTAACAAGGACGAGCATAACAAGCATTAGAGGCTTTAAAATAGCTGGTGAAACAAGATGCACGGTGTATGCACCGATAAATGAACCAATAAAAATAAAAGGCATTATTTTCTTATTCTTATTAATATCAACCTTGCCAGCTCGTAAAAAAGTTAACATGCTAGTCCCATTGCTAATTGTATTTGCGAGTTTGTTTGTGGCAATTGCTGTACTTGGGGGTAAACCAACAGCCATAAGCGCAGGTAATGAAATTAATCCTCCGCCACCGACAATCGCATTTAAAAAGGATGCGATAAAGCCAAGTACTAAAAGTATTATAAGTGATAGTAAATCGATGTCCATATGTATGATACTCAACCCTCTTTAATGCATATTGTGTAAGTTACACTTTTCTTATAACAGTACTGCGAATTGTAATAAATGACAATGGAGGAATGTAAATATCGTTTACAATCCCTTAACATTGATAACGATAAAAACATAAAAGGAAAAAAAGTTTTTTCAAGTATTTTTATAAAAATGAAAGAAAAAACGGTGATTTTTAAGAAAAATCGATAATTTTTGTTATCGAGTTTCCAACGTTTTCAACTTGGAAAAGCACCTAAAAAAAATTGTGGCAAATTTTATATTACATTTTTGTAAATTCAACTATTTTATGTTTAAAAATCTGTAGAATTATGTGAAAGTTTTGTTATGATGATTGCAGAAATCGACAATATTCATTCAACAGGAGGAACATGATGTTCAACTCAAACAAGCAAGATCCATTTTTTAAGGCATTGTTAAACATTTCTAAAAACGTTAAAGAAGGTATTTATTACGCTCATAACGCACGTATTGAAAATATAGATTCACTAAAAGAAATCGCAGACACAATGAAGCAATATGAAACAAGTGGAGATAAATTGATTCACGAGCTTATCGTCATGCTCAATAAATCATTTATGACACCTATCGAGCGTGAAGATATTTTATCACTTGCCAATAAATTAGATGATGTTATTGATGGAATGGAAGGCTGTATTGCTCATTTTGACATGTACAATTTAACAGAAGTGACAGACCCTATGCGCCAATTCTTAACATATATTGCGAAAAGTACAGATGAAATGGTCCAAGCAATGGAGCTATTAAATAGTAAAAAGCTTGTTGAAATGCGTAAACATGCTATTCAAATTAAGGACTATGAGCGTGAATGTGATGAAATTTTCCGCTCTTCGATGAAGCAATTATTTATTCAAGAAAAAGATCCGATGCGCATCATCGTCTTCAAGAGTATCTATGAACAATTTGAAGATATTGCAGACTACTGTCAAACTGTAGCAAATACAATTGAAACAATAATTATGCGTAACGCGTAAGATGGAGAGTACGAAATGGATACAATATTACTGATAACAATATTAGTCGTTATGTTCGCGCTTGTGTTCGATTTTATTAACGGCTTCCATGATACAGCCAACGCGATCGCAACTTCTGTATCAACAAGGGCATTGAAGCCACGTACAGCAATCTATATGGCTGCGATTATGAATTTCATCGGAGCTATAACATTCGTTGGGGTAGCAAAAGCATTAACAAAGGATATTGTTGACCCGTTCAGCTTAAATACTTTTACTGGAGATACTACAGGTTCTGTCGTTATTTTAGCGGCATTATTATCAGCGATCACATGGAATTTAGTAACGTGGTACTTTGGAATTCCATCTAGTTCATCGCATACATTGATCGGTTCTGTGGCAGGTGCTGCAATCGCGGCAGCCGGCTTTAATGTGCTGAACTACAGTGGCTTTATAAAAATCCTTCAAGCGCTTATTTTCTCACCATTACTTGCGTTTGCAGCTGGTTTCTTAATGATGTCTTTATTTAAAGTACTATTTAAGGATATGAATTTATATCGAACGAATAAAGGCTTCCGGACAATGCAAATTGGTACAGCAGCTTTACAATCATTTACTCACGGTACAAACGATGCGCAAAAAGCGATGGGGATTATTACACTAGCTTTAATTGCAGGAGGCTTGCATCACACAGACGATATTCCTTTCTGGGTACGTTTTGCGGCAGCATGTGCGATGGGTCTTGGTACTTCTGTAGGTGGTTATAAAATCATCAAAACAGTCGGCGGCAAGATTATGAAAATCCGTCCAGTAAACGGGGTAGCAGCAGACCTTGCTTCTGCATCCATCATCTTCGGTGCGACATTAATTCACTTACCAGTATCTACAACACATGTTATTTCTTCATCTATTATGGGTGTAGGAACAGCACATCGTGTAAAAGGTGTTAAATGGGGCATGGCACGTAAAATTGTGACGACATGGGTAATCACGATGCCAATTTCCGCAGTCATGGCTGCAACTATTTACTTTATCTTAAGTTTATTTTTCTAACATAATGAGGGAATGCACAAATTACGTGCATTCCTTTTTTTATTTGATTAATTGGATAGGTAGAGCGACGGAAAGGCTGAGCAGAGCGACGGATAGAAAAAGCAAAGCGACGGAAAGAACGCCTGAAACGACGGAAAGAAATGAAGGAGACGGATTGCTCAGTGACGAAAAGCCAAATCTATGGTAATTATAAAGAAAGTGTAAAGTCCAGAAAAAATGTCTTTTTACATAGTAAGGTTAGTACAGGAGGAAAACAGATGAGAGAAAAGCTATTACTGATTGAGGATGATACGGCGATAGGACGTATTGTGAAGGATACGCTTGAGCAAGAGGGTTACCAAATTACTTGGGCAACAACAGGACTTGAAGGGCTAGCTGATTTTCAAGCAGATACGTTCGATTTAGTGTTAGTCGATTGGATGTTACCGGAGATGGATGGTCTTACGGTTTGCCAAAATATTCGGTGGGAAAGTGATGTTCCTATTTTAATGATGAGTGCGCGTAAGGAAGAGGCAGATAAGGTTGAGGGCTTGCAGGGCGCTGACGATTATATAGCGAAACCGTTTAGCTTAGAGGAGTTAAAGGCACGTGTAGCCTCACACTTACGTCGCTGGAAACGTTATACGAAAAAAGAAATAACAGAAGATGTAACATCCTTTGCTCATGGTTTAAAAATTGATTGGCAAAAGGAAACAGTGCGGCTTGATGATAAAGAGCTTGCCTTAACACAGAAGGAATTCGCTCTATTAAAACTACTTGCGAAAAATCCAAGCCAAACTTTTTCAAAAGAAGAGCTATACCAGCATATTTGGCAACAGGCAAGCGTAGATGAAACACATACAGTCACAGTACATATAAAGGCACTACGAGAAAAGCTAAAAGACCCAGTAAAATCACCGTATTACATACAAACCGTATGGGGCAAGGGTTACCGCTTTATCGGTGAACTATTATGAAGATTAAAACATGGTTACTCATCACTTTTTTCATCGTGATGGTTTTACCGATAACAGGTGCTTATAGCCTTTATGTGTGGATTAATGCCTATTATCAAGATAAAAACGGAGTTGCTGAGTATTTCGAAAAATTAACAGAGCTTAATCAGGTGAAATCTGTTCTCGAAAATCCTATGTATTATACAAAAAATGCGGATATCAAAGATATTGAAGCACTAACGAATGATCATCTTGCAATTACACTTTATTCGAAATCAGGCTTGTTTTTGTATTCCTCAAATCCATTGAAATCGGTGTCAGGGATTGATTCTAAAGATAGTGTTTTTAAAGGTTTATATGAGCTAAAGCAAAATTACAATGCCTTTACTTATAAAGAGCCGGTTTATCAAGATGGAGAATTGTTTGGGGTTTATGAGATTCAATTAGTGAGGACGGATTGGGTAAAAGGCGTAGAAAATCGTTCTTGGCTTGTAATAGCAAGCTCTATATTATTATTTCTCCTTATTTATTTTGCAGTTATGATGCTACTTAACCGTAGATTAAATCGACCGTTACATGAACTGATGCGGCAAATGCGTGCTTTTGCAAAGGGGGAGCATGTGGAATCCAATTTAGTGGCAAGAAAAGATGAAATTGGGGAACTTGCTCAAACCTTTCTTGCCATGCAGGACGAAATTGAAATGGCTCGTACTCACTTAAAAGCTGAACAACAGCAAAAGGAGCTAATGATAGCAAGTATTTCCCATGATTTGAAAACACCCCTTACAGCTATTCAAGCATATGCTGAGTCTTTACAAAGCAAGACATTATCAGAAGAACAGCAAGAAGAGTACCGACAAATTATTTTAACAAAGTCTGAAACGATGAAGCATATGTTTGAGGATTTATTGATGTACACTTTACTGCAATCGACAAGCTATCATTTAGAACTTGTTGCAGTAGATGGGGCAGAGTATTTTGAAATGGCACTGTCTGATTATGAGCAACTATGTAAGGATCAAGGTTTTTTGCTTGAAGTTACTTGTGACATAGAGGGTATGTTTGCAGTGCATCCGAAGCAGCTTCAACGAGTGATCGACAATTTAATGAGTAATGCTTGGCGCTATGGAGCAGTAGGTACAACGATAGGTTTAGCAGCCGTGAATGCTGGGCAGTGTCCTATAGGGTGCTTTGATATTGTATCGAAAGCATTAATAAAGCAGGATGGTATGTATATCATTGTGCAAAATAGCGGGCAAGGTGTAAAAAAAGAGGATATCGAGAAGTTATTCGAGCCCATGTACCAAGCAGATACAGCACGAACAAAGGCTGGGGAGCGCGGCACTGGACTAGGATTAAATATAGCAAAACAAATAATAGAAAAACACGGTGGGTCAGTAGAGCTTGTATCTAAAGAAGGCTATGGAACAGCTGCACTTTGCTGGTTGCCACCATTTAAAGGAGAGATTTCATAATGAATTGGAAAAAATCATTACGTGCAGCGGGTTTAGTGGCCGCACTAACATTTAGCTTAGTAGGTTGTAATACAGAGGGGTCATATTCACCCCAGGAAATTATTGATCAAGCATTACAGGAAACGAAAGAACCACTTACTTATTATGGTGAATACAAAATGGATATGGGTGAGATTGGTGGAAAAGCTCAAGTCAAGGAGTGGACTAAAGATGGTAAAAGACGTATTGAGATGACAGCTGAAAATGGTGAGCATATCATCACAGTCAACAATGGCTCACAAATCATTATATATGATGTTGTAAAAAACACTGTTCATAAAATGGATTTAGGCGAAGGTGGTTTCGATGGTTTCCAATCACCAAGAGATCAGGCAGAATCATTATTTAATCTAGTAAAGGATACACATGATGTGAAGATTGCAGGAGAAGAGAAGATTGCTGGAAGAGATACGTATAAAATTGTAGCAAAAGCCAAAAAAGATAATACTTTAATAGGGGATATAGAAGTATGGGTCGATAAAAAAACATGGGTAACGTTAAAAACAATAACAAATAGTGCTGGAAATAAAATGACATCAGAGTATACGAAACTGGATGACAGTGCAAAAATTGATGATGCACAATTTACAATTGATATTCCAAAGGATGCAAAAGTGGAAGAAATAAGTGTACCTGAACCTGAATCAGTGACATTGGATACAGTGAAAGAACAGCTTGGCGAATTTTTAATGGTGCCAGAAGGAAATGGATTAACTTTGGAGGGTATTTCATTAGATAAAGGGATAGAAGATCGTTCAGAGTATACCTTTAATTATTCAAAGAATGGTCAGAAAGAAATTTCAGTAACAGTTTTTAAAGCAAATAGTAATGCCAATAAGGAAGAGTCTGTTTTAGGTGAAAAAGAAATGGACATCCGTGGCCAAAAAGGTACTGTAATGGACGAGAAAAAATTCCGTTATATTGGCTGGCAGGAAAATGGCTATCAATATGGCATTATGATTGGAAATTCTGATCTAACAATCGAAAACCTGGTAGCCTATGCAAAACAAATGGCCATCGTTAAATGAGGTGAGTTTTATGAAGAGAAATGAATTAATAAAATGTCTCGCATTGTTTCTATTTAGCACAGTTTTTTTATACGGTGTAGGTGAAACATATGGCGTTCCATGGCTGCAATTTCATTTCTTAGGACAATACAATGATGAAGGTTTTTATTTCAGTTTTAGTTCTTTAACCCCTATACTTGGTGGCTTACTAATTGTTGCGTTATATGAAACGAAGATTAAACGACTTATTTAATATGAGGAAATCCACTTTGAAAAAAGAGTGGATTTTCTTTTTTGTCTTGATTGTGTGAAGTCAATAAAGTTATTTAATATTGAAGTCTAAAATAAGCATTAGTCCGCAAATGTGACGGATGCGATTCAAAAGCTCATACAAAAATCTAAGGGTACTCCGTTTTCTACTTGTTCAACAAACGGGCCATTTAACGGAATAAATCTAACCATTTCCTTAAGAAACGGTTAGATTTACGAGAGAAAGTTTATTCACTCGTATTTCTTTAAAACAATAGCCGCATTATGACCACCGAAACCGAATGAGTTAGACAGACCCGTATTTATCTTCACTTGGCGAGCAATAGACGGTACATAATCAAGATCACATAATGGATCAGGATTTTCTAAGTTAATTGTTGGAGGAATTATACCTTCCTTTAAACTTAGTGCTAAAGCAATTGCTTCAACACCGCCTGCTGCCCCAAACATATGACCGAGCATAGATTTATTAGCTGTTACTGGAATCTGATAAGCATGTTTACCAAACAGCTGCTTAATAGCCATCGTTTCGGAGATGTCTCCCACTTTTGTACTTGTTGCATGGGCACTAATAACATCAATTTCTTCAGGCGATATATTTGCATTTTTTATAGCTGATTTCATTGCAAGGTAGGCCCCTTTACCTTCCGGATGCGTAGCTACGATATGGTGTGCGTCTGAACTTGCACCATATCCAATGACTTCTGCATAAATCTTTGCCTCTCTACGTAAAGCATGAGATAAAGATTCTAAGATTAGAATTCCAGCTCCTTCTGACATAACAAATCCATCTCGATTTTCATCAAATGGACGACTAGCTTTAGTGGGATCATCGTTTCTTTTTGATAATGCTGTAGCATTACCAAAGCTTGCTATTGATAAGTCTGTTATAGCTGCCTCTGTTCCACCTGCGAACACAACGTCAACTTCTCCAGAACGAATTAGTCTAAAGGCTTCACCAATAGCTGTATTTCCAATTGCACAAGCAGAAACGGGCGACAAAGAAGGTCCCATTGCGTTCCACTTGATACTAATTTGTGCTGCAGCAGCATTAGAAATCATGGCAGGCACTAAAGTCGGGCTAACTCTTCTAGGCCCCTTCTGTCTAAGCACATCAATATTTTCAATCAAGGTTTCAATTCCCCCAATACCTGAACCTACATATACGCCTAACCTTTCTACATCTATACAATCGAGGTCTAACTTAGAATCTACCCAAGCTTGTTCAGCTGCAGCCAAAGCAAATTGAGAAAAACGATCCAAACGTCTAGCTTCGTTCTTTCCTAAAATTTCATCTGCATCAAATTCTTGAACAATACCTGCAAATTTTGTCTTATGGTTAGTAATATCAAATGTATCGATAGTGGATATACCAGATTCCCCATTAATCAAATTATTCCAAAATGTTTGGATGTTGTTTCCTAAAGGAGACACTATCCCCATACCAGTAATCACAACTCTTTCCACTTTCATACCTCCAAATAAATGATTTACTTGTATTTTATATCTATTTTATCCTATTACAAGTTGTTGTTTATCCTGGTATAATTTCTAATAGGTTAAATTGATAAGATGAGGAGTTTTAAAAATGAATGATAAAACTAGGCTTGAAGCATTGTCGACATTCTTAAAAGCTAAGCGTGCCCAAATTAAGCCAGAGTCTGTTGGTTTGCCTGCCGGAAATCGGAGAAGGACACCTGGATTACGAAGAGAAGAGGTTGCACAATTAGCAGGTGTAAGTACCACTTGGTATACATGGCTAGAGCAAGGAAGAGATATAAAAGTTTCTTCAATCGTACTTGATTGTATTTCTACAGCTCTACAATTAAATAATGATGAAAGAGACTACATATATGACCTGGCAATAGGGACAAAATCAGAAATTACAAATCAAAAAAATAATCAATCAGAGCTTAGCCCTTCTTTAAAGCGAATACTAACTGAATTAACATATTGTCCGACTATCATTACAGATCGACATTGCCATATAGTGGGCTGGAATCCGGCAGCTGCTCATGTTTTTTTAGATTTTGAACAAATACCGAATGATCAAAGAAATTTGATTCGTTTAGTGTTCACTAGAAAAGAATTTAAAGCATTGGCCGTCAATTGGGAGCATTTTGCGAAAGGTTTTCTTGCTATTTTCCGTACCTATTATGGACACTATTTAGGCGATGAATGGTACAACCAATTTATTAATGAAATGAGTTATTCTCATTTAGAATTTCAGGATTTGTGGCAAGAAAGTCAAGTGAGTAAGGCACCAGAAATGATAATTGAATTCAGACATGCTAAAGCAGGCAAAATGTTGTTTAATTTAACTTCTCTTCAGGTTCAAGGTGAGATGGACTTACGGTGCAGTGTCTATACACCAGTAGAGGAAACGGATACAGAGAATAAATTAAAGCGATTAATGAAAAGGGTTTCGGTTAAAAATTAATAAAGTATTTTCGTTATTCCAATATAAGGAGCGATTGTAGACAAGAAGTAAAGGATGATACATATTATTGATAACTAATATAGATCACCCTTTATTTTTTATGGCTTTTTACGATTTAGGTCTTGATAATAAATTAAACAACTTTATTTTCACGAAACATTGATTTATCTTCAAGAATGAATCTATAATATGTAAAAACTTCAAAGGGGAGCTATGAATGGAGCGGGAGATTGTAGAAACAACATATTTTACTTTGCATACTTTATGTGACGGTGTGTTTGCTGCCATTGCTAAACCAGGTCAAGGTGCTTGGAGTAATGCAGGAATAATTGATTTAGGTGACGAGCTTCTAGTTTTTGATTCGCTAAGTACTCCTTCAGCGGGGGAAGAGTTAAGACGCCAAGCTGAAAGTTTAACGGGTAAGAAAGTAAAGTATTTGATTAACAGTCATTATCACGGGGATCACGTTTTTGGAAATCAAGTGTTTTCAGATACAACGATTATTTCTACATATGTTACGGAGAAATTGTGCAAAGAAAAGAATATGATTGAAGACTATGAGAAGGAAAAGCAGGACATGAATCAATACCTGCTTCATCTTAAAAATCAAATCGATTCAACAGAGGACACCATTATAAAAGCGAGTTTAATCAACCAATATCAAGAAATGTCGAAAGTGTTGGATGACTTATTTCAATTACAACTTGTGTTACCATCCTTGTTGTTTGAAGAAAAATTGACCATCAGGGGTTCCGATAAAACTGTAGAATTATACTGTTTAGGCGGAGGGCATTCACCGAGTGATACATTTATGTATCTACCTAAAGAAAAAATAGCTTTTATGGGTGATTTAGCGACAGAGGATTTACATGTACCGATCTATAACCCTGAAGAATTTTTGACCACATTAAAGCGAGTTAAACAAATCGATATAAATGTAATTGTACCTGGTCATGGTAATGTTGCAGATTTGACTTTATGCGATACATTAATTGATTATTTGTCTTTAATGACTCAACGCGCAAAAGAAGCTCTTCAACGAAAATTGTCACTAGAAGATTTTATTTCTGAATTTGGTATTCCTAAAGAGTATAGGGAATGGAAGGGAGTAAACGGTATTAAAGCTAATCTTACAACGATATACAAGTACTTTCAAAAAAGCTAAATCCACTTTTAAAAACGTGGATTTTTTAGCGTTGATGAAATACGGACAATAGAATCTGATTAATGATAATTAGTATTGCAAATATAGTCGCTAATTGTGTTCGTCCTGTAGCATACAGAGTTATGACGGCTAAAGAGAATATCACAAATTCAAGCATAAAATGTAAAGTCCCATTCAATGGAAATGTTGCTTTAGGTGAACCGAACATGCTCCAAATAACTACGAACAAAGCGGGTGCTCCAATGCCAAGTAAAAGCTTGAAGAACATGCCTTTCCCAGTTTGTATACCCCAATATCCATAAGCCATTAACACACAAATTTCTAATAGAAAACGAAGACCTAAATTCAACACCATAGTATCCCTCCGAAAAATTGGATTTTGAAAGGGTAAACATCAACGCTTATAAAGTGAACAGAAATGCTAATGAAAACGCTCATCGCTGATAAAACTACAAACATCGCTGATAAAACTATCAAAACCGCCGATAAGATCGCAACTTCGATTCTTAAGCTATTTGCTGTAAATGAGTTTTAGTAAAGGCTTCATCATATTTTAAACCATAGCCTAGTGCACGATCTAAAAAGATATGGGCTAGCCAAATTATAGAGGCCATTAGTAGCGGTGTCGATACAGTGACAAAACCTATAATCAAGAGAATGACTGGGAAAACTAAACTATGACCAATATTGTAAAAGAACGCGCCAACTTTAGTGTTTACAATGTAGCCTAACATGCTTATATCAGGTAGTAATAACAGCAATACAAAATAGAGGAACGAAAATTCAAAATGCCAGTAGAAAAATACACTTCCTACAAATGCTAGTAAATATTCCAATGAGATAATATTACGTAGTTTCATGATGACCACTTCCTTTTTGTAATTTATTATACATATCGTCGATCAGTGAACCGATGACCAATTTATTTTCCGCGTATTTTCCTTCAGCTAATAATGTTTGAGTGAGCTGCAAGGATTGTAGTGCCTGCTGATAAAAAAGTAACTGCTGTTCAATGTGGGTGATCTTTATAGAGAAAAGCTGTACTGTTTCTTGATTGCAGGAATCTGAAATGGGCTTTTGCTCTAGTGTAAGAAGCTGTTTGATTTCTTGTAATGTAAAGCCAGCCTGTCTTAATACTAAAATGAATTTTATTGTATGTTCACAAGTGACATCATACACTCGATAGCCATTGTCCTGTTTATTTGGATGTAGTAATCCTTCTTTTTCATAGAAACGCACGGTATCAGTAGATAAATTATACTTAGCTGCAAACTGTTTGATTTGCATATGAACACCTCCTTGAATTTATCCTAACATTGGAGTGTACTCCAAGGTTAAATTTTTGAAAATGAAGTGAAACGGTCAGTTATTGGCAGTCGTTAATAGTATAAGAGGGGGAGGTGGACGGCATACTTGAAAAAATTATGGATGAACATGCAGAACATTTATTACGTCTCGCCTATTTTTACGTGAAAAATACGCACGCAGCAGAAGATATCGTGCAGGAGGTTTTTATAAAATTTTCTCAGCATGGATATGAGGAACGTGGACAGCTACGTGCTTATCTATCTAGATTAACGATTAATAAAAGCAAGGATTATTTAAAAAGCTGGCATTATAAAAAATTAATTTTACAAGAAAAAATATTTCCGGTGAAGGCCAACATACAGCGCGATGCACTAATTGAAGCAGAAGAAAGATCGCATATTGGGGCAGCTATTTTACAGCTTCCATTGACATATAGAGAGCCAATTATCCTTTACTATTATGAAGAAATGAAGATTGCCGACATAGCACAAGTTCTAGGTATTCTAGAAAATACTGTGAAAACTAGGCTAAGAAGGGCAAGAGAAGCCTTGAAGTCTCATTTAAAGCAGGAGGAATGGGAGGTGCTTGGACATGAATGAATGGCAAAAAGAAATGGTGAAAGTAGCAGGGGATATAAGTGAGAGTAAGGAGCGTGTCAAAAAACGTGTTTTACAGCAGCAGAATGTCAAAGCTAAAAAGCCCATTCGTTTCGCACTTTTAACAGCAATTGTGACGTTTTGCTTAGTTGGATTTATCATGGTACAGCTACTAAATAAGGAAACGAAACAATCGGCAAACAAGTTTAACGATACACTGCTTACTCATTTCGAAAAAATCACGCGTATCAATTGGGGCAAACAAGACGAGGAATTTTACTCAAAAGAGGCATTTGAACGCTACAAGAAGGTAGTTGCCATTTATTATTATGCGAAATCACTTGATATTCAATATTCTGAGGCAGAGCTAAAGGCTGTGAGAAATGAGCATTATGACGAGCTTGTTACGCTACAACAAGTACCTGAATATGCAGAGCTTTTTAAAGAAGAAGGAGTCGATAAATATTTTAAGAAGTATTTGGAGCCATTGTTACCGATGTATGCAACTAGAAAAAAGCTTGAAACCTTTTATTTAGAAAAATACCCCACTTTTCCAAAAGGTATAGTACAACAAATAGCCGCTCAAGATGCTCTCCGTTATTTTGATAAACATTTTGCTGAGCAGGCAAAAACATTTCAGGAGCAAAATGGCATCAAGAATTATAATAGTAGCTCACATGGAACTATATATATGGGAACAGTCATAAAAGTAGAGGTAGAATCCAATGCTTTTCTATTTGTTAAAGGAGTTGTTCCGAAGGACTTAGAAAACCTTTCTCAAGAGCAGATCATGAAAAAGTACCCAAAAGCTACTTGGTATCCGGTTATGGATGATTTCTTCCTTAAGCAAGGAGATTATGTTTGTTTAGAATCAAATAGTAGCCAGTCAATTGATGAAAATGGAATTGTCACACATTACGGGGTATTAAACAATGTGGAAATTAGTGAACCAACAGTCACTACTAAGCTCAACATCCAAAATGAACAGGAAGCCATTCAATTCTTTCGACAAACAGTGTGGCAGCCTGCTGAAGATATGGAAAGCCCTCCAGATTATTCATTTATGCTAGAGGGAGTTCGTGTAGATGTCTGGCTTAGTTACGGTCAATCACTTTATGTATATAAAGAGGGTTACGGAATTGTACATCTTAGTCAAAAAAGATCAGAAGAGTTAAAGGCGATATTAGGTATTGAAAAGTAATTTATATTCATTCCATTGACGACAGTCAGCAAGTCTCTTTAAAGAAGAGACTTGTTTTTTATTTGCCAGGAACTTATAGTTTTTGTACTACTATAAATATTTTCCATATAAAAAGAGTCGTTTTTACAGGTATATACAATCTTTTTAGGAGAAATGAATCACTTATTATTATTATGAGGTTAATTTTACTCATAAATTTGAAAATAAATGAGTCTGAGGAATTGTAATATTATGCACATAAAGATAGTATTAAAGAAGTAGGGGTTAATATAAGGAGGGGCGGTATGAACACACAGGAGTTTGAAGAATTATGGATTACGCTAAATGAATTGTATAATGCGGATCGCTTTATAGAATATATAGAAATAAGTAGTGCCGCAATTGAAAGTGCTATTGCGCTTGGTATGTATAAAAAAGCAATCCTGTTATTACGCTATAGCTGTGCAAGCTATTTTCAAACAGGTGATTTGCAAGTTTCCATTAGTGTGCTTGAGCAATATCGCGAATTAACCTTTCAATATGGCGATGATATCGATTTAATCCATCATTATATTTTAGCGTCCATTTATTGGGGGACATTGGGTCATTTAAAGAAATCTAAAGAGTTTATGATTAAGGGATTAGAGATTGCTGAGCGTATTCAACATATAGATAGTATAGGGAAAATTTATAATAATTTAAGCGACTTAGAAAACTCTTTAGGGAACTATCAAAAAGCGAAGAATTTTGCATTAAAGAGCTTATACTATGCTAATTTTTTTGAGAAAAAGCATGAAAATCCTTATACAGGGATTATTTATTCAAAAATAAACTTAGCTGTCGCACAAATTTGGTTGGAGGAATTTGATGAAGCAGATGAATTATTGCAAGAGCTGTTGGCGATGATTCAGAAACCACCTTATTCCAAGGTACAATTGGAGGTTATGAATGCCTATGCTTTACTTTGTGAAAAACAAGGACGCATTGGCGAGGCCATTGATTTGTACCAAAAGTCGAAGCACTACGCCTTACAAAATAATGATTTATCTATGCTTCAAACAATCTACAATTCTTTGGTGAAGCTAATAGAAGAGCAAGGTAATAAAATTGTATTATGCTCGATACAAAAGGAATATATTAACATTTTACTTGAAATACAAAGGGAAAATTATACTCATTTGTTATTTGAGATGGAGTACAATGACCAGAAGAAACAATTAGAAAAAAACTCTTTCATTGATCCATTAACGAATATATATAATCGACGATATTTTGATGAGAATGCTGTGAAAATGGTAGAGAAAGCTTCAGCAGAAAATCAGCAATTAGCATTAATGATGATTGATTTAGATCATTTTAAAGAAATCAATGATACAAATGGTCATTTATTTGGTGATGATACTTTAACGATTACTGCTACTAAATTAAAAGACTATTTTCAACCATTCGAGTCGATAGTTGCTCGTTTTGGCGGAGATGAGTTTATTGTTCTTAGTCAATTACAGAAGGGTGAATCTGTACAAATGATGGCGGAAAATCTCTATCAAACATTAAACTCTATGTCTGTAACAATCAATGATGAGACCGTTCATTTGGAATTTAGTATTGGCGTAAGTACAAACAATCAAGGCCAAATTACAGCGGTCGAAGAGTTGATCCATAATGCGGACACAGCACTATATACGTCCAAGCGCAACGGTCGTAACCAAATCACGGTCTTTAATCATTATAGTGATGCGGGAAATAGTAAATAAACAAGGCAGATGATTTGTATTAGCGGATTTCATATTGTGGCGTTCGATTATAGCGAAATATTTCTATCATAAAGGATCTGCTTCATTTCAACGAACAGTCGTTGGAGTTTGGCAGATTCTTTTCTTTTAAATATTTTTTTAAAAAATGAATCGGAAATGAAGTGGCGTCCGTCAGTAGTTTAGAAAGAAGGTGGGACAACAAATGGATATCGAAAAAATTATTGCAGAGCACGGTGACTATTTACTAAAGGTTGCTTATTTATATGTGAAAAATGAAGCAACAGCTGAAGACATTGTGCAGGATGTGTTTATCGCCTTTTATCAAAAGCAGGAGCAATTTCGTCAAGAATCATCATTACGTACATATTTAGTGAAAATGACGGTCAATCGAAGCCATGATTATTTGCGTAGTTGGAAAAGTAAACGACTGACACTCTTTGAAAAAATAACAGGGCGTACGACAGCGGTCACGCCTGAAAAAGAATTACTTGCGAAGTCTACAAAACGAGAGCTAGTGGAAGCTTTGTTTACATTATCTGTGGCATATAGGGAAGTACTGATTCTCTATTATTTTGAGGATATGACAACAGTGGAAATTGCACAGCTCGTATGTTGTCCAGAAGCAACAATACGTACAAGATTACAGCGTGCGAGAAAGCAACTTGCAACAGCAATCGGTGATTATGATTGGGAGGTGTTACGCCATGAATCAATTTAAAGAAGATGTGCTAAATGAACTTCGGGATGTAAAGCTTACAGATGAAAAAAAACAAGCAATTGCCCAAAAAGCTCGTAGTAAAACTAAACAAAGAAGAAGTAGTCCGTGGCAATATCGCGTGGTACTAGCAACGTTTACGCTTTTTGTCATTGGTTTTAGTTATTTATTATCACACAATAAAAATTCAGGAAGTCATCAGGCAGCTAGCTTACAGCAAAAATCGGACACATGGAGTATATGGACATTTTTACAATACGACTTAGTAAAAGGTATATTGCTTTTTAGCTTTTTGGTAGGGATTGCTTTTATTATTAAACGGGTGTTAATCAAGAAAGGATATGGCCTTCCGGTATGCATTGAGTGTGGGGAAACTTGGTCAGAAAAGCAAGCTCGAAAAATGTACCGGAAAAATGGACAACTAGAATGTCCTTATTGTGGGAAGAAACAATATCGTACGAAAAAATCTATGCAAGTGGGTGGCATTTTAACATTTCCAATTCCTTTTTTCGTTTTTATGCAACTTGTTTTTGATAATATTACGATTGGAATTATTTTCTTTATAGCTGGTGTTCTTATTTATTATCGTCTATTAGCACCGTATGTCTTTGATTTACAAGAAAATGATCCTATCAATGATCCGCTTTGGTAATTTGTGAAGAAAAATTGCTAGTTCACTATAGCAATTTTTCGAAATAGATTGACAACAGTTTTTATTTGCATTATCTTTGTGTTAACTTGTTTTCAGCATGAGTTAACATACAAAGGGAGGCAATTTTGTTTGAAAAAAAGTAGTACATACAATTATGTGTTAGCGGCATTTGGAGCAGCGATTATTGCTGTTCTTGCACAAGTAACGATTCCGCTACCACTTATTCCAATTACAGGACAAACATTAGCAGTAGGCTTAGTCGTAACGATTTTAGGGACAAGAGTTGGTACGTTATCAGTACTGCTTTATATTTTACTTGGTGCAGCAAGTCTTCCGGTATTTAGCGGTTTTTCAGGGGGATTGGGTATTTTAGTTGGTCCTACAGGTGGCTATATTGTTGGATTCCTTGTTACGGCAATTATAATGGGCTTATACTTAGATAAATTTGGGCTAACAATTTTCCACGCAATTGTTGCGAACATCATTGGGATGGTTGTGACATTGGCGTTTGGAACGACTTGGTTAAAAATTGTTGGAGATTTAACTTGGACAGCAGCATTTATGGGTGGTGCGGCACCATTTATCGTCGTAGGTATTGTGAAAGCTGTTCTAGCAGCATGGTTTGGCGTAATTGTTCGTCGTCGCTTAGAGCGAGCACATTTAATTTCTTTCAGCGGGTTCCAAACACCCGCTGAACAGAGGAACTCAGTCTAAGAACGCCACGTCCTGTGGCAACTACTGAGTGACCAACATCGAGTTGGCCCAAGCCTCCGGCGGATGTCACGGAATCGGAAAGGAGTTCTTTGTGCTAGCACAAAGCCGATTCCGGACGCAATTATGCCGAGGCATAATTGATTAGAAGCAATTGCATAGGAGGAATTGTTTTGGCAACGTTATGGACAGGTGGAAAAATTTACACGATGGCGCAAGTTGGCGAAACAGTTGAAGCAGTCCTTGTAAAAGAAGGGAAAATTGTGGCGACAGGCTCGGTAGATAACTTGTCGCCACATGCTACTTCTATTCAACATTTACAAGGGAATGTGATGTATCCAGGCTTTGTCGATAGTCATTTACATATTATTGGCTACGGGGAGAAATTAAAGCATATTGATGTATCGAACGTCAGAAGTAAAGACGAGCTACTGGCAATTATTCGTGAACGGATGCTAGAAGTTCCTGCTGATGAATGGATCATCGCAATAGGGCTTAATGAGACACAATTTGAAAGGCCTATTTTTCCAACATTAGCGGAGCTTGATGCTCTAGGTGAAGCACATTTAATTATTAAGCGCAGCTGTCATCATTTAATTTTAGCTAATTCCAAGGCGCTGGCATTTGCGGGAATAACAAAGGACACACCATCTCCAGAAGGTGGTGTCATTGATAAGGTGGATGGACAGCTAACAGGAGTCTTAAAAGATGCAGCATTGTATATGATTGTGAACAATATGCCTCATATTACGCCTGAGTATATTGAGGATGCTCTCGAAAAGGCGGTAATATCCCTGCAATCATATGGCTTAGTAGGTGGTCATTCTGAGGATTTAAGTTATTACGGACCGCCGTTTCAACCAATACATGCTTTTCGAAAGATTGTTGAGGCAAAGCAAGCGTTTAAAGTTCATTTATTACAACACCATACGGTATTTGAAGAAGTTGCCAAGATGGAAGAAACATCTTCTCCTTATTTAGAGTTTGGTGCCATGAAGATTTTTATCGATGGTGCCTTTGGAGGACGTACTGCTGCTCTTCGTGAACCGTACTGTGATGAACCAGGCAATTGCGGTATGCTCGTACATTCAACAGAACAATTAGAAGAATATGTTCAACTTGCACGTCAACATGGACAAACAGTGGCAGTGCATGCCATTGGAGATTTAGCCATTGAAATAATTTTAAAAGTATTTGCCGTCCATCCGCCCCGCGAAGGTGAATTAGATCGTGTTATTCATTGTAGCTTGGTCGATGAAGGTATTTTAGAAAAACTTGCTGCGTTGCCTGTCGCAGTGGATATGCAACCGCAATTTGTGCAGGGAGAGTATGAGGCAGAACTAGCTAGGCTAGGGAAGGAACGAGCAAAAGGCTTGCACCCGTTAAAATCGCTACTAGATCGTGGATTAGTTGTTGCAGGTGGTAGTGATGCCCCGATTGAAGTACCCAATCCCTTACATGGTATATATGCTGCGGTAACAAGACGGAATTTTGGAGAATCTCATAATGGCTACGGTCCAGAGGAAAAAGTTTCGCGCTTTGAGGCAGTAGGACTCTATACTGTAGGAGCTGCACAAATAATAGCGCAAGACCATGTCCGAGGTAAGATTGAAAAAGGTTATACAGCAGACTTCACTATTCTAGAAGAGGATCTTTTTACGATAGCTATCGAAAATATTCCACAAGTAAAAGTCGCTTATACGGTTGTTGATGGCCGTATCGTTTATGAAAAAAGTGCCCAGTCATAACGGTCACATTTTGCGAAAAAGCTATACTTTATTAAAAGTAACCATCTTAATTCATTGACATAATATTTTTATAAGAACGTGAAAAACGCTGTAAAGAATAAACTTTACAGCGTTTTAGCTTGTCGACAACAAATAATGTGGAACAATAAACAAAGGTTGATTTTCACTCCGAGTGGCGCTTAATCTCCTCGTCACTCCGTTCCTGCGGGGCTTTCAGCGTAAGCTCATCCCGTAGGAGTCGCCACTCTCTGTGAAAAATAAACGGTTCCTCATCACAGGGTGTGTCGAACAAGCTTAAACCAAACTAGAATTTAAGGCAATAACAATAACGATTCAATTAACTTCATAAGTTGTTGTTTTGTCTGGCTCAAATAGTTTCTTTTTTTAGAAGAAATTAATAATCCTATAGGCATTTTCGGATCAAATCCTTTAACCTTTAATGATATATTTGTTTGTTCTAAACTAGTTCCCTTAGGGATAATGCCTATTGCATTCCCAAAAATCATTTGTGGAATGAGATGCAATGCATTGCAATTGTAGACTCTTTTAAAGGATAAATTGTTTTCTGATAAGAAAGCATTCACAGATCGAGAATAATAACAACTATTCTCTCCAATTATAATAGGGTAATTAATGATATCAGATATTTCAATTGCCCCTTTTTCTAATATTGGATGATGAGGATTATTTACAATAAATTCAATTTGTTCTTTACAAAGTGGAGTGAAATTCACATTGGAACTATTTTTGTTGTTTCCACAAACAGCAAAATCAATTTTATTTTGATCTACCATTTGTGATAAAAGCGCTGTATTTCCCACGACAAAATCACAATGTATGTACGGTTTCTCATTGTTTAAATATTTTAATATAGACGGGATTAATTTTTGGGCAACAGATTCTGTTAGTCCTATTTTTACTGTTCCTTTCTCCTCATTACTTATTCGCTGCGCTTGAGTTATTGAATAATCCCAATGGATTAACAAGTCATCTACTTCCTCTACAAATAAAGTGCCTTCATCTGTCAACCTGGCATCCCACCCTCGTTCAAATAAAAGAAAACCAATTTCCTTTTCTAGTTTTTTTATATGAGTTGTTACGGTTGACTGAGCATAGTTTAATTTTTTTGCCGCAAGTGAAAAAGTTCCTTCTTCAACAATTGTTTTAAATGTATTTAACTCTTTTATTTCCATTTTGACACCTCATCTTCATCGGTTTTATTGATAATAATGTGATTTATTTTCAATTATACAAATCGAAGTCGCGGAAGTAAAATAAAGTTTATAAGAGAGGGAGTGAATATATGCCGTTTGTCCATGTTTATTATCGAGAAGATCTATTGAATAAAGAAGACTTAAAAAAGGTGAGTAATCGTATTCATCATTCATTAATTGAACATTTTAAAATTCCGGTAGATGATTATTTTCACATGTGTTTACCTTACCAATCTAATCAATTTTTTTACGATCCGGATTATCTCTTAGAAGGGGAGAAAAAGAGATCAGATAAAATGATATATATTTCCATTACATGTGCGCCAGGAAGAACAATAAATCAGAAAAAGAATTTGTATCAATCCATTTCGGAAGTTTTTTATCATCAGTTAAACATCTCTACAACTGATATTTTTATTACATTAAACGAGTCTTCTGCTGAAAACTGGTCATTTGGTCAAGGAATAGCACAAATGGTTAATATGAAGGAGGAAAAAGAATAGTGAATGATCGTATCGAATCCAATATACCTAAGAAAATGAGAGATATTGCTCCCGATTTTGTTGATTACGGTGAAAACATATTATTCGAAAAAGTATGGAGAGATCCTACGTTAACATCAAAAGAAAGAAGTTTATGTACACTATCTGCTCTAATTAGTATTGGTAATACTGAACAACTAGGATTTCATCTACAATTGGCTGAAAAAAATGGAATTAATGAAAAGGAAATTATTGCTTTGATAACACATTTGGCCTTCTATGTTGGATGGCCTAAAGCAGCTGCAGCGTTAAACGTAGTACTGAGTAAAAAATGACTATATGGTATCACATTAAAAGCATCTATTTAATAGGGAAAAGATGAAATAAAAGAGGTGTAAAACTTTGTTTAAAAATAAAGTGGTATTGGTAACTGGTGGTGCAACAGGAATTGGAAGTGCAACCTGTATAAAGCTATCTTCTCTAGGCGCTAAGGTGATTGTAAACTATTCAAAGTCGGTTCAAGAAGCACAGGATACGTACAATCAATTATCAAATCCTGGGCTGTTGTATCAGGCAGATATTAGTGATGAAAGACAAGTGAAAGAAATGATTTCTGCTTGTATTCAAAAGTTTGGAAAGTTAGATTATCTCGTTAACAATGTTGGTATTACACATCAATTAGCTATGGATGATTTTGATGGATCGACTGATGCAATCTGGGATAAACTTTGGGCTGTAAATGTTAAAGGAACATTTTACTGTATTAAGGCAACTGTACCCTATTTAAGAAAAGGAGAAGATTCAGCAATTGTTAATGTTGGAAGTGTAGCAGGTATAACCGGCTTAGGCTCCTCCGTTCCATATGCAGTAACAAAATCTGCTGTGCATGGATTAACAAAATCACTTGCCTTTTCCCTAGCACCAGACATAAGAATTAATAGTATTGCTCCCGGTGCTGTTGATACAAGGTGGTGGAAAGGAAATGAAGAGAAAATGGAAGCACTAGCTGGAAATATTCTGTTAAAAAGGATTTCCACACCGGAGGACATTGCTGAAACCATTTGTTATACACTTCTTCAAAAGTCACTAACCGGACAAATCATAACAGCAGACAATGGTCAAACTATGTAAGAATCGATTACCTTTTTATATAAAGTATTGAAATGTTGAAAAGTACTGTTTGTAATAATCCATCAGTAAACATCTTTTTGTGGCTTCATAATAAAATTACACCATTCCCCCTTTGGATATGATCATGTACTGTAACTCGAATAATTGGTAATAAAAAATGATCAATCTTTTTTATAAAAAATAATTTCATTGACATAATATTTTTATAACAACGTGAAAAACGCTGTCAAGAATAAACTTTACAGCGTTTTTTTCATGCAACAATAATTTTTTAAGAAGCTACCGTCTTTCTGATAAATCTTTCACTTGATGCTCTAGCATTTTCACTCGTGTTGTTAAATCATCTACTTTTTGCTGAAGTGTTTCTTGAGGAGGCAGAGGAGCTGTAGATTTCATTTTTTTAATCATATTAATCATCACGAAAAACAGGGCCAGGAAAATTACAAGAAGTACGGTTGTAATAATATCTCCAAGGTTAAAAATTGTTTGTATCATCATTATTAGCCCCCTTTATTTGTATCGATTTTATTATTTACCGAGTTACAACCAAAAAAGTTTCAAGAAAATATTTATAGACACCATAAATACAGAAATCTTATCATTTTTTCTTGCATATTATATGGGACAAATTGTATTTCAAGAGCTAAATGTAATTTGAAATAAATGACTTTACATATCATATAGAAAGAGCTTATAAAAATCGTAAAGATGCTTAAGATAGGGGATACGATAGGTATGACTGAGGTGAGTAAATGCACAAAGAGGGACAAGTAATGCGACAAGCCGTCTTCAATATTTATATGTATCGCATCGATTATATACAGGTTTTCGCACTGATTAAGTTATTTCAGTTTTTATTAATTGTTCCTATGACGGCTATCGTATTTAAGCTAATGCTGAGAGTAACGGGCTACACACATATTACAGAGAAAAATATTCAAAGTTTTATGGTGCATCCCTTTGTCATCTCGATGATTATTCTTTTGATGATGCTCATGTTGCTATTTATTTATTATGAAATGGGCTTTCTTTTTTTAATGGCCTTTTATCAACAACGGGGAATTCGCTATCGATATCTACACATATGGCAGCAACTCAATCGTAAGGTTATTTCTTTTTTTAGTATTCAAGTCATTTTTTTATTTATTTATATTGCCCTTTTATTGCCATTAGCCTCATTTATATTTCCACTAACGTTCACTCAAGCAATGTCCATTCCGCATTTTTTGACTGATGAAATAATGAGTAATCGTTCGGGGCGTTTACTTTATGCTGTTGTAGTAATTGTTTTAGTAATTGTGGGGATACGTAGCATTTTGGCATTGCCGATTTTTACAATCCAGCCCAAAATAACATTATTTCGTTCATTGATACAAAGCTGGCGTTTTTCAAGGCAGGGCTTGTTTAAACTCCTTGGATTATTAGCTATGCTTGTTACGGTTCATTTACTAGTGATGCTTGGAATTACACTTATAAGCACCTTGCCATTATATATTTTGGAGCGTTTGATACCGACTACAGCACTTGTCACAGCGGCGATTACTCTTGCTTTTTTAGAAATGGTTTTCGTCGTGTTATTTAGTTTGCTGCAAGCAATGTTTTCACAAGTAATAGTGGCTTTTACCTATAATACGCCTTTAGGCAAGTCAAGGTTTACACCGAAATTTAAGAAACGGCGCTATAAGCCATTGTTTTTCATTGTTTTGGTTGTTTTCATCGTATTAAGTGTGATGAATATTATTTCGTTAGAGAAAAGTGTTTATGCACCAGACACCAAAATTATTGCTCATCGTGGCTACACAACAGGTAATGTGGAAAATACGATCAGTGGCCTTGTCAGTGCAGCAAGTACAGGTGCAGATCTAATCGAGATCGATATTCAGCAAACAGTAGATGGACAATTCGTTGTATTTCATGATCAAACATTAAGAAGACTAACTGGTAAAAATGGTGTTATCGCCAATATGACGCTCGGAGAATTAAAGACATTATCGATTCATGCTAATGGCTTTAACGACAAAATTTCATCTTTAGATGATTTTATTGAAGTAGCAAAAACGCTAAATGTTTCCTTACTAATTGAATTGAAAGTTCATGGTAAAGAAACGGAAGATATATTGCCCAAGTTAGTAGAAAAACTGAAGTCTTATAAGGTGCTCGATACGTATTATGTGCAATCATCAGATCCACAAATGATGACACAGTTAAAAAAATTGGCGCCGAACTTACGTGTTGGGATTGTCTATGCTTTAAATATCGGGCCTATGGATGAAACAGTTGATTTTATTTCACTTGAGGAAGCATGGGTAACAGATCAACTAATTGCAGAGGTGAAGCAACAAAAGATTGATTTGTTTGTCTGGACATTGAATGAAGACCGATCATTACAAGAATTTATTCGGAAAAATGTCAATGGAGTCATTACCGATCTCCCAGATATAGCTTTGAAAATAAGGAAAAAACAAAATGAGCGTGAATATTTTTTGCAGCGTATATTAAATCTACTGCAATTCATGTTTTAGTTTTATGTGATTAAATGCAATACCCGCGCGAAGCAGGGAAATACCCGCGGAAGACGAGCGAATACCCGCGCGAAGCAGGGAAATACCCGCGGAAGACGAGCGAATACCCGCGCGAAGCAGGGAAATACCCGCGGAAGACGAGCAAATACCCGCGCGAAGTAGGAAAATACCAGCGGAAGGAGAAAATACCCGCGCGAAGCAAGAGATTACCCGCAAAATGAATAAAATATTCATCTAAAAGTTAGAGTGAAAGCCGTGATTCTTCATCGTAAAAGAATCACGGCTTTTTTAGATGCATAAAAAAATGTTGGAAATGTTGTAACCTTTTTCTTTTATAATCGACTACTACATTGAATTCGTGAAATGAAGGAGATGCTTTTTTATGAAAATGACGAAAGTCGTACCATTTGCCATGTCAGCATTATTAATCGGGGGCGCTGTAGTAGCTCCAACTGCATCAGCAAAAGAAGCAGAAGCGGTTGTGACAAACGCTACTGATAATAATGAACAAAATCCGCAAGTTCAACCTATTTTTATTAAAATAGCTGGAACAATTGAAAATGTTGAAAAACGTGAGGATTCAACATATTACACTGTTAAAGAGGACGAAAATACAAATGTTTTTGTCGTAAATGACGACACACTAGTTTTCGATAATACTGGTAAAGAAGTTAAACTCCAAAAAGGTGATAAAGTAACGGCTTACACGTATGCTAACAAACCAATGTTGATGATTTATCCACCACAATATAATCCAGAAGTAATTATTGTTGAAACAAAAGAAATGGGAACTGTAGAAGTAGACTTTTTCAATAAAGAATTAGTGAATACTGATAACACGTTAAAGCTAAATGTTGGTAAAGAAACGGAATTACTTAGCCTGTCTGGTAAAAAAGTAAAGGCTGAGGATTTAGCAGAACAACATTTACTAGTGTTCTACACAATTGCAACAATGAGTATCCCAGCACAAACACCACCTTCAAAAGTTGTCGTTTTAGATACGATTCTACAAGAGCCGGGTGAGGTTGATCCTGGTGAAGTGGATCCATCTAAAGCTGCTGTACAAGAAATTATAAACAAAGATTTTTATGAGGTTGAAGGTACTAAAATGGTACCGCTACGTTTAATTGCCGAAGAGTTAGGCTTTAAAGTAGAATCAACAGGGAAAGGCGCTATTATTTCTAAAGGCGCATTATCTTATACAATTACGCGTGGTCAAAAAGAATATGGCTATAATAAAGCACTTCATTATTTTGAAGTGGCACCCGCTTTATTAGAACCAACAAAAACATATGTACCAGTTGAATTTGTTGAAGAATTAATGAAATAAAACAATTGAACTTCTCCCTGTCAAGTGACGGAGGAAATAGTAAAAATATTGAACGGCTTAATCCCTATATACTAATGGGCTTAAGCCGTTTAATCGTTTTTGGTAACGTTCAATTATTACAATGTCTCTTACCTATGCAGAATAATACTTGCGGTAGAAAAAATCGATAAAGGAGAAGACTCTTCTGATGTAGAAAATACATATAAAATACTTCAATAGGAGGCAATTATATGTTTATCGTTAATGTTGAAGCGGCAATATACAAAAATGAAAAATGGCTGATAATAAAACGTAGTGAAAAAGAAGAACACGCAGGGGGAGCATTTTCTCTTGTTGGAGGTAAAGTAGAAAAGGGAGGGTTCTCAACAAATATTTTAGAAAGAACACTTATAAGGGAAATTGCCGAAGAAGTTGGAGTGAAGGTTTCAAACCTAAGATATGTTAATAGTTCCTCCTTTCTGACAGATGCAGGTATTAGTGTTGTAGACATCGTATTTCTTTGTAGTCATCAGTTTGGAGAAGCCTTTGCAAAGAGTCCTGATGAAGTTGACAGTGTCGTGTGGATGACAACTGAACAAATACTCGATAATTCTTCTATACCTATTTATTTAAAGGAAAATATACAACTTGCAGATAAATTAGCAAGAAATAATACAACGGTATCATGATGTTAATTAGTTGCCATTCTATGCTTCATCAAATTATGCATTGAATTTAATGAACCGAAATATTCCATTAAGAAGGCAGCGTAACCATCTAAATTTAGGTGTATGGATAATTGAAAGTTTGTTAATTGAAGTAGATTCTTGGGGGAATAAGTATCTAAATGAAATCTTGAGGTAGAGGAACAAAGCTAAAAACATCACGTCCAGTGATTACGTCTTCGTGACAAACAATATGTCCTAAAACGAGGTTCATTAGATGCAAGCCAGAATGCGTCCATTTAAAAATTGATGTCTACCTCTTTTTTTAAAATTCTCTTTAAATGGAAAATAGATTTTTGTACAATTAGGTAATTAAAGGTCAGAATCTTAAAGGAGAATTATATGAAACAGGCATTAATTATTATAGATATGCAGGAAGCTTTCTTCTTGGATAGCCAAAACTACTTATTTGATTATGAAAAAGTGTTAGAAAATATTAATATGTTAATTACTTGGGCACGGCACAGTGAAGTTCCGATTATTTTTATCCAGCATACGGATTCAAATAAAGACGACGATTTTGCGTTTGGCAAGCCAGGTTGGGATTTATATCACGGGCTTCTACGACAACCGGAGGATAAAGTGATTCAAAAAACAACGTGGGATGCATTCTATCAGACTGAATTAACGCCATACATACAGGAACAACAAATTGAACAGCTTATTTTCGCAGGTGCTCAAACAGAATTTTGCCTAGATACGACCATTCGTAATGCTTACAGCCATGGATACCATCATAATATTTTAGTTGAAGGTGCACATACCACACTAGATAGTGAAGTATTAAATGCACAGCAAATTATTAAACACCACGAGTCCGTTTGGCACAATCGATTCGTGAAAATTCAGCCACGTACTTTTTTCAAAATAAGTAAAAGGGGTTTCAATAATGCTCATTAACAGCCAAGAATTTAATGTAAATGAACTTCATTATACAATTAGATCCGCTAATATCGAAGATGCCCAAGCATTATCAGATTTAAGGTTACAGCTTGATGGTGAAACGGAAAACTTTGATAGAGAACAAGGGGAAGGCTTTATCGATATGAAAGGATTTGAAGCGATTATTAAGGAAGACTCAGAAAGTCCAAGGAATTTGTGTTTAGTAGCGGTGGTCGATAATCGCATCGTCGGATTTTCTAGATGTGAGGGGTCTTCATTAAAAAGATTTGCTCATAAAGTAGATTTCGGTGTAGGTGTATTAATGGAGTTTTGGCGCTATGGGATAGGCAAAAATTTCTTGAAAGCAACGGTAGAATGGGCTGACGCTAATGACATTAAAAAAATGGTCTTGACTGTTGTAGAGACAAATGACAAAGCGATTTTGCTCTATAAAAAGCTTGGCTTTGAAATTGAAGGCGTTTTAAAAAATGATAAGCTGCTTTCAGATGGCAACTATTATAATACGATTGTCATGGGAAGGATTAAGGCATAATTTGAAAATAAACCCAGCTAAGCAAATAGGTGCTTAGCTGGGTTTTTTACAACAAAAACTACTTGCTTCTCAAATTGGCACGAAAAAATGACCTGGACATACGATTCTTTGCAAACACGTAATGCATATTTGAATTTAACGAAATTACATGGATTTTGTGATACGTATATTGAGAATTGCTATGGCAAGATGGAAGACGGTCTAAATGGTGGTCTCCCGAAGAGAACTATAAACAGCTTAATTAGTGTTTTTTATAAAAATAACACTTGAAGCAGAAAATATTGTATTTTTTAGCTAAAAATAGCTTATCTATAAAAATGCCGTTATTTACAATCACTTTGCTGAATTTTCTGATTATAATACAAGAGAACTAATTATAAGGGGTTGATAGAATGTCAGTAAAGGTTAATCCAAACGTTGAGCTAAGCCACCCATTATCACCATTATCTGAAGTAGAAATTGAAAAAGCTGTTCAAATAGCCAAGGAACAGCAACAGTTGTCTGAACATGTACGATTTATGTCGGTGATGTTACATGAACCTAAAAAATCAGAAGTACTAAATTACAAACCAGGTAATACTGTAGATCGCCAAGTATTTTTAGTGATTTTAGATGATAAAGAATTGAAAACATTTGAAGCAGTTGTAAATTTAACTTCAGAAAAAGTTGATTCCTACGAACATATTCCTGGCGTACAACCAAATGTAGCCTTAGAGGAATTTGAGCAATGTGAAGAATTAGTAAAGAGCCACCCTGATTTTGTAGCAGCTTTACAGAAACGTGGCATTGACAATCCTGATTTAATCATGGTGGATCCTTGGTCAGCAGGGAATTTTGGTGTTCAGGAACATGAAGGTAAACGTTTACTTCGTGCGATTTGTTGGCAAAAACAATCACTAGAAGATAACGGATATGCTTACCCTTTAACAGGTATTGTAACGTATGTAGACCTAAACAAAATGGAAGTTTACAAAGTAGAAGATCACGGGGTACGTCCAATTCCAACAACATCAGGTAATTACCATCCTGAAGTTGATGAATCAATTGTGTTTAGAAATGATTTAAAACCATTGGAAATCATTCAACCTGAAGGTCCAAGCTTTACAATTGAAGGTAATTTGATCAAATGGCAAAAGTGGAGTTTCCGCTATGGATTTACACCACGTGAGGGCCTTGTATTATACACAATTAATTACCATGACAAAGGCAAGGATCGTCCAGTTCTTTATCGTGCAGCATTATCAGAAATGGTTGTCCCTTATGGTGAACCAACATTTTCTCATAACACACAAAATGCCTTTGATGCTGGTGAATATGGAATGGGTCAATTAGCCAATTCGTTAGAACTAGGTTGCGACTGCTTAGGCGAAATTCAATACTTTGATGGTGTTGTAGCTGATGTTAAAGGAAATGCGCGTACGATCAAAAATGCGATTTGCTTACACGAAGAAGATTACGGGATTGGTTGGAAACATACAGATTGGCGTACAGGCCATGTAGAAGTACGGCGCTCACGTCGACTAGTGATTTCATTCTTCTGTACAGTTGGAAATTATGATTACGGCTTCTATTGGAGTTTCTATCAAGACGGTACGATTGAAGCAGAAGTCAAACTAACAGGTATTTTAAACACTGGTACATGTGAAGATGGCATCCAAACAAAATATGGATCTGAGATTTCCCCAGGATTAAACGCATCACATCATCAACACTTCTTTAATTTCCGACTTGATACGATGTTAGACGGTGAAAATAACTCAGTAGTTGAAACAGAAACAGTATCAGAATCATTGGGAGAACACAATCCGAATGGCAATGGTTTCTATCCTCTTTCACGTATCTTTAAAACGGAGAAGGAAGCGTTACGTAATTTAGACCTAAAAACTCAGCGTACTTGGAAAATTATCAATAAAAACTCACTTAACCGAGTGAATCAACCTGTTGGATATAAAATTTTGCCTGGCGAAAATTGCTTCCCGTTTGCTCATGAAGAAGCAAGCGTTATGAAACGTGCTGGTTTCCTTAAACACCATTTACACGTTACGCAATTTGATGAAAATGAAAAATATGCAACAGGTATGTATCCAAATCAACATGCTGGAGGAGATGGACTTCCAAAATACGTTGAGAATAACCGTTCAATTGATGATGAAGATATCGTCGTTTGGTACACAATGGGTCATCATCATATCCCGCGGCCTGAAGATTGGCCTGTAATGCCAACTGCATACATCAATTTCCAATTAAAACCAGTTGGATTCTTTGATCGAAACCCAGCAATAGACGTTCCTAGACCGGACAAGAAGTGTCACACAACGTCATCTTGTCATATTCAATAAAACTCTTAAAGGAGTGATTATATGCTACCATTCCTAAGCATGTTGGTGATTGTTACTTTTACGGTAATCACTAACCGTTTATTAAAACAGCGTTTTGCTAATCATGGCATGGCCAAGTGCTGTATAATGCTGATTTCTATGACAATGAGTACTACTGTTGGGATAAATATGGCTACCTGGCTTCCCGATATGGTACTAGGTGCAATTGCGTCTATTATTATTTCTATGGCATTAGGCTATTTACTGTCTACAGGCTTACCAATATACTTATTCATGGAAAGTGTAGGATCTAGTTTTATGGGAGCAATGATGGGCGTGATGCTAACATTAATGACCACCCAATATTTAACGTTAAGCATTATCTTTTTTACAATGATGTTTATTGTAAGTGCTATCATTTCTATCGGTGTATGGAATCGTGAGATGTTTCCTATCTTTATAAAAGCCATTCCAAAGCATATTTACCTTGTGGCAGGTTTAATGATTTGTGTACTAGTATTAAGTAGTTTTGAGATTCAACATGAGGTACCTGTAAAAGCAGAACAACAGCATCATCATCATCATTAAAGGGGTCGATAATTATGCTAAATGTTAAACCGAGTATTGAAGAATCTAGCATTCAATTCAAAAAGAAATATGACAATTTTATTGGTGGTGAATGGGTAGCACCCGTAAATGGAGAGTATTTCGATAATAGTACGCCTATCACGAAAGAAGTATTTACACGTGTAGCTCGTTCAACAAAAGAAGATGTAGAGCTAGCATTAGATGCCGCTCATGAAGCCCAAAAAACTTGGGGGAAAACACCCGTAGCAGAACGGGCACGTATCTTACTAGCCATTGCTGATCGTATGGAAGAAAATCTTGAAAAAATTGCAAGGGTAGAAACTTTGGATAATGGGAAAGCGATTCGTGAAACTATGTATGCTGATATTCCATTGGCAATTGATAATTTCCGCTATTTTGCAAGTGCCATTCGCACACAACAAGGGCAAGTGACACCTTTTGATGAGGATACAGTAGCTTATCATTACCAAGAACCTATTGGTGTAGTTGGCCAAATCATTCCATGGAACTTTCCTATTTTAATGGCAGCTTGGAAATTGGCGCCAGCACTTGCTGCAGGAAATAGTGTTGTATTAAAATTAGCAGAACAAACGCCGGTATCATTCTTATTCGTAGTTGAACTTATTCAAGATCTATTACCAAAAGGTGTATTAAACGTCATTAATGGTTTTGGTGTAGAGGTAGGGAAAGAGTTAGCTTCAAGCCCACGTATTGCCAAAGTGGCCTTTACGGGTTCTACAGCTGTCGGCAAACTGATTATGAAATATGCATCTGAGAATCTAATTCCTGTTACACTAGAGTTAGGTGGCAAATCTCCTAATATCTTCTTTGAAGATGTCATGGATGCTGATGACGGATATCTAGATAAGGCGATTGAAGGATTAGTTATGTTTGCTTTAAATCAAGGGGAAGTTTGCACTTGTCCATCTAGAGCCTTGATCCATGAGTCTATTTATGATCGTTTCATGGAAAAAGCCATTGAACGAGTAGAGCAAATTAAAGTTGGTGATCCATTCGAACTTGAAACAATGATGGGTGCACAGGCTTCAGAAGAACAACATAAAAAAATTCTTTCTTATTTTGAAATTGCCAAACAAGATGGTGCAGAATGTTTAATCGGTGGCGCCGAAAATCACCTGGATAATTTAGATGGTTATTTTATTAAACCAACTATTTTTAAAGGCAATAACAAAATGCGTATTTTCCAAGAAGAAATTTTCGGTCCTGTATTGGCAGTGACTACGTTTAAAACCTTCGAGGAAGCGATTGAAATTGCAAATGATACGATGTATGGATTAGGGGCAGCTGTATGGTCACGTAATACAAACGTTACCTATAAAGCAAGTCGAGAGATCCAAGCAGGACGTGTTTGGATAAATACGTATCACCAATACCCTGCTGGTGCAGCATTTGGCGGCTACAAAAAGTCAGGCGTCGGTCGCGAAAATCATTTAAAAGCTTTAGAATCGTATCAATCAACTAAATGTGTCTTAGCTAGTTACAATGAACAGGCGCAAGGATTCTTTTAATTTTACCTAAGAGTGAAGTGAGGGGGCGGCTTATTGAGTAGCTATTATCCAATCCAACCTGAATTGGTCCAAAAAACGTATTCTTATAGAGAATTGGCTCCAAACAGCAATTTAAACCAGGATATACTATTTTATTATGAGTTTGAACCAATAGGCATTAATAGTGATATTCATGTCATTCCTGATGCTTGCCAAGATATAATGTTTTACATGGGCAAAGATCAAAAGGTTGTCTTAGGGAATACCCCAACTACACGTGAAATTTATTCATTTACCCCAAAAGGTAAATATTTTGGTGTTCGTCTAAATCCAAAACAAACAGTTATTCAATACAATTACGCATTAAAACAAATTGTTCAACAACCGTTTGTTAATGTTGAATTAGGCTGCACACTAGACTCTAAATTTATACAAGCTGTTTTTGAAGCAGGAGATTTCGAACAAAGGGTTCAGATTTGTAATGAGTATTTTTGTTCTCAAAAAAAGGAAAAAAGCTTGGGTGATGAAATATTCGCTACTTGTTTTGATTCTATTATTGAAAATAATGGGCTGTTCTTACCAGATGTAATTCAGCATAAAACAGGTTATTCTGAACGATATATCCGAGAACTTTTCTACAAAAAAACAGGTTTTGGACCAAAAAAGCTAAGTAAATTCATACGTATTCAACTCTTACTTCAACATTTTTCTTTTGAAGAGACACCTGTAAACATTGACCAATATGGTTACTATGATCCTTCACATTATTACAAAGAATTTAAAAGTTTACTTGTAATAACACCTGCTGAATATATAAAAGAAATTTTAGGTTGGAAAAATATAAAACGAAAGTTTCTATCTTATTAGCCCCTCAAAGCTTTCACTCTTTCTTATAAAAACATACGAATGTGAACTGCCCCGTAAATGTTAGACATCAATCTAAATTTTACGGGGGTTTTTTTTATGGCAAAAGTAAATGCTGAACAACGAAATCAAGCAGTTCAGCTATACTTAAATGGAAATGAATCTAAGATTGAAATCGCGGAAGACATCGAGTGACAGACCCGATTGTATGTGAATGGGTACGCCGTTGGGCTATTGGAGTGGAGATTGTAATTTCTGGTTCTTACCTTATTCTTTTGCAAGGAGAGCTATGGGAAGGTATGTAGGTTTTATTTACATTGGTATAGATATGTAAATTTCTTATTCCCTGAAATTCCAACACTTGTTCCAGCAGCATGATTTTTGGTATTTTTATGATAGTGCATATTATCGGTATTAAAGAGTATGCAACCATAGAAATGGTTCAATGTTCTGTGGCTGTTGGATTATTAGCTCCAAAACAAGCACCATATTTGGCGATGAACAAAACAAATAACAATACATAATATAGAAACATGAAATCTTTATCTTCATTCAGTCAAACACCTACTAAATGAAGATAAAGCCTCCGGCGGATGTCATGGATTTTGAAAGGAATGAATTGTGTGGCACAATTCAAAATCCGGACGCAATTACGCCAAGGCGAAATTGATAAAAAAAGGATGATGTATTATTTCTATAGTAAGAACTGGTACCCTTCCTAACGGAGAAATACATGACGGCTGGGAAGATGTTGATGTTGTTTGGGACATTGATCGGTGGGAGAGTGACGGCGGTAGAAGTCTAAGTACGCTGTATTGAGAGGGATAGTATTCTGAGAGATATACTTATCGTAAATAAATTTTTCTATTACCTTCCACAATCTTCTGTGGAGGGCTTTTTTAGCTTGCTTAAAGCCTAATTCATAGATCTGCTGTACCCTTTGCTTATTATAAAATTAATAAACTTGTAAGGAATGAGTAAGAAAAAAGAGAAAATCGATTCGTACAATGAAAGTACGAAATGAAAGGGACATGATATTAATTAGAGGAACCGATCTAATGGCTAAAAATCTTACTGAAGAAGATATTCCATTTCTTAAACAAAAATTACTTAAAATCTGCGCTAAAAGTTGGAAAACGAAAGGATTCAAATTAACTAGTATCGCTACTCTTACTAATGAAGTTGGAATATCAACGGAAACTTTTTACAAGCTATATAAATCAAAAGAAGAGCTGTTTCTAGAGGTGCTGTCCATGATTCAAAATCAATTGAAAGAACAATGGGACTCTATGATACAGACTAACTCAGGTATTGAAGGGTTTAAAAAAGCGATGAACTGGCTTTTTGAAGAGTATGTAAAGCATCCGTCATTATATAATTTCAACAATCCGGAATATCATTTGTTTTTTAAAAAGTTACCTAAAGAAAAAATTGAAAATCTAAGAGAAAATGATATGAATTTTTTGGATGATGTATTAGAGAGTTCAAATTTAAATATGAGAATACCAAAAGAAAAAGCTTATGGAATCTTTAGTACTTTATTATATACGGCAGCGATGAATAAAGATTTAGTGTATAACAAATGTGAAATATTCAACATTCTTCTTGATAGTTCTATAGATCAAATTTTTGCAAAATCTCCTTCTTTAGCAAACCAAAATGCTAATAAAGTACCTTGGTGTCAAAAATAGAGGGAGATTACTAATGGGGAAAATAATATCAGATTTCTTACAACAAAATAATACTATAGGAATATTCAGCTACATATCAATTGGACTTGCACTTGTAGTGTTTATTATTGGTTTGTTTTAAAAAAGAAAAAATATGGCATATACGTTTTGGTTTCTAGTTTCTTACTGATAATTAATCCAGCTATAAATTATTTCTTAAAATAATTCTAACGGAGGTAAATAAAAATGATTAAACAATTAGATGCTGCTTTGATTAAGGTAAATAAGATGGTTGGGGTAAATGTGAAAACGCCAAAAGTAACAAAATCAAAACTGCAATATAGTAGGTATTTAACAACTGCAGTAGGAGTAGGAGGATTAACATTGGGGATTATTGGTCCATCGAAGTCGTTATTAGTTCTCGGAACAATAGGTATTTTAAGTTCAATTGTAACAACGAATGAAATAAGGGAATTTTAAAAATGTCTAGGTACTCAATAGATGGACTGCTCCTTGTCAAGTAGACAATGGCAATAATAAAAATGTATTAAGCGGCTTGAGCCCTTGAATTTTAAAGGGCTCAGGTCGTTATATCGTTTCTGATAGAGAGAAATGGATATAGTCAGCAATCGCATACAATGGCTTCTTGAATTTTGTTTGTGAATGAATTTTCCAAGAAAACTTAATTATTTGAACAGAAAATTGAAACTATTTTCCTTTTTTTACGTATTAAATAAGAGAAATACTAGGAGGTGAAATTTTGGAAGAAAAAATACAGGGAAAACAAAAAAATGAGTTTGTTGAATGGATAAAGGCAATTGCCTTCGCTTTATTGGTGGCTTTTTTAATCAAGCAGTTTTTATTTACGCCAGTACTCGTAAATGGTGCTTCTATGGAGCCAGCACTAGAAGACCACGATCGTGTTATTGTTAATAGAATTGGTCCGAAATTTAAGTCAATTGATCGATTTGACGTTGTTGTTATTAATAATGTTATTATACAGAATGAAGAAAAAAATATTATTAAACGTATCATTGGTCTACCAGGAGATAAAATCGAGTATAAGGATGATCAATTATACATAAACGGAGAAAAGTACAGTGAACCTTATTTAGATCAGTACAAGAAGGAATTAAAAGATCCCGGGTCACTTACTTATGATTTTACGTTAGAACAAGACTTAAATGAAACTACGGTACCTGAAGGGTATTACTTTGTATTAGGTGATAATCGTCGTGTAAGTAATGATAGTAGAAATCCTGAGATAGGGTTCATCCCTAAAGAAAAAATAATGGGTACAACAAGTATCATCTGTTGGCCGATCGAGCATATTGACCTCAGATTTAACTGATAGATCGAAAGCTTAAAAACTTGATAAAGATAATACACATGACCACTCCACGATGAGTGGTTTTTTTGTTGTAACTAAAGGGCAGAGAGTGTGTAGTAATTGTCACTTCTTTTAAAAGAAATGGCATAGCATATTTAACTTTAAAGATGCTATGCCATATAAATCTATCTATCCTATTAATTCAAATCTATATTTCCTGACTTCGTTACAATTTGCATCTTATGATCACCATCACCTGAAATACCCTGTAAGCCCTTATTTGTCTTTGAATTGCCGTTTAGAGTTAAACCGATTGATGGTCTACCACTGTTTGTATGGATATCTAATTCTAAATTAGGCTGTTTTTCATCAAAATTCACTGATACTTTACCACTTGTGGTTGTTATCTTTACATCATTATTCAATTTTATCAAATGAAGTTTAACATGACCGCTGCTTGAGCGTATTTCAATGTCATTTTGAATTAATTCCTTTCCAGTAACATTACCAGAAGATCCATCAAGAAATATTTTCCCTTTGAATTGCTTAGGTACTTTAACTTCTAAAGTCGGTTTTTTCCTAAGATTAAATAATCGTGTAATATCAGTATCCAATTTAATCGATAACTGTTTTGAAGATTTCTCTACTATTGCACCCGGTCCGTCATCATTCACCGTTAAAATTGCTTCTATTTCAGTTGTTTCGCTTGGAGAAAACACAACATCTGTACTTGCAAAATTTATCAAAATTTCCTCAATATCTTCTATGGATTCTTTATTTACGACGACTTCTTCCTCCTTTGTTGAACAGCCTGCAAGCATAATTAGTAATAAAAATAAACTAATAGTTGTTTGTTTAATCATTTTCCTCCCTCCTTAAACTTGATTGTATTAGATGACGTAAGGTCAGTTTCAAATTTTATGCAACAGGATGTTTAATGACTTGAAAGTGACGTTGCGTCATCTTTTATACTGTTAGTAGAGCTTTTACTTTAATAAAAGGAGAATCCTATTATGAAGAAAGACGATATTATTATTTATGCTTGCGTTATTATTGGAGCAGGAGTCGGTTTACTTTTTGATAATGCTTTTCCAGGGGTACTAATTGGCTTAGGGATTGGTTACGTATTAAAAACCATGTTTTTTAATAATACAAATGAATAAGAAAGTAGGGTATTAACTTGTTTCATATTAACGAATTTAAAAAACTGAGCGGTGTATCAGTTAGAACCTTAAGATATTATGACAAAATGGGACTTCTGAAACCTGTCTCAAAAACTGAAGGAGGTCATCGATTATACTCAAACACGGAGTTGAAGAAACTTCAGCAAATACAATTCTTAAAAACTATAGGATTTCAATTAAGTGAAATTAAAATGATGCTAGAGTCCGAAGAATGGGATTGGTCCAATAGTCTAATGAAACAACTATCTTATGTTATAAGTGAAAAGGACCGTCTTTCAAAGATAGAAATTAATTTAAGGGAACTAATAAACGGTATAGCGATTGATGGGGAAGAATTTAGGATTAAAAAAATTATGGATTTATATAATAATAAGGATTCTAAAGAAGTGTTAAAGAATAATCGGGATACATTAAATTTTAAAAACATGGGAGTACTAGAAAAACTTCCGAAAATGGGTAGTAGTGATCCGGACTCTTTAGAGTGGATTGCTTTAGTAGGGCAATTAAAAAAATATATGCACCTTGGTTATAGTAATACACGAATTCAAAATATTATTAAGAGAATGGATGTAAAAAAAGGTGAAGATTATAATGGCGAAGATGCTTTTTTAGATAAACTTTGGGACATTAGAATGTCACCCGAGGAATCTCAAAAATATCATTTATATCCAATGGATCAGGAAATCCTTAACTTTATGGAAAAGGCATATATATATTATCTCGGACATAAATCATAGTTATTTGAAATGTGGAGGGAAAGATGGGAACAGATATATTAATTTATTTGGGTGGCTTAGCTCTTTTAGATACATTAAGCCCTACAATTATTGGTGTTACTTTATTTCTCGTTTTAACAGACAATAGAAATTTAACATCAAGATTATTAGCATATCTTCTTACGGTTGGGCTACTATATTTTTCATTAGGTATCATCATGATGTTAGGCCTAAATTTTATTATGGAAGCATTCTCTAACATTTTTCAAAATAAAATAGTTAGCTGGGTCATTTTTATAGTAGGGGTGATATTATTTACTGCTAGCTTTTTTATCCCTGCAAATAAAAAAGATAATATGCCAAAGCCAAAAACTCAAAGCATATTCTCCATTATTATTATTGGTGTTAGTACTTTTATTATTGAGGCAGGCATGGCTTTACCGTATTTTGCCGCTATTGGCTTATTAACGACAAAAGATCTACCTTTTTATCAGTGGCTGCCAATTATAGCAGCATACAATATTATTATGGTTTTACCGGCTCTGCTTATATTTTTAGGATATAAATTGTTTGGAAAGTTGATAAACCCTACCTTAGTTAATCTTCGGAATAAAATAGCAAGCAGTTCAAGTTCTACCTTATCCTGGATTATGTGTATAGTTGGTGTGATATTAATATTTTACACTATAGATTATCTCTAATAAGTCTTTGTGAATGTAACAGATACAAAAAGTAACAAGACGATTAAAAGCAGTAATAAACGTTTAATCATTATGTTGATTTTATAAAGGTAGGTAATCGCCATGAGTTAAATGGTTAGAGTGGGCAAAGAAGATCCAAGCAATATCCCAAGCAGGATTAACTTTTTCAAAAGACGTTTACGATATAGAACGTTATGAAGAATTAAGAAATTTAAGTGCCGAGATTATGAGAGAATACACTGGAATAGAATTAGAAAAAATCAAGGATTTATTTATGAATGAAACGGGTTATCAAACACCTAAAATAGATGTTCGAGGAGTAGTATTTAATAACAATAAAATACTAATGGTAAGAGAAAAAATTGATGATAGATGGTCTTTGCCAGGTGGTTTCTGTGATATAGGTTTGTCGCCTAGTGAAAACATTGTCAAAGAAATTAAAGAAGAAGCGGGTTACGATGTAGTTCCTACGAAATTACTTGCTGTATTGGATATGAATAAGCATCCTCATCCACCTCAACCATATCATTATTATAAATTGTTTATTCAATGTGAAGTTACTGGTGGGTATGCAAGAAATGGTTTGGAGACAAAAGGAGTAAACTTTTATCATGAAGATCATTTACCAAAGCTTTCTTTAGGGAGAAATACAGATACTCAAATCAAAATGCTTTTTGAATTTTTAAGAAATCCTCATAAAGGTACAATATTTGATTAACTATTATGAAGAATGGAAGCATGCTAAGAATTGAAAGTTGTTCCTATGTAATGATAAAAGTCCAATTTCTTAATTTTGAAATTGGACTTTTATATTTATAATACAAAACCGATTAAAAAGGTGTGGCTCAATAAACTTAATCATTTAATCCTTTTCCATCGAGAATTTGCTGCGTGCATTTTTCAATTCTTGACACGCGCGTTTTAGATTGTTTAGGTTGAGAAAAATGTAGAATATATGCTCTTTGTCGCCCTGGTGTCAATTCTTCAAAAGCAGTTTTCAAGGTAGGCATCTCATTGAATTTATTGTGAAGTTCTTCAGGAATTATGTATTCCTTATGCTCTTTCATTGGCACTTCTAAACCTGCTTTTTCTACTTCAATGGCTTCATAAATATAGTCTTTTATGATAGTTTCCATTCCAACTATTTCTTGAACGCTAGTGAAACGAATTTGGCGTGCGGCCTGTACATTTTCAGTCTGTTGAATTAGAATCCCATGGGCATCCTTTAACAAGGCACCTTTGTGAAACAGAAGTGCACAATAATCTTTAAAGCCATGTATTAACACAATGTTCTTGTTCTCAAGCGTGTAACAAGGATGCATCCATTTAAATTCTTCAGTTAGTTCACAGTCAAGAACGATATTTCTCAACACCGAATATTCTTCCTGCCACTTTTTAGCTTTACTTAAAAATTCATCAACTTTCGGATTCATTTTACTTTTTGTCATCAAGGAACACCCCTCTACAATTTATTAATCTGCTGATATCAATTTCTCTAATCGTTTTATAATAAAACATTAATTAGTGTTATGTCTAGCTATAAATAGGGAACTAATATCGCTAATCTACAAAGAATTGCGATGAGTTTTATCTTTGCTAGTAGAACGATGAATTGTGGAGGACAGTAATTACAATATAGGATAGAGAAACTGACAATGGAAAATACATTGAGATTTTTTACATCGTTTTATTAAGATTGGTAGAATATCAGATTATTGGTATATAATGCTAGGGGATAATGTTTTCTAAAATAAAGTTGAGCAGGGAGAGAATAATGAAAAAATTATTTATTGCGTTACTAGCAGCGTTTGTCTTTGCAGTAGTAAATCCAACAAAATCAGAAGCGAAAGTGATGTATGATGGAGCAGAAATTGTCAAAGGGCAAACAGGGAAAATGACCTTTAATAAAGATGTGAAAGTGTACAAGAAAAACGTCAATGGACAGTTTGAATCGATGTTAGTTAAAAAGGGAAACTACTTCCGCGTATATAATATCGAAAAATACAATGGGCAAACGTATTATTGGATGAGCTCTGGTTATCGTGTACAAGCAACAAATTTAACAGTATTTATGGCGATTCCGTTTGAACAGCGTGTACAATTTTATGATAACCCCGCATATTTGTGGATAAATAGAAATAAACCATTTAACTCATTTTACATGGAAGATGATAGTTTGGGGACGCATACACATTCCTATTACACGTATTTAAATATATGGGGAGATTTTAAAATTGAACAAGGAGAGCTTGTCGATACCTATGATCTTGGTTTTATAGGTGGCGGTATTAAAAGAAATAAAATTGATTCAACAGACATTCAAATAATAGAACCTCAACCTGTTAATAAGGATACATTATTTATTGTAACAAAGGATACAGTGCAGCATATAAAACCGTATCTAATCAACAATAATGATTATTATCAAAGATTTGCTGGTCAATTGAAAGCTGGAACTGTTCTAAAAAGTGAAGGCTTTAAAATTGGTAACTATTACGCGGTGAATTTAATTGAACCAGAGTTTTACAACAGAACATTTTTCATACCTCAAAGCTATGTAATTGAAAAAGCTTTAGAGAAATAAGGTGCCAAATGTTTTTATTCCTAAGTTTCGTAAGGATTTATCATAAAGCAAAGAACGAAGAGATTGAAAAAGTATTTAACTTTAAATAGTTAAGACATTTTCTGTAATTTATAGTAACAAGTATTAAAACTTTGAATTTCGTATTACCCATAACCATTAATTTATTGTCGACGATTATTAATAGATTAGGAATTATATATAGCTCTCTTAGTTATTTGTTAAGGGGGCTATTTTTTATGGTTGGTTGACATGAGAATAGGATGTTTGTTGATGTCTTGGAGCGGTTTTTTTCGAGAGAGCCTAAGAAGTGGAATCTAGTAAGAGTTAACCTATTGAAATGTTCATTGATCTAATGCTTGCTTTACTGACACTTAAAAAAACCACTCCTTGTTCTTGATTAGTAAATAATTTTCGCAGCAATCTTTATTATTTTTTTCTCTTCACTTAGCCCAATACTGGAAGGTGTTGTACCGTTAACTTGCATTTCTGTCACTTTACGTTTGGTAAAATAATTGATGCTGCACAGCAAGTGTTTATTGAGAATGGTTTAAAACAGAGGAAGCAAGAATTTGAAAACGAGATAAGTAATTTAGATTCTGCTTATATAGGCCACAGAAATAAAATTGGATATAATATGAAATTAGCAATTCTTTATGAACTGTTTCAACAGTTGACCCTCAGCTTAGACAAGAATTTTAGCAGATAATGAAATATTAGCTACGCAAAAAAAAGATGCGAGAATTAAGCTGAACATTAAACGGAATCAATTAGAGGGTTTAATTGAAAATATTTGAAGATAATTACAAAATTAATTTTAAGTCATATCTAACAAGGTATGGCTTTTTATTATGCATCAAAATCATATTACACAGTTAACCATTTCCAGTCTATGATTAGTCTAGAAGGTGGTGGTAGAAGGTGGGTAGTAATTTAGAACATATTAATATCAATTTTTGTGAACAAAACGGAGATGTAATTATGACGTATGACATCAACGACACTCTATCAGCTCTGATTCCGAACGTTGGTGATGTAGTTAATATTGATGGTAATTACAGGGCAGTGAGTGAAAGAGCTTTTACTTACAGTCCAAAAAGTATTGTAGTTACAATCTATTTAGAAGAATTATAATCAGGATTTTCAAAGTCACACTCATTATGAGTTGTGGCTTTTTATTATGTGTTTGTAATAAAAAAGGCTGTCTTCTCAAAGATGGTTGTTATCGAACAACTAGGTAGTTTAGTCCAGGAAATTAATTGGTTTTTTAGGTAAAATATAGATAAATTTTGTATGAGATTTTTCAACTGTAGGAGGAGTCGAATTATGAAGTTAATGAAAATAGTATATACAGGATTATTGGTAAGTGCTTTATTAACGGGATGTACGAAGGAAGAAACTAAAATTGAAGAAGTAAAACCGGAAGAAACTAAAGTCAACAACGCGAAGGTGTGGAAGGACGTTTCAACTCCTGAAGGCTTCAACAATTATGGAATCGAACCAACGTTGGAAGCTTGGATTGCCTATCACGCCGAAGATATTACCAAAACAACCGACGTGAACGAATATTATCCGAAGGCGGATCGACTCACTTCGGAAATGAAATATTTTCGGGTTCAAGGCGACGACCTTCAAAAGGACTTTGAAAATCTGAATGTGCTTCAAATTTGGATGGGACATCTTGTTTATGTTTTATCGAGACAGGACACGCTAGAGCCTGATAGGGCAAAGTTCAATGACGACTTAAAAAAGTCTTTTAAGTATTTCACTGAATTACTTCACGATCTCGACATTGTCATAAATTACGATGGAAAGGGCGAAACATTCGGGCTCACACGCCAATTAGACGGGAACAAGGTTAAAGAATTGGAATCGTACCTCTATATAAATTGACGAGTTTCAAGGTCACTTCTAAGGGTGTTATATTTTGGATGTCTGGCAAGGTCTATGTCTCTATATAAACGATTTAACATAAATTCAGTTTAGTATTTACGAAGGGCTTTAGTTGAAGGAGGATTTATTGAAACTCAAAAGACAAAGAGCAAGGTGACCTACAATATGTGTAGAATCAACTTGCTCTTTATGTTTTAACAGCAACAATCTATACGAAAACAGCCTAAAAGAAAAATGCTTTTATGTATTTTGTTAATTTAATCGTATGACAATGCCTTTTCCTTTAGCATCGTCACCTTCTTAACTAGAAGAAGATTTTTTCAATTACAAAGAAAACCAAAAGTAATTCAGAATAAGTGAGCTTTAATTCAACTTTCATATTTTCACCACCTTTTATTTAGTTAATAACTATACTGTGTGGTGAGCGTAAATTATATTCCAACTATGTCGAAAGCAGAAGAAGTGACGAATGGGAATCCAGGTTCACCAGTATTACAGGGAGGAGTAGAAAATATAATTAAATAGGGCATTGATAAGAAACATATACAAGCACAGCATTTAACAGCACTGCGAAATAAAGAACTTACTACAGTTAGTGTTCTAGCCCTAGTAGCAACCGTGATGGATCGCAGTAGTTTGCTTAAATAAAGACTTATAAAATGGTACTATAATGATAGATTGGTAAATCGGTAATAAAGCTAAATATGAGATCGAGAAGGGAGGTATTATAAATGGAAATTAGAAAGCCGAACAACTTAGAACTAGAAGAAATTATAGCTCTTTCGCCACAAGCTTTATTTGATGGTACACTGGGCGGAGTAAGTGCAACAAATGAAAAAGTTTTAAACCTTATAGAACCTCTTCTAAAAAAAGGGTGCTATTATTTGATAGCAACAGAGAATAATGAGTTAATGGGATGGATCCTGATTGGGGAAAATAAAGACCAATTTACGGAACAATTAAATGGGTTTATTTATGAGCTATTTGTAAAAGAGATATTTAGAGGTAGAGGTATTTCGAAAGAATTAATGAATGTTGCCATTGGACAATTGAGACAGGAAGGATATTCCGAAGTTAGACTTAGTGCGTACGTAGGGAATAATGCTATTAAACTATATGAAAAAATGGGATTTAGTTTAAGAACAGTAGGTATGAAATTACAATTATAAAAGTCCTTATTTAATCTGAAAATGACAAATGACCAGCAATCGCTACAAAATGAGTACCTGGAAATCGAAATATACGACACAATGGTGATTATTACGAAGAAGGTAATGTGTTAACAACATATGATTTAAAACGATTTAAACCTGAAGAAATTGATAAATTAGTTAATACGGGTACCCTTAGAAAAATAAATGTTTAATTAGTTTTTGACGGATTCCATACTGTGAGGGTATTTATTATCAACAAGATCTAAGCAAAGCACTGTGCCGAGCAGTGCTATTTTTTATGATGTAAGCTATTCTTATAATTGACCAACAAAAAAGATTGAAGCAAATTAGCCTCAATCTTTCTTACTCACACATTCCTGTACACACGCTCGCCGTATTTTATTAGCCCCAATTTAGCCCCAAATACATGCTGTAATATGCAATAACTTGCCTTGGTCACAAGAGAGCCTGTTACCTTAAAACGGTTGATATACCAACGTTTTGTTGTTTAGTGTGTTCAATTTGCATTCCTGTCACTTTACATTTGGATAAATCATCGTCGCAGGGTCCACATATTCATCGAACTGTTCCTCTGTTAGTAAACCAGATGCAATCGCTGCTTCTTTTAATGTTGTTCCTTCTTTATGGGCTTTCTTCGCGATTTTTGCCGCATTTTCATAACCGATATAAGGGTTTAATGCAGTTACAAGCATTAATGAGTTTCGTAAATTATGGTCAAGCACTTCTTTATTTGGTTCGATGCCGACAGCACAATGATCATTAAATGATTTCATAGTGTCTGCTAATAGGCGAGTTGATTGTAAGAAGTTATAGATAATGACGGGCTTAAAGACATTTAGCTCAAAATTACCTTGGGAAGCGGCAAAGGCAATTGTTGCGTCATTACCAACGACTTGTGTAACAACCATTGTCATCGCTTCACTTTGTGTTGGATTCACTTTACCTGGCATAATGGATGAGCCTGGCTCGTTTTCTGGAATCGTAATTTCACCGATGCCTGAACGAGGACCACTCGCTAACCAGCGAACATCATTGGCAATTTTCATCAAGTCAGCTGCAAGCGCCTTTAATGCGCCATGTGCGACAACGGCTTCATCATGACTCGTCAGTGCATGGAATTTATTGGATGCTGAAGTAAATTGTTTTCCTGTTAATTCACTAATTTCCGTTGCTACACGCTCACCAAATTCAGGATGTGCATTAATACCTGTACCAACTGCTGTTCCACCAATCGCTAGTTCTTTCATATATTCAATATTTTGGATAATCATTTGCTCGGATTTAGCAAGCATTGCTGCCCAACCACTAATTTCTTGACCTAAAGTAAGTGGTGTTGCGTCTTGTAAATGGGTACGACCAATTTTAATAATATCTTTAAATTTCTCAGCTTTGTCATCAAGTGTTGCTTTTAGTAAGCGTAGTCGAGGCAGTAAATAATCTTCAACTTTTAATACTGCTGCGATATGCAAAGCTGTTGGGAATGTATCGTTTGAGCTTTGAGATTTGTTGACATCATCATTTGGATGAATACGATCAGCTTCACCAGCATTTTGTAAAATTTGGTTTGCTCGGTGCCCAATTACCTCGTTGACGTTCATATTTGACTGTGTACCACTACCAGTCTGCCAAACTACAAGAGGGAATTGATCGTCCCACTGACCATTTAAAATTTCATCAGCTGCTTGCACAATCGCATTTGCTTTAATATCTGAAAGCTTACCTAGTTTATTATTGGCGATCGCAGCACTTTTCTTTAAAATGGCCATTGCTTGAATTAGCTCAATAGGCATTTGTTCTGTTCCGATTTGGAAATTCTCTTTACTGCGCTGCGTTTGAGCACCCCAAATTTTATCTGCAGGTACTTTAATTTCACCCATCGTGTCTTTTTCAATACGATAATCCATGTAAAACAGCTCCTTTATTTATGTAAATATCTTAACGATCAATTATGCCTTGGCATAATTGCGTCCGGATTTGGCTTTGTGCTTGCACAAAGAACTCCTTTCCAAATCTGTGACATCCGCCGGGGGCTTTCAGTGGGTGGTAAATATCCGCTGATTAAAAAACGGATAATTCTTAGTCTGATGTAAGAATATCTGTTTAATACATGCTTATTTCAAAAAAATAGGGGGATTCTGAACTAAGCACTTCGGAGTAAAGAAATAATCTAATGATAATGATAATCGTTATCAGTTGAAAAATCAAATGTTTTGCTTGAGATATTTATCACATTGAGAAGCATAGGTAATGGATTGAGTTCGATTCCCACTTTTTAAAAGTTAAAACGCTACCATTAAATGATAGCGTCGATCGGTAAATAGGGAAGAGCTATCTCTTTTTCTTGCCAATCTCTTTTACTGGTTGTTTTTTAGGCACTTTTTCAAAAATGATACTTACGTGATAGTTGTTGCTGTCGTCGATTTGAACAATCTGGACAATCTTTGCTTTACGTCCTTTAATTTTAATGTTCTCTTCTACGGTAGGTAGACTTACTAGTAACTGGCTTAAAACGGACGTCTTATTTTCATAAAAATGAGTTACAAACATATTTTTTCTCCTTATAACTTTTTTATTGAACCTAGAAAAAAGCCCTTCCTTAATTATTCGTATGTAATGTAAAAGAGACAGAGTTTTTACGAGGTTATTAGCATGGGAAAGGTTTTACTCAATGTATGAAAAGAACTTATAATATAGAACATTTGTTATACTGCAGGGGAACCAATTTTGGATAGGCGCTTGACGAAAAAGTAGAATTCAATTATGATGTATCGAAAATAATTTAACAATGATTGGAAGTAAACAGGGGAAATGTATGGAGATTACAAAAAAACAGGCAACTACAGTAGGATTAGTAGCTCTTGTATTTTCAGCACTTTTAACCTCGATGAGCCAGGTTTTCTATGCAAAGCAGGTGCAAGAAGTACCGACATTTCTATTTACTGGTATTAGTTTTTTCATTACAGCTATTTATTTCTCTTTCTTTGCACGCAAACATAAACAAGCTAATCGGTGGAAGGGAAATATTAATTATGTAGTGAAGTTGAATGTCGCATCTGTGTTAGCATTTATGGGCTTTTATTTTGCTTTAAAATATGTAGAGTCAGCGATTGTAAGTGCGCTTGAGATGGGCATTGGACCGCTTTTTGTCTTGGTGTTAGCTGTTTTTGGCAAGGAATCCATTCCGAAAGCACAATGGGTAATTGCCACGGGGACATTTATTGCTTGTACTATATTAATATTAGCGGTTGTTAGTGGGAAATCAGCTGTTCAAATGGACCTAACATTGCCAGTGATTGTAGCATTAATAGCGAGTGTTGGCTGTGGAGTTGGAGCGGTACTTTGTACGATGTATTCTAAAAGATTAAGTGAGGCTGGTTGGACTACTTCAATGATTTTAGCCAATCGTTATTATGGCATAATTTTATTATCTTTTTTCGCGACTTTCGACATATTTTTTAAATATTTCTCGGGAAATATTTCATGGATAATCGCAGTAACAGCAGTGGGTGTCATGCTTCCGATGTATTTATTGCAGATAGGCATTCAGGATTGTTCAACTTTAATAGTAATGATGAGTTTATGCTTTGTTCCAATATTCACGTTTTTCTTTCAGATGTTTGATTCAAGGCTATCATGGTCGCCAATTTCCCTTTTAGGAATAAGTCTATTGTTTATTTTGGGAGTGTCTAGCTTGTATTTGGAGAAAAGGGCGGTTTCAGAGTAGCGAAAGCGCGTTATAATAGTAGTAAGGGAGGAAACGAAATGTATTTAAAATCATGTAAGGTAATACAGGGAGCTATTGTTGATAAAGATCAGTATCCCTTTAATATACCAAGTTTACAGGATTTACAAGAGCTAGAGTTTCCTACGAATGTGACCTTCTTTGTTGGAGAAAATGGCTCTGGGAAATCAACCCTATTGGAGGCTATAGCTGATCGCTGTGATTTTAATACTGCGGGAGGTGGTCGCCAAAATCTATTTGAAGTACATAAAGCGGAATCTGCACTCGGGGAATTCATCCGTTTATCCTGGTGGCCAAAGGTTTCAAATGGCTTTTTCCTACGTTCGGAAACGTTTTATCAATTTGCAAGTCATATTGATTTGTTAGATAGTCATCCAAATAAGTATGCCGCTTTTGGTGGTAAATCGTTACATCATCAATCACATGGCGAGTCCTTTTTATCGCTATTTATGCACCGCTTTAAAGGGAAGGCCATTTATTTATTGGATGAGCCTGAAGCGGCGTTGTCGCCAACGAGGCAGCTAAGCCTACTCAAAATTATTAAAGATTTAGAGCATGAGGCACAATTTATTATCGCCACACATTCACCTATTTTGCTTGGCTATCCAAATGCTACAATCTATAGTTTTGATAATGGGGAGATTGAATCTATTCGTTATGAGGATACTATACATTACATTGTTACGAAGCGCTTTTTAAATGCACCGGAAACCATTTTTTCAGAGTTATTTGATGAGGAGAGGGAATCATGAATCAACGTAAAGGCTTAGTTATGCGAGAAATTCGATTAGATGAAATGGCACAGTTTATAGATTTACTTAATTATGTTTTTCAAATGTCCATGTCCATTCATAAGGATCGTCGCTTTGTGAATGCCAAAAGTAAGCAATTTAATGAGGGGCATGCAATTGGTTGGTTCGATGGTTCACATCTTGTATCTCAAATTTTAAGCCTACCTTTTGAGGTAAATGTTCATGGAAAGATCTATGAAATGGGAGGTATCACTGCTGTTGGAACGTACCCTGAATATTCTGGGCATGGTTTGATGGAGAGCCTCATTATTGAGAGCCTAGAGCGGATGCGAAACGAAGGACAATGTATATCCTATTTATTTCCATATTCTATCCCTTATTACCGAAAAAGGGGCTGGGAAATTATGAGTGATATTGTGGAATTTCAGGTCAAGGATACGCAGCTTCCTCACTATAAAGGCTTAAACGGTAAAATCCGACGTGTCGATCCGAAACATGAAGACGTTGTGACCATTTATGCGCATTATTCAAAGAAGACGCACGGTGTCATGGTTCGTAATAGTATCGCTTGGAATGAAAAGTTTCAGGAAGATTTTTGGGAAGAAAAATTTATCGATAGTGATGTGAACCTTCAGGCTGCAGTGTATTATGACGAAGATGATATGCCGCAGGGTTATATGTTTTACCGTATTATGGAGGAAAATTATTACATCGATGAAATTGTCTATTTACAGGAAGAGGCGCGTAAAGGTTTATGGAATTTTGTCTCAGCACATAGCTCGATGATTTACAATGTTTATGGTAAAACAACCGGCAATGAAGCCGTTGCCTTTTTGTTAGAGGATAGTGAGATTATTCAAAAGGTATCCCCTTATTTTATGGCACGAATTGTAGACGTAAAAGAATTTCTGTTACGCTACCCATTCGCGGGAAATGATTTTCAACTTCGACTCGCTGTTAGTGATCGCATTGTCGCATGGAATAATGGCACATTTGTCATTACGAAGCAGAATGGAAAAGTTACTGTCGAAAAGGTGAGTGAGACACAATCTGAAAATGCTATTCAACTAACGGTTCAAACACTTGCTACGATGTTACTAGGCTATAAACGACCGAGCTATTTAGAAAAAATCGAGCGTTTACAAGGCAATGCCATTGAAATTGCATTATTAGAGACGGTGCTACCAGTAGGCATCCCAACGTTTATTGATTATTTTTAACTTCTTTCAGCAGGTGTTTGGATACCTGCTGAAAGAAGTTAAAGCCTCCGGCGGATGTCACGGAATCGGAAAGGAGTGCTTTGTGCATGCACAAAGCCGATTCCGGACGCAATTATGCCGAGGCATAATTGATGGAAATTATGGGAATTTGTGCAGAGACAGCTGTGCAGATTCCTTTTTTTATGGATTCAAAAGAAAATTGATCGGGTCAGCGCGAGAACTGATCGGGTCCCCCAAAAAACTGCTCTGATGAGTTATTTTCCTAATTCAGGAAACATCTACTCCTCTGAAATCGTCTCAATATAAACCGATTGGGGGATACAAATGAACGATGCCGAGAAGTTAGAAAGAAAGAAAATATACAAAAAAATGCTTCTAGTGCTACTTATTTGGATTTTGTTTTTTGCTGGTATTATAGGGTACGGTATTTATTGGCTGTTTTTTGATTGGACTAGATTTAAACAAGAGCTGATTGCTGAATCTACATCTCCACAAGGAACCTATACAGTGAAAGCTTATGTTTCAGACGCTGGTGCGACGACTTCTTATTCTGTGTTGGGAGAGTTAGTATTCAATCATGAGAAGAGAAAGTCCAAGAAAATATATTGGCAATATCGAGAAAATAGAGCATACATTAACTGGAGCGATGATGATACAGTAAGTATTAACGGTATGACATTGAATGTGCCTGATGAAACATATGATTATCGTGATAATGAGTAGCCATAACCGTTACAGTTATGGCTAATTATACCGTGATCCAAGCTTTTTTTAGCAGTCGTACACCGTGGATGATTTCCTCCGTTTTTAACTTACTAAAGCCTAATTGAATAATAGGAACAGTGCTTGACTGTTGTAGGAAATATGGGCTGGTAGAGTAAACTTTGACTCCGTAATGTTGTGCATTTTGAATGAGCTGCTCTTCTGAAAATTGTGTTTGCACCTTGACCAATATATATAGTCCAGATTGTTCTCCAAGTATCGTAACTTTTTCTCCGAACTGTTTGTTAAGCTCCTCTACAAGAGTATTTATTTTATGTTTATAAGTAATACGCATTCTTTTAATATGTCGTGCCCATTCACCTTGTTCTATGAATTTCGCCATTGTTAATTGATGTAAGGACGAGGCGTTATGTTCAAAATGAGCAAAGCGATCTTTATATGGCTTAACAAGTACTTTCGGTAGCACCATATAGCTTAAACGAATAGCTGGTAAAAATGATTTTGAAAATGTCCCCATATAAATCACACGTGACTTGTCAATTGAGGCGAGAGCAGGAAATGGCTGTTGCGTATAACGGAATTCCCCATCATAATCATCCTCAAGTATATAGCCATCAACATTTTTGGCCCACTGAATTAAAGCTTGCCGTTGCTGAATACTCATGGAAACACCGTATGGGAAATGATGAGAAGGTGTGACATAGAGTAGGCGCGAATGTAAATGCGCTAAATGGTCGAGCTGCGCACCGTTTTCCAACACAGGTAATGTCTCTATCTGAAAGTCATGCAGCTTGAACGCTTCTCGTGCACCGTTGTAGCCAGGGTCTTCTAAAATAACGCTTGGGAAATCTTGCTTTAATAGAAAGCCTAGATAAATTAACATTTGTTGCGTGCTGCTACCGATAATAAGGTCCTCTTCATTTACATGAACGCCACGAGCTTGAAGCAAATAATGCACAAGCTGTTCCTTTAAAAGTGGCTCACCGAAAGGGTCGCCATATTCATAACACTTTTTTAAAGGTAACACTTGATTTGCCATTTGACGCCATACTTTTAGAGGGAAATGCTGTTGATCGACAGCACCAGCCCGAAAGTCAATGATGATATCTCCACCGTTAGCTGTTCCTTTTTGAGTAAGGCTTGGTCGTTCCTCCTTCTGAAGAAAAACTTGTTCAAATTCATTCACGAAATATCCCTTTCGCCCTTCACCACGTATGTATCCTTCCGCTACAAGCTGTTCATAGGCAGTTAAGGTTGTATTCCGACTGACATGTAAAGTATCAGCTAACCTTCGAATAGAGGGAAGAGAATCATTCGTTTTCAATTTCCCTTGTTCGATTAACCATTTGATTTGCTGATAAATTTGTTTATATTTTGCCTCTTCATCTGTGAATAAGAAAATAAAATCCTTCATAATGTCCCTCCTTGACATGTTGGAATGTCTAAAACTGTTTCTTTTTAAATGTCAGTTTGTTTTTTATCATAATACAAGAATTACATATTAAAAGAAATGGGGAGAAACGAAAATGGAGATTTGTACAGTAACGTTAGCAACAGTTGGAGACGTGGTACCATTATTTAATGCTTATCGAGAATTTTATGGTCAACCATCCGACTTAGAGCAGGCTGAGCAGTTTCTCATGGAGCGTTTAAATAAGGAGGAGTCAGTCATTTTTCTAGCTTATTTGGATGCGCAGCCAGTTGGTTTTGTCCAGCTCTATCCTATTTTTTCATCTGTTGCGATGAAAAGGGCTTTTATATTAAACGATTTATTTGTGGCAGAGAATGCCAGGAAACAAGGTATAGCACATGGCCTAATTGAACAGTGTTATTCATACTGTTTACAGAAGGATGCACGTTATATGGGGTTAGAAACAGCGACAGACAACGTTCGTGCTCAAAAACTTTATGAGAAGCTTGGGATGAAAATAGACGATGGAGTATTTCATTATATTAAATATTGGTAAAAGGAGGTTCGAAAAATGACCGTAACAATTAAACAATTAATAACGCAGCAGGAATGGATGGAAGCATATGCTGTTATGGTGCAGCTTCGTATGGAATTAACATTAGAAAAGTACTTCCTATTATTAAAGGAAATGATCCAAGATGGCTATATGTTATTTGCTTTATACGAAAAAAATAACATTATGGCAGTCGCTGGATTAAGTTGGAGAGTCAACTTCTACAGTGAACGTCATATGTTTGTCTATGATTTAGTAACGGATGAGGCCTATCGTTCAAGAGGCTATGGTGAAAAATTATTGCATTATCTTCACCAATGGGGCAAAGAAAATGGCGCGCACTATATTGCTTTAGAGTCTGGTATTCAAAGGACTAGTGCGCATCGTTTTTATGAAGATCGATTAGGATATGAAAAATGGTGCTATTCTTTTCGAAAAGCATTGTGATGAAATATTGAACGAAATCCGAATAAAGATTGAAAGCGACTAGTGTTTTTCTAGTCGCATTTTTTGTGCATCTATTGATTAACATTTAATATTTAGTTATAAAAGATAATTATTTAATGATTATCATTAAGAATATCTTGATTTCAACTTTGCTATTTAATATGCTTAACATGAAGAAGGACGCAATATAGAGTACCGACGAAGCTTCCTCATTAAGCGACGGAAAAGCGGGAGTTAGCGGCGAAGTTTCCACATTAAGCGGCGGAAAAGCGGGAGTTAGCGGCGAAGTTTCCACATTAAGCGGCGGAAAAGCGGGAGTTAGCGGTGAAGTTTCCACATTAAGCGGCGGAAAAGCAAATGTTACCGGCGCGAACTTCAAACATCAACCAGCGATTTCAGGAAACACCTTACCATCGCTTGTCATTCTTCATGTAAAACATTTTGAACAGGGGGAAAGATTATGGTTCTGGAAAGTGCAATAAATGCAATTATACAAGTCATTTTATTTTCGGTCATACCGTTTATTTGGTGGTTTTTCTCAGCAAGAAAGGAACAATCATTTTTAAGATGGCTCGGTCTCAAAAAGCCTGTCATTGAAAATAAAGGGAATTATTTTGTATGGTTTTTATTTATTATGGTTTTATTATTCGTGCCACTTACTACAATTACCTATTTCTACCTAGACAGTTCAATTTTAGCGTCCAATCGTTTTATAGGACTTGGTTTTTCAGCGCTCATACCAGCACTTTTCTATGCTATGGTGCAAACAGGATTGTCAGAGGAGCTGTTGTTCCGAGGCTTCTTACTAAAAAGATTCAAGCATAAGTTTGGTTTTCAAATGGGAAATATCATGCAAAGTCTACTTTTTGGTATTTTACATGGATGGATGTTTTATTCTTTAGTTCCTTTTGGAGTTGTAGTATTAGTTGTTATGGCAACCGCGTTTACAGGTTATTTAATGGGATGGATCAATGAACGAAAATCCAATGGTTCCATCCTAACAAGCTGGGGCATACATGGCATTGGCAATCTGTTTGCCTCCTTCATGGCAATGTTTAATGTGCTCTAAAGACCTAGCTCATTTGCATTTCATCATTTTCCCTTGCATAATAAAGCAGAAGAGGTGATGGAAATGCAGTTCATCGAGCAGCTAGTAAAAGGATGCTTGATTATCGGTTTTATATTAATGGGAGGGCGTATTATCACCGCAATATGCCGTTATTATAATATAGCATTTACGACTTTTTTCGATGACTATCATGTCGCCTCACTAGTTATACTATTAATAGGTATTATAGGAACTGAGATACTTAATAGACGAAAAAGAAAGGGACGAGCATAAATGACGGAATGGCCAAAGGGAATAGCGAAGCCTGCTATACGTGCATTAAATGCGGCAGGGTATACACAATTAGAGCAATTGGAAAAGGTTGATTTATCAACGTTGGAAAATTTACACGGGATGGGACCGAAAGCGCTAGCGGCCATTGAAACAGCACTGAATGAAAGTAGGAAGCACAGTGAATAAACTGACGTTATTTTTACTGTTAATGGTGGTCTATTATATTTTGGTTGTTTTCTTGATTAGCAAGTTATTTATTATTCCTCTCATGAAGTTTATGGCGTTAGTATTCTTCCTTGGAGCTGGCTTTATTTTTTCTCGAAAAATGCGGAAGAAACTACAGTAGGAGGAATTATGAAAATTACAAAACTAGCCATATTTTACTTGTTCATTTTTATTTTAACATTATTACTATCATTAGCAGGAGTTCGTCTATTCATTACAATCGGCATTATTGCTCTTATTGCGATCGCAATGATTTATAGACATATACATATTTTATTTAGGACAAATAATATGAAGATGGTAGATAAACTACTAAAAGATCGTAAAAAAGATCCGTTTTTTGCCTATCCTTACGCTCTTGCTTATGGTACAAGGGAAGACCAGCTTCACTCATTAGAAACAGCCATCGTAAAATATAAGCAGCCAGCAATAAAGTATAACTGTAAATTTCTGATGGCGATCATGAAAGAGAATTTAGAGGAAGCAAAGGATGCGGCCGATAAAATAAATAAAGAGCCATTAACTAGCTATGCAAAATGTTATATCGCTGCACTTGAAGGACGAACAACTGACATGCGAAGCAATCAGCTTACAAAGCCGTGGATGCAGCCAGCAATTGAAGCGGTTTATGCATACAAAATGAAGAATGAAACAGCCCTTCATCATCATGCCCAGGAAAGCATTGAAATGGCTCGTGGTGTACAAAAATATGCGTTAATACATGCATTTGAAAAAATGAAAACGGATCTGTAAAAAGTTTTAGGCTACTTGATGCTATATGGTGTCAGGTAGCCTATTTTTTAACTTAGTAAATTTACACTTAAATATACAAATCTTGTTTACTCATTCGTCTAATAAAGTAAGAGAGGTGAGAAGATGGAGTTTGATGAGCTTTATGAACAATATTTTCAATGCATTTATCAATTTATTTACTATATGGTCTCGGATCCAGGTTTAGCGGAGGATTTAACGCAGGAAACCTTTATCCGCGTTTATAAAGGACAGTTTAGAAATGAGGCTGCTATGGGCACTTACATAAGGAGAATTGCACGAAACCTTGTTTATGACACATATAGAAAAAAAGCACTAATTAAATGGCTACCATTTCAAAGAGAACATGAAAAACGGGAGACGCAATATGTACCACATGATTGGATCGTGCAGTCTGAGGAGCGTCGGCTATTATATGAAGCAATCCAATTATTAAAGCCTGAATATCGAGAGGTTCTTATTTACAGAAAAATTGAAGAGTTGAATTTAGCCGAAACTTGTGAAATTTTAGGGTGGTCTACAGTGAAAATAGCGAATACACAGAGAAATGCTATGAAGGCTTTGGAGAAAATACTTGGAGGTGATGAATTTGGATTTAAACAATCGACTGAAGGAACTCAATAAATTACCAGAGGATAAGGCAGTAAAGGCCAGTATTTATGAACACATTCACCATAAGAAAAGAAATGGCTTAACGTTATGGCAGGAAAGTTTTTTACTACTAACGATTGCCACGATTGCTCTATTTTTAATTTTGATCCCACAAAATTTATCACCGCCTCAAACTGCTGATCAATCCATCCAAGCAATTTATAAGCATTTCGGAGGAAAAGAAGGGAAATTCTTTGCGCGAAGTTCGAGTTTGTATATTTCTATAAAGAAGGTTGAAGATACAATTGTTTATAGCTTTTTTGAAGACTTAACACAGTATGTCGAAAAGGCAGATGGAAAGTTAGGTAACCATATTGCAGATGTAGTCGTTGTTAAAGATTATCGGGAAGAGCGCTATCAGATTTCAGATGCAGGCATGCTAAATGTTGATTCGGGCCAGTTTTTTGTTGGGAATTCTGACATGTATGATGAAGTATTTCAAACATTATACTCTGTAGAAACAATACCATGGATATTTATCCTGCCACTTATTGTGGTAGCTGTAAATATATTCTCTATGTACTATTATAAACGTCATAATCTAGAAGGATCTAAACCATTTAGGCGTATATGGTGGCTGTTAGTACTTGTACTTGCGATGCTTTCAAGCGTTTTTGCTTGGGCAACATGGGTCGGTCCATTGTATAAACCATTAATGGTTATGTTTGCGTTTTTATATGGTTTCATTATTTGGCATAATCTAAAGCGAGAGGTACAGACATATTCCATATATAAAGTAGAAACAATAAAAATAAGTATTATTAGTGCAACACTTTTTTTAATTATTATGCTTTATTAATAGATTTAATAATAAAACCACCTATACCTTTTGCATAAGAGACAATTGCAAAGGTATAGGTGGTTTTAATTACCCATCAACGAAGTATTGGAGTGAGGTATGCTTTATTCCCTCTTACTCAATAAAATCCCACGAACGACTCCCATTATAAATATAGTACACAGTACAAATAGAAATAAATAAGCATGCCACTGCTGTAAAATACGATTATGGCCTAAAGCGACTGTTAAGTCATTGAAAAGTGAATATGTAAAGTACAGTAGTATACTATTTTTGATGAGACAAAAAATAATGATTCCATTTTGTCGCTCTGTATGAGATAAGGTAGACTTATTTTTACGTGGGATAGGATAAGCAACTCTAATCTCTAAGTAGTGTAAAAGTAAAAATAGCATGAAGGCAATAAAGGGTAAATAAAAAATAGCGATTTTCGGACCAAATTGCGCTTGTTCACTTGTAAAGCTTTGCAAAACGGGTATAGATGCGGGGAACTTACTGTATTGGATCAGCGTTGCGGTAATGGCAGCTAAAAAAATGGTCGCGACAATAAGCGTTAGTGGCTTACAAAAACGCGGTGTAAGTGTTTTTTGTTGTTCAAGCATTCGTTCACCTCGTAGTTTATCTATTTACAATTATACCTCGGCATAATTGTAGCTGACGCTTTACTTTCGCTACTAAAACATTTGTAGCTGACGCTTCGCTTTCGCTACTAAAACATTTGCTGAAAGAAGTTAAATAGCAGTCTGTTATACTGTATCATATGAATACCAGCATGTGTGGCATAGAAAGAAGGATTAGATGGAATACTTGTTGTTTTTAGTTATAGGCATCACTGGCAACGTCATTGGGACGTTAGTGGGAGGTGGCGGGTTAATTACATTACCGACCATGATGTTAATGGGGGTACCGGTCCATTCAGCGATAGGTGCGAATAAGGTTTCAAATATGGTCAGTGCCTTTTCAAGCTTCTATACGATTTTTAAAAGAAAAGAATTGTTATGGTCAGAAATGCGATCAGTATTACTTGTTTCCCTAGTAGGTGGTACACTTGGTGGACTGTTTGCATCGTTTATGAGCAGTCAAACATTGACGTTCATCGCAATTATTTTATTAGGCTTTGCACTTGTTATGTCCTTTATAGGTGGGGCTGAGTTTGGAGAAAAGGAAAGCTTTACAATGAATCGCAAAAACGGTCCAATACTTCTTGGTGTTGGTTTTTATGATGGGATGTTCGGTCCTGGGAGCAGTACACTGGCACTTTATACATATGCTCATGAGAAGATCTCTTATATGAAAGCTGTAGGCCTGTCACGTGTAGGTGTTTTTGCGATGTGCTCAGGAGCCGCAATTACGTATATTGCCACAGGTAAAATTGATTGGCCATTGACCATCGTTTTAATGGTTGGTTCTGTCATTGGTGCGCAAATAGGAATTATCCTTGCAAGAAAGGTGAAAGCAAATCAAGTAAAACTATTGCTACGTATTGTGACTATTGTGCTAATAGTACAACTCGTATACGATTTTATCAAACAGATATAGGGAGGCGATATCCATGTTTGAAATTACACCTTTTCCATCTTTTTCGTGGTCACTGTCACGTCATAAAACGTTAACAAGCTGTGCGCGAAAATATGGCTATGAATATTATTTTTCTCATAATGGCTGGCTAAGCTACAATGTGGAGCCATATCATCAACATGTCTATCGCTTAAAAAAGCTTCAATCCATGCCGATTTTATTTGGGCAAATCGTCCATCATTTAATAGAGCAATCGATCAATGATTATTTACAAACCGGTAAGGCGCCGACTGTTGCTGAACTTGTAAATCGTGCGCGTGGCCAGCTTAATGCTGCTTTTATCGATTCTACACGCCATATAGATTTATGGAGACACAAGCCTAATAAATTTTATATGATGCAGGAAATTTATTACGAAGGGCAGTTAAATCCTGAACTTGTACAGGACTATAAGGATCGCATGACGGCTGTCTTTGAGAACTTTCTTAATAGTGAAACGTTCCAGCAAATTACCGCACGAAAAGGCTCCCTACGAATCGGTGAGCCTGAACAATTTCGTTCCATGAAAATAGAGGGGATACAAGTTTTCGTCGTAATGGATTTTCATTATTATGATGAGATGGCAGACAAGTGGATCATTATCGACTGGAAAACAGGCGGAGAGTCCGATGACGATCGCCAGCAATTAGCGTTCTACGCTTACTATATACAGCAGAAGTATCGCGTATCTCTTGACCAGATTGATGTCTATAATGAATATTTATTGACTGGCAAACGAAAAAAATATGCCTTTACAGCATTTGATATGGACAATATTTTACATACGTTTCAGCGAAGTGTACTAGAAATGAAAAAATATCAGGCTGATATTTTCTCTAATGAACCCGTGGACTTTGAGAAATTTGAGCAAACCCTTGAAAAATGGCACTGTAAAGGGTGTAATTTTAAAGAATTATGTGTGCAGAATTAAGTAGAAGATGGAGCGAGTGATCAAAAAAGTGACCAACTAAATGAAGTCATCAAAATAGTCACTAGCCTTATTTTTTATCTTTACTAGTTAAATGGCTTTGAATGTTAACCGTCATTTTTATATCAGAGTGCCTAGAGATAACAAATTATTTTGGGGAGAATCACTCTATTTTTGTAAAATTACTTCCATTATCACATTTTAATTGGTAGGATATTGGATTGTTCGTATATACTAACAAATTGTGTTTTCTAAAATAAAGCTGAGTAGGGAGAGAATAATGAAAAAATTATTTATTGTGTTACTAGCAGCATTTGTATTTGCAGTAGTAAATCCAACAAAATCAGAGGCTATTGAAAGGTATGATGGAGCAGATGTACATAAAGACCAAACAGGAAAAATGACCTTTACAAAAGACATCAAGGTATACAAGAAAAATGAAGATGGTACATTTGATTCGCTAGTGGTGAAGCGAAATAATTATTTTAGAACGTATGATATTGAAAAATATGATGGCAAAACATTTTATCAAATGGGGCAATATCGGGTACAAGCAACCAATCTGGTAGTTTTTAAAGAAGTTCCGATGAAAATTCGCTCATCCTTCTATCCAAATCCAACTTATATTAATATTAATCGTGATAGCGGAGGATACGGGAAAATGTTCACTGAATGGCGCGATTCTCCAATAGTGGATATGAACGGTGATCAAATGTTGAAATATTGCAAGAGCGATGGGGAAGGGCTAAAGTGTGAAAAGTATTATCCTGGTTCAGATATGAAAGTAGCTGATACAAAATTTAGAAAAACAGGTGTACGTTATGAGGTAACAGAAGATACCAAAGCAAAATCCTATCCATTAATAGATTCTAAAACTGAAAAAGTCATGCAAAAAGGAAGCATTGTTTATTCAGTGAGTGATTCAATTAATGCTTATCTATGTGTAAAGGATAACTTGGAAGCAAATGACGAACAATGTATTTGGCTTCCGGTAGGTATATTAAAGCCAGTTTATTAAAGCCAGTTGAAGATAAGTGATAGATTAAGAATTATATAAAGCCCTCTTAATAAATATTTGTTAAGGGGGCTTTTTTATATGGTAGGTTGACATGCTGATATTTGTACACAATCGAAAATTGGCTGGAATGGTAGAAGGGTAAAATTATGTTAAGGTAAAACACGCTGTTTTTGTTAAATTTATTTCGTATTATTATGTTTTTGTTAGTAAAATATTGAAATGTTAGTATATAATACGAAGAAATTAAGTTTTATAAATTTAATTTGAGTAGGGGGATAATAATGAAAAAATTATTTATTGGGTTACTAGCAGCATTTGTATTAGCGGTAGTAAATCCAACAAAATCAGAAGCGAAAGTGATGTATGATGGAGCAGAGGTTGTAAAAGACCAAACCGGAAAAATGACCTTTACAAAAGACATCAAGGTATACAAGAAAAATCCAAATGGTACATTTGATTCGTTAGTGGTAAAGCGAAATAACTTCTTTAGAACGTATGATATTGAAAAATATGATGGCAAAACATTTTATCAGATGGGGCAATATCGCGTACAAGCAACAGATTTGGTAGTTTTCAAAGAAGTACCATTAAAAATGCGTTCATCTTTCTATAACAATCCATCTTATATCTTTATCAATCGTAATGGTATTTATAGTGCCTCATTATACGGAACGTGGTTCACAGGAAGCGACCCGGGTATTTCTATTACAAATAATGGACAACAACTTTCTTTTTGCGGTGGCAATGATGTTGGTACTATAGAGTGTTCACAGTATCCTGGTACAGATCTTAAAATCGCTGAGACGAAAAGAAGCGAAAAAGGCGTGCGTTTTGAGCTAACAAAAGATGCAGATTTTAAACAGAATCCATTAAAAACATCTGCAACTATAAGTACATTGAAAAATGGAAGAATTTTATATTCAGAAGGTCTTGAAATTAATGGTTATCTATATGTCACTTGGAAAAAAGATGACAACAATGAGTTCACATATTGGATTTCGGTGAATTTATTAAAACCAGTTGGAAATAAGTGATAGATTAGGAATTATATAGCTCTCTTAATAAATATTTGTTAAGAGGGCTATTTTATATGGTTGGTTGACATGCGGATAGGATGTTTGTATTTTCTCCAATGAACCAATTGATAGCATTATGTTTGCAGAGTTAAGTAGAAGATGGAGCATATAGAATGTCATACCTAACGAGGTGTGACATTTTATTATGTTTCATATTTTTTGTCATTACAACCCATTATATAAGTAGATGGGAGGTGTTGATTTATGGAGTATGAATATACAGTAAAGTTTTACTTTGACGAAGGGCGTGAAGAAGAATATAAAATCAAGAATAATATTGAACAAGAAACATTTACAGAAGAACTTTCTAATGGGTTCATTGAGAAGTCTTGGTATTCATTTACTGAAACAGAACATTATAAAACGATTTTAATCAGTACTAAAGAAGTTTATCAAGTAGTAGTAGAAAAAAATATTTTAGAATTTGATTAATCAAATGTATGAAGTCACATCTTCTAACAAGGTGTGGCTTTTATTATGCTTTGAAAGGATGAAATAAATTATGTCATTTTTAAAAGCTTTTTCTAAAAGTATGTTGCTGTTAAAAATAAAGACAGGATTAATCTATAAATTCTTGTAGAATCATTTTCTGTCTTTATTTTGTTCATGGCTCATTGAATTATTAAACTGTTTGCAATCAAATATTATTACGTATAAAAGTTTGATACATTATAGCAGTTAAAGAGGCGATTTCATCATTGATTGCTTCAATATGGATACGATTCGTTAAATTTGTATTTGTACTATCTAAATTTCTAATTACAGCAATTTTTTCACCGTTTAACGTTAAGGTACCTGAAGAAGTGTAATCTTTCTCAAATTGGTACACGTCCCCGTTGATAGTAAAAGATTGCACTTTTTCAATTAATTGCACACGCTTTTGAGTAATTGAAACCTTATCCATTGTATTGCGGCTATAAAGTGTATAACGAACACCAGTAAATACGCAATCAATTTTGTATATTGGACTTTTATCAATTGAAAAAGCGTTATAGCAGTATGGCATTCCATATCGGAGAAGCATCTGAAACAGTTGTGTTAGGATACGGTGGCGATTTTTTTTGAGGATACTTATCACTTTGTTGTCCTTATTATAAATAGGAATACTTGTGTAATAAGAATCAGATTCTGGGATGCTATATGAATAAATCTGCATGGATGTCTCTCCTCAATGATCACTCTTAAATAATTCAATCAATATCAATTAAATCGTACCGTTTGTTGAATAACAACATTTTTTTTAGAAAACAGCCTCTTTGAAAGATTGTGTATTAAAAAGTATACAACGTCATGGTTATTCAAAAGCGGATGCAGAAAATGTAATTCATCTTTTCCGGACTTTAGTTTATGGAATGTAAGATACCAGACAAAATTACTACCTTCTTGCCTGAATTAAGGTAAACCAAATATCCCCATTAAATTTCCCGGAAACTCTGTATATTGGCTGATAGAAGCCTTTCGTGTCATACATATACGAAAGTTCAATTGTTTCTATTTCAAGTTGGTCTCCTTTTTTTATAACAAGTTGTTCTTCTGTTATCAGAGCATTAATTTTTATTTGGGGAAAATCACCTTTCTCTATTTTCTCATACACTTCAGCAGGAGATAGTATATTCACTTCTCGTATAAATTGATATTTATGCAGACTATATGTTAACGAATAAACACTGCCATCTTGTTTAAGACCAAGCGTTAAATCTCCAGCACAATAATCTATGTTTGAATCATGACTATCTGGAAGATTCCATTCAAATTCACCATTTTCCAATACAGTAAATGCAGCATCTTGGGGTAGTATAGAAAGTTCGTCCATAATTGCCTGTGCCTTTTCGATCATTGGCTTTTGTCCTGCAGATGAAGTTTGCTCCGGTGTATAATTGTTCGCTGTTAACGACCAATTTCCCTCTGAACTTATAAACAATGTGTATTGGACCCCTGCTTTGTCTTCCAATAGAAGCTCACGATCGTTATGAATAACCTGTGTATTCAACTCTGTTAATCCTAATTTCTGTTGCAACAGAGCTTCCACTCCATCATTATTAACGATTTTCTTGTAGACTGGGGCAGCTGTGGGTAATGAGCTAAATTCCAATGAAGTTGATAAACGAACATCTGACATATTCGATTTTGTATAGAAGTTTATTGCTAAATTACCAAACTCCTGCTGGGCGTAGACAATATTTATACCAACAAAAATCAAACCCATCGATAGAGGTATTGCAAGGTTTCCAACCAGACTTTTTATTTTTACTTTTTTGTTTTGAGCAATGGAAGCCACAAGTCTATATAACTGATATCCAATAATACCGCCGAGTGAGTTGTTAATTATATCATCAAGCTCAAAAATCCCCGCTCCTGAAAGTGTCTGATACGTCTCAATAGATACCGTAGCACTAACAACTACAAGAAGAAGCCACTTAAACACTTTAAATTTTTGGCTAATTAAAGGCAACATTAATCCTAATGGAATAAACATTAATATGTTAAAAATACAATTTTGAAGATCACGTAAAGAGTATTTATTCCACGCTTCAATATAACTACTGAACGGATGAAGGTTCATCTGTAAGTAATGTGAAGTGCCACGGCCAAAAATAGTTAGCTCAAACACAAAAACAATATACCCGATGAAGACTGCACAAATAAGAAGCTTCTTTATGTGAATCTGTTTATTTTGATCTGAATGTTGTTTTCTATAATAAAAGAAATAATATAGTGCAATAAGTATAAACTCTATTCCAATAATAATTATTACTGGCAACATTAATTGTTGAATGTAACTAGAAATTTCTGTAAAATCCAAGGTGATTCTCCTTACTTATTTTATTTTGGATGATTTTCACACATTTTTAGCGGTCTACAAATGATTAGAAAATCACTCAGATTTTCTAAGGGTTTTATTTCATTGATTCCTTGGCTTTATCATTATTGTAAATGGAAATTATTAATAATTAATGAGGTTATTTATGAAGATTTCTTAAGAACTTGCACTATTTAAATAGTGCTTTATATGTTGTAGGGCAATGCAACGGACTGTTTATTAATAAACGAACGTAAGTGTGAGTGAGGGACTAATTAAGGTTATGAGGCGAAATCAATTGGTGAAAATGATGTGTGTATCTAAGTCGGAGAAGTAAAAAAAGATGTAAATGATATGACTAATACACCTTTTTCAGGTTCTCGTTATCCTTAGAAGTGGGTAAAACACATTGAAATGATGGTCGAAGGATATACACTTCCAAAAATAGCTGAACGATTAGAAATTCATCTATCAACTGCATTTTATTGGAGACATAAAATCTTGATTGCGTTAGAAGAAACGGTTTCAATCATTTGTAAGGCATGATTGAAATGTGACGAAACATTCTTTCGTGAGTCAATGAAAGGTCGGGAAATTACTCATAGAAAGGCAAAGGAACGTGGGGAAAAGGGTGAAAAAAGAGGGATTTCAAAACTCAAAATTGCCGTTGTAGTAGCACAAGACAGGAACGGAAGCGTAGTTGCTCGTAAAGCAGGAACAGGTCGAGTGAAGGCAGAACAAATCGATGCTGTGATTGGCGAATACATTCACCCGTCTGCTTTGCGCTGATACAGCTACTAACTACAAGAAGTTTGCTAAAAATAAGAAGTTACAACACGAAACAGTGAATGAACGTTAACAAGAACGAGTGAAGAAAGGGATATATCATATTCAACACGTTAATAATTTTCATCATCGTTTAAAAGGTTGACTGGAACGGTTCCAGGGTGTTGCCATTAAATACTTGGATAACTATCTCTACTGGTTCCGTTGACTTGAATTTGGAAAGAGTTTAGCATTTGAAAAACAAGTGGAACTAATGCTTATTTTAGCGTGTCGAAATTCTGTTATTACAACTGTTGAAATGATTAGAAGAGCATAAAAACGACCCCATTAAAGAGGTCAGATACTTATCTATTATCCTTCGAGCATCTTCAGATAAGGTATTTCCTTGCAATCTACAATAGCAATATCGATTGGTGTATCGGTTTCATAAATTATGGTTCCAACGGGTAGTTTGTTAGATGTTCCGTTTTCAAAACCCTTTGCTTTATTGGTTTGTTTTGTTATTTCGCCAATTTCTTTACCTATTGTGTAATCTAATTTTTTTACCCAATCTATGTTTTCAACATTAGAATATACAATATCATCCAGAACAAAGATGTCTGCTTTACCATCTTTAAGAAAATCCTTTGGTGTAGGATTACCATTAGTTACACATCCCGATAAAACTACAAGTGAGAGGCAAAGAAATAAGAGAAATTTTTCTTTCAAGCAAAATGATTTTTTCACTTTTTTCCCCCTGATAATCAATTGTTCATCTAAACCCCTTACAATTTCTTACACTTATTTTACCAGAAAGTTTAATCATTAAAAACTTATTCTAAAAGCAACAATCTTTTAGAAAACCGCCTTTGCAAAACATGAATCATACAAGCAAGATAGTTTAATAAGGGCATAAACAATAATAGATGAGAGATTTTAATGTAAAATAGAAAGGTGTGTTTAATTTTGGTATTTTTACCTTGATTTTACGTATATCTATAAATAGTATTTAATGGAGGGAGGGATATTACTTTGGCTAAAAAACAAAAACATATTCCATTTTTGAAAAGACCTTGGGTATCTTCTATTGGTGTATTTGTATTGTCGCAGATCATCTTTATTACATTTGAAGCAACAGGGTGGATACCTAATTATCGAGATATTAGTGGAACGTTATTTGGGAGAATTACTGAATCTTCCATTTTCAGAGAGTGGTTTACTTTTTATGAAACACAACATTTCAATTTACTTACTATCTTTTTTGCCATCGTATTTCTCGTGCCGGGAATAATAGGTGCGATAAAAAACGTTTTTTCACCAAGGTCTACATAAGTAAAAACTATAAAAGACTGTTGTCGAGTAATAGCCAATAAAATCTATTTAAACGACCACTCCTTGTGTGAAGGGTAGTCACTTATGTTTTTGGCGACCAATTTATGATAAAAGAAGATAATTAATTTATTATTGACCATTCTATGATCGACATCATATTAAAAGGTGCTGCTCCATAGTCAAAAAACTACAGCGACAGCACCTAGTCATTTATTAGTGGAAATATTTGTCGACACGTTGAAGTACTTCGTCAGCAGAAAGACCATCAGCGTCAATAATAGGTCCTGCCATGATAGGATCACTAATTCCCATAATATCTCTGTCTTGCCCAGTGATTACACAGGCATCACATTTTTTTGCATCTTCTTCAGTACGAAGTTGAATAACTTCATAACCTTTTGACTTTAAAGCGTCTTCAACGTTTGTTAATGTTTGTTCCACACCAATTATTTTAGACATTATTCTTCCACCTCCTATATGTAATGTGTCATATAGGCTTGCTAATTATTCACTTAATTCATTTTTTTGTTATACATAATTTAAATGGCGGGTTAGTAAAATTCATTTTCCACTGCAACGAAATGATATTAGCAATTATATATGCTGAATAGGAGAGATTTTAAATGAGAAGTCTAAAGATAAAAATAATTAGTATGTTATTTATTATCGCATTTATCTGGATGATTATGCTACTTAATGCTGGACCACCAAAGCCTGTTGTATTGTCTGAGGATAAAGAAGTACCAACAGTACAAGGTACATATTGTTGGCGAAATATTATAAATAATGAATGTGTTAATAAAATTCCACCGCCGGATATTATTGCTAATAATAAAATTGTTCCGTTTACTGTTTTACCTCAAAGTGAAATTAAAATCAATTTTAAGAAACCACCAATTGATAGGATAGAAGTGGAAAAATGGTTGAGTCATGATGAGATTGAGCTAGTAAAGGTAAAAGATAATGTTTTCTCTGTACCGAAAGAGAAGGGGACTTATATATATAGTATTTCCGGAAGATGGGACAAAGGAGGTTCTTCTTATATTTTTGCTATAGAGGTAAAATGAATAGTATAAGAAGTGATTGATTTAAAATAATAAAAGACACATTGAAGGTTAATTTCCAATGTGTCTATAAATTATAAATTACTTAACTATACGATTGATTGCATAAATTGGATAACTTGATCCTCTTGAATGGAATCAACAGCTATTTTATTTCGACTAATCTTTTGACATTTTGTACATTGATGGATAAGTTGAAAGCCTTTTTTTCCTGTATAATCGACTCCAATTGGTCTCATCAAACCTTTACAAGTACTCGCTCTGTCTCCAGAAATATGATCCATATGTTTTGAAAATAAACAGTTTGGACAATGATTTCTGAAACTTCCGTTGGTTAATGGTTCAACCATCGTACTGCAATTTTCACATTGAAACGCTGTATTCTCATTTTTTCTACTCAATTGCTCTTCCTCCAATATATTATTTCAACATTGGAGAAAGGGTTCCGTTTTATTTTTCTACTATAGTAGTATCAGGCTTTTATAGGGAATTAACCAATTCACCGTCTTGCTCTTCAAAACGATTACTTCTAGTTCCTGCTTCACAAAGACTTATTTCATCCTTTGATCCGGACCACGATTGATTTTGTTTATATTTGTCACAACCACTGTAAGACGGACCGCTCCATCTTCCATTAGTAGGTGTTCTCCTATAATCACTGACTTCGGCATTCGTCCCCTAACGAGCAATTGTTTTGAATAGATAAAATGTCAATTCATCACCCCTTATCATATAAGCATTCGTATTAACCATTTAAAGGTTATCAAATTTATCGAATTATTTAAATAGTTTATTTTTGCGACAAAGTTTACTTTATGTCTAAAAAAGGGGAATCCCACCAATCATTTTCAATGATTGGTGAGACACCCCGATTCTTTTACTTATTGTGGAAGATATACTTGGCCGTTAATTGTTATTTTAGAAGCAGAGAGTAGAATTTCTTTATTTGCTTTAAAATATGGTTCTAAAATATTGTTAATTGCTTCCCATTTCTCTTCAATTTTTGCTTGCTCTTCTTTATTATCTAGCTTTAAGATTTCTTCATAAAGCTGTTTTAATTGCTTGTTATCTGCTTCACTAACTTCGAATTCAAAGTCAGCCATGTATTCTTCAAATGTTGGTTGCTTAAAGAACTGACTAACGATTCCATGGAATTCATTCCATAGCTTTTCACTTAATTCATCATTTTCAGCTTTTTCTGCTTTTTGAGCATCATCATAAATAATTTTTAGTTTTGCTAAAGTTTCAGCAGGGATATCTAACTCCATGCCTTCCATGTATTCTTCAAATGTTGGAGGTGGATAAAGTTCATTTAGATATGGTTGAAGTATTTTGTAAAATTCATCCATTTTTTCGTTAGACTTTTCCTCTTGACCATCTTTTTCAAGTTTTACCCATGCTTCATAAATAGCTTTAAGATCTTTTTTATCATTTTCTGCAATAACTATATTTTTTTCACTAAATCCGTAATCTTCTAAATACTCTTCAAATGTTTGAGGCTGCCAATTTGCTAAATAATATGGCTTAGTGATTTTATACATTTCTTCATAAATTTTATTCATTTCATCAAATAACTTTTCTTGCTCTTCTTCTGTCATATTTGTCTTTTCTTTTTCTTCTTTTTGAAGCGTCTTTACTTCATTAAACATTTTTTCTAATTTTGTTAGTTCTTCTTTTGTTACTTCTTTAGGCAATTCTTTTTTATAAACGTCGAATGTAAAGAAGTCTGAATAATCCTCTACTACACTTCCTTCTACAGTGATTTCCTGTCCTTCAACTAAGTTCATTTTTGCTAGTTGTTCTTCAGAGAATTTATAGAAACTGATATAGTAGTTTTTACCGTCTCTTCCTTTTAGGTCCATCCCGTCTCCGTAGATTCCTTTAATCGTTCCTGTAATTTGTTGTTCGATTTGAACAGTAACACCATTTGTTGGTTCTACTGAAGTAGCTCCTGCTTGAAGTGGCGTCAAAACAGCCATTCCTATTGTTAGTGCTGAAGCAATCATCCACGTTTTTTTAATCGGTTTTTTCATGATCATTTCCCCTTTTATTTACTCTGGAACTTAACACTTCCAATATTTAGACGGATTACCAATTGAAAAGGTTCATTACTTTTTAAAAAATTTATAACATTCCATGTTAAGTACTTAAATAGTTGTATAACATCAAAGTTTGAGCAGTCTGATTAAATAAAGTACCAATAGTACAAGGTACATATTGTTGGGGAAATCTTATTAATAATGAATGTGTTGATAAAATTCTACCACCAGAAATTATTGCTAATAAAAAGATTGCTCCGTTTTCTGTTTCACCACAAATTAAAATTAGATTTAAGAAACCACCTATTGAGGGGATAGAAGTAGAAAAATGGTTAAGCAGCGATGAAATTGAGCTAGTAAAAGTACAAGGTAATGTTTTCTCTGTTTCAAAAGAGAAGGGGACTTATATTGGAAAATGGGCAGAAGGAAGATCTCCTTATATTTTTTCTATAGTAGTAAGCTGATTACACTATGGTATAGACTTTGGATAAAATCCCTAAATATTAATGTGGAATTAACAAAAAGAGGAATCCCAACAATCATTTTCAATGAATGTTGAGACACCTCGATTCTTGTACTTATTGTGGAAGGTATTCTTGGGCGTTAATTATTACTTTAGAAGCAGAGATTAGAATTTCTTTATTTGCTTTAAAATAGGGCTCTAAAATATTGTTAAATGCTTCCCATTTCTCTTCAATTTTTGCTTTGTCTTCTTTTTTATCTAGCTTTAAGATTTCTTCATAAAGCTGTTTTAATTGCTTGTTATCCGCTTCACTAACTTTGAATTCATAGTCAGCCATGTATTCTTCAAATGTTTGAGGCTTTATGAATGGATCAATAATGTCATAGAATTCCTCCCATAGTTTTTCAGACAAATCAGCATTGTCATCTTTTTCTGCTTTTTGAGCATTCTCATAAATATTTTTTAATTTTGTTAAAGCTTCAGCAGGGATATCAAACTCAAATCTTTCCATGAATACTTCAAATGTTGGAGTTGGATAAAGTTTATCTAAATATGGTTGAAGGGTTTTATAAAATTCATTCATTTTTTCGTCAGCCTTTTCCTCTTGACCATCTTTTTCAAGTTTTACCCATTCTTCATAAATAACCTTAAGCTGTTTATTATCATTTTCTTCAATAACTATATTTTTTTCACTAAATCGGAAATCTGCTATAAATTCTTCAAATGTTTGAGGTTGCCACTTAGCTAATATATATGGCTTTGTAATTTTATACATGTCTTTATGGATTTTACCAATTTCTTCGAATTTCTTTTCTGATTCTTCTTCTGTCATTTCTTTTGACAATTCTTTTTGCAGTTTTTTCATTTCATTAAACAAATTTTCTAATTTTGTTAGGTCTTCTTCCGTTACCTCTTTAGGCAACCCTTTTTTATAGGCTTCAAATGTAAAGAAGTCTAAATAATCCTCTGCTACGCTACCTTCAACTGTGATTTCCTGTCCTTCAACTAAGTTCATTTTTGCTATTTGTTCATCAGGAAATTTATTGAAGCCTATATAGTAATTTTTACCATCTCTACCTTTTAGATCAATCCCATCTCCGTAGATGCCTTTAATCGTTCCTGTAATTTGTTGTTCGATTTGAACAGTAACACCATTTGTTGGTTCTACTGAAGTAGCTCCTGCTTGAAGTGGCGTCAGAACAGCCATTCCTATTGTTAGTGCTGAAGCAATCATCCAAGTTTTTTTAATCGGTTTTTTCATTATCATTTCTCCCTTTTTTTACTCTGGAACTTGAAGTTTCCAATATTTAGACGAATTACCAAATGGAAAGGTTCATCTTTTTTTCGAAAAAGTTAAAAAGTTTAAAATATTCCATGTTAAGTGTTTAAATAGTTGAATAACAATAAAGTTTGAGGGGACGAATTTAGGTAAAGACTTCAGAAGAATTAACGACAAGAAACTAAATTCGGAATGACGAAAATCAGGTATCTGGTGGTGTGAATATGGGAATCGCAGAAGTATTAACAATTGTCTTTGTAGCATTAAAGCTAACGGATGTTATTGCATGGTCTTGGTGGTTAGTGCTTTTGCCAACGATCATTTCCTTTACCATTTACGCATTAATTTTGGTGATGAAATTAGTAATGGTGATGATAGCGGTAGTGGCAGTGAAAAAACGTAAAGAATTGTAGAATGGAGGATTAATTAAAGGGGATGCATACTAATGATTCATGCGGTGATTTTTGATTTAGATGGAACATTGTTAGATCGTGACAGTTCAGTAAGCTCATTTATTGATCAGCAATACGAGCGATTAAAGCCGAATCTATCACACATTTTAAATGAGAACTATGTTCAACGCTTTATTGAGCTGGATAATCGAGGCTATGTATGGAAAGATAAAGTTTATCAGCAATTAATCGAAGAATTTTCTATTGAGTTATCTCCAAAAGCAATGTCAGAGGATTACATACGGGAATTTAAGCATTATTGTGTTCCATTTGTAAATTTGATAGAAATTCAAGGTATCTTAAAGGTTTGGCAAGGCACTTGAAAAGACTAAAATTCATATACCTTCTGATTTAGGAGAAAGTAAAGGAAAATGAAATCAGGAGGTTAAAAAACAATTGAAGAAAATAAGTGTATGTCTTTTACTATTTCTATGTTTTCAAATCAATCATGCGGAAGCAATTACTACTGATTTAGAAAAAATCTATTTAGAAGGTGGAGAGTATACAGAGGTTAATGAAGCAATTCAAGAAAGTGAAGTGTTTTTCAAACGTGATATACCTTTACCCACACGACTTCCACCTATTACTTTCACGCATGTTTTTGGATCATTTAATCATAAACATCCTCAACTATCTATCGAATATTTAGTAGAGGACGCAGGTCGTACACATTATACGATAGTAATAACAGACAATGAGTATGGACGTTTATTTCCGAAGAGTGCGAAGACAGTGAAATTACCTGATGGAAATGAAATTGTTTATTTTAAAAGCTTAGATTTTGTCATTTTTAATATCGTGAAAAATGATTTTCAATACACTTTTATTGTTGATGAAGTTAGTGCAAACGCTATTACCATTGATGGCATGGTGAAAATAATTAGTTCCATGAGATAATGGGGAAGGCCAGTGATTCACAAATGTTGAATACTGGCCTTTTCGATATTAACTTATTTACTTATCTTATATCTTTTAACTCAAGGAATTTAGCGGAGGAAAAAACAACTTATTAAAGTTAACTTACATTGCATCGCTATCATGCTTATATTGAAAAATTATCACGAACGCTATCGCAAGAACGAGTGTATACGCTCAAAAAACCAACCAAATATTTTGCCAATCCCTTACACCGTCTACAGTGAAATAATCAACTACTTTTCCACTAATAATAGCCCCTGCATAGGCACCAACCCCATTTACCATAGTGCTGAATAAGCCTTGAGCGCTTGCATGAATTCGAGGATCTACTTCTTTTTCTACAAAAATGGCACCCGAAATATTAAAGAAATCAAATGTACAACCGTAAACAATCATAGATAGTATTAACAAGAGGAATCCTACACCGGCTGGATTTCCGAATCCGAAAAATACAAATCGTAATGTCCATGCCAGAGTGCTAATTATTTTTGTGAAAATAGGCTAATAAAAGGGGTAATGTATTTGTCTTACGAATATATTCTTATTAATTATTTGTTGTAGGAAAATAGAATGTAGTCAATATTTGTAAATTCAGTTTGGTGATTTAATGACTGTAATTTTTGCAAGTGCTTATACAATTAATCTGGTAGCTGGAAGAGGAAATGGTGCGAGGGGGAGATATATGAAAAAAATATTGCTTTTTGTAGTACCTGCTTTTTTATTACTATATTTACTTTTCAATCAAGGAGATCCAAATACAAAAAAGGTAACACTGTATAGCCAAGCATTAGAAAAAAATATGAAGGTAAATATCTATTTGCCAGAAGAATATTCCACTGATAAAAAATATCCTGTTCTGTTTTTATTTCACGGTAAAGATGGAAATGAAGATAGTTTTATGAATGGATTTTATGGATTTAATGGTATAAAAATAGATCGTACAGCGGATGAATTGATTCAAAAGGGAGAAATAATACCTCTTGTTATTGTATCACCTGAAATTGACAACAGTTACGGCATTAATTCCTCTGCAACAACGATTTCAAGGGATGGCTATAATTTAGGAATGTATGAAGATTATATTTTAAAGGAATTGGTTCCTTATATTCAAGATCACTACTCGGTAGAGAAAACTCGTGATGGAAGTTTTATAGGAGGAATATCCATGGGAGGATTTGTGGCTTTGAATCTGGGGTTATCACATCCTGATGTGTTCAGTAAAATCGGTGGGCACAGTGCAGCGATATGGGAAAATCAAAACGATATTCCAAAGGGTTTGTCTTGGTTGGCAAAATCAGACATGAATCTTTTTGAGCTTGCAAAAAAACAGGATCTTACAGGGATTCAACTGTACCTGGATCATGGCGATATGGACCATGATTGGCTTATTCAAGGGAATACTTATCTATATAATCTTTTAGACTCACAGGGTGTTAAAACACAGCTCCATGTAAGAAATGGAGGACATGATTATTCGTATTGGAAATCGCAAGTTGAAAATTATCTGTTGTTTTATAACAACTAAGATATCTGGAAATGAAACAAAAACATAAGCAGTTAGATTATTATTTTTTACCTAATAAGTGAAAAGAGTATTTTCCCATGGAAGCTCTATATAAAAGTAAGATTGGAAAAAATGTACTTAAAGTAAAGGGGGCTTTAGTTGAAGATTCGGTTTGCAAAATATAAGTATTTAATATTACACCCAATTTCATTGACGAAATAGTTTTTTAAAACTACATGAAAAACAGCTGAAATCGTATATTTCAGCTGTTGAGTATGTAAGATAGTAAAGAATTTTTAAAAAATCCAGTACAATATCCTATAGTTCCATGGTTAAAGAAGTCTTTATTCATTTATTCGTTTGATATGTTTTAACTGCAGGTGGAACATAGGCTGCACATTTATCTAATAGTCCCACAACGTCTTCATCTACAAGTAGGGCATTTCGATATTGGGCTTGTAAAAATTGTTCGTTTTGCATATGGTCAAATAACCCAATGAGTAAATCGTAATAATGATTGATATTTAAAAGTCCACAAGGCTTTTGCAGGAGACCGATTTGATTCCAAGTGAATACTTCAAAAAATTCTTCTAACGTACCAGGTCCTCCAGGCAAAGCGATAAAACCATCAGCTAGTTCCATCATTTTGCTTTTGCGCTCATGCATAGAATTGACGACTATTAGCTCTGTTAAATGCTTATGAGAAATTTCGCGCTCCTCTAACAACGTCGGAATAACGCCAATCACCTTACCACCTTCACGAAGAACCGTGTCTGCAACTGTTCCCATCACACCTACACTCGCTCCGCCATAAATTAAGGTAATATTACGTTTTGCTAATTCTTTTCCTAGAAGAATAGCTCCTTCTTTATATGCCTCAGAAGCTCCGATGCTTGATCCGCAAAATACTGCAATACTATCCATCATTGTTCCTCCATATCTGCTAAGTTTCTTTCCGCATTAACGGGTAGTGAACTTTAAGTGGGGATGAAAAAACCCCACTGATTCACGTTTCACTTTTATAGTATAATTTAATTTTGAAAAGAAAGAAATGGAGGAAATAGAAATGGAATTAAATGAATTTCAAAAATGGTTGAAGGATTACTATGATACACGTGGTTGGTCTGATTTAAGTATTTTTACGCGTATTGGCTTCCTAGCTGAAGAAACTGGGGAAGTTGCAAGAGCCATACGAGCGTTAGAGATTGGTAGAGATAGACCAGATGAAAAGATACAATCATATGAAGAAAATAAGCAAGAATTAGTAGAGGAGCTTGGAGACGTTTTAGGGAATATTATTGTTATCGCTAATAAATATGATATTACACTGGAAGAAATTTTTTCAGCTCATCAGGAAAAGCTAATGGAGCGTTATAAAGCATAGAATACATATGGAAAGGAGATTCATATGGATTATCAAGTAGAAGTTTTATTGGAAAAACACGATGACTTTACTACGTTTTTAAATGCAAAGATTAAAGAGTACAACGATGAACATTCACCGTATCATAAAGAAAGTAGACAAAAGGGTTCTGTTCGTCCGTTAAACTTAATCGTTACGGATCATCAACAGCAATGGATAGGCGGCATCACTGCTGAAGTATATTGGGGATGGGTAGAAATCAACAAGTTTTGGTTTAGCAAAGAATACCGTGGACAAGGTATTGGTGGAAAGTTACTGGCGAATGTTGAAGAAACAGCCAAGCAAATGGGAGCAACGAGGGCATTGTTAACTACATATGACTTTCAAGCACGTACGTTTTATGAGGCGAGGGGCTATGAGGTTGTAGGTGAAATAAAAGATTATCCTCCTGGAAGTAGCTATTATACAATGGTAAAACATCTAATTTAAGTTTAGAAAGGCTGTCTTTTAGCTCTTTGTGACAGCCTTCTGTTATATCTCTACATATCCACGAATCCCCAATATTAAGTGAACAATACCACAAGACTTGTCAACCGCTATTATTAAAGCTTTCATGTCATTTCCTACAGGTACGCAATCTCCTCGAAATCAGATTATTGTTTAAAAAATATATGGCTGAAAGATGACTAAAAAAACGCCCTAATGTCAAACTTATAATAAAGGGGAGATTAGTGTGTATTCGATATCAAATTTTAAATTACTTGTTGATAAGCAGACAGAAATTGATACCATTCATCAAAATTGTGATCAATTAATACAGACAACTGTAACACCTAAATTGGATGCGGAAGTCAATACTTTGTTAGATGCCATAAATAAAAAACTAACCGAACAAGGCTTTACGATTACAGTGACATCTACTGGACTAATCGCAAAATATAGTGAAGCAGTCATTAATGTTGACAAGCATTCGAAAGATTTGGAGGAGTGCTTTTTCATTAATTTAAATAATTATGCGGAGGATCAAGTGGCCATTGTTTTAGACGTTTCGGATACAATGATGCCGAAAATCTCCAATAATCTCGACGGTTACGCTGAGATTATCGAGCAAATGACCGATACATTAAAGTACGCAAAAAGTCTCGAAAAAGCTTGTACTTCACCAAAGTTTATTTATAAAACTCAAAGCAATATCATTTTTCATTCTGCTGATGAAGTAGTCAATCACTATTTTCAGTAAAGAACAGCCACCCTAATAGATATATAGGGTGGCCGATAAAGGAAGTGCTATTGATTATATATTCCCGCTACAATATTTTAAACAATAAACCTTCTTCCGAATAATAACAGTATCATCGATAGGATGAAGAAATATAGTGGCATGATCATCAATGAACCATTATGCAGGAAGCTCATACCTGATGTTATGAAGCTTACTAGTAAGTAATAGCCTAAGCTGAAAATCGCGCCAGCTGTCCCAATAACGTCCTGAAAGTTAACAAGCGCAAGGCTTAAGCAGTTAGGTAGAGCAATCCCTGATCCTAATAACGTTATAAAAATGGTTACTAAAATGCCTATTAGTAAGGCAATATTAGGCAATGGTAATGTACTAACGATTAATAGTAATAAAGCACCGACAGTCATCACAAAACAACCGAGATGAATTATTTTTTCTGGCTGATATTTGTTGACGAGTCTTTTGGAAATCATGGCACCAATAATAGAGGCAAGAGCCACAATTATGCCAAGAAAACCATAAAGTCCTGGTGATAAATTGAAATGGTCAATAATGATAAAGGGAGCTTCAGCATAGTAACTGAATAACACGCCGTTTATCCCACCAATTAGCAATCCAAATACAAGAACCCTTGGTGATGAAATAATACGTTTTACAACTGGGAAAATAGCAATTCTTTTTCTCGCTGATTTATCTGTTGTTTCAGGAAGTCTGAAATAAGCGTAGATAAACAACAAAATACTCATCGCAACGAGCACAAAGAAAACAGCTCTAAAACCAAGGGCTTGATCGACCCAGCCACCAATCAGCGGCCCTACAGCAGGGGTAAAGGCAATCACCGCAGAAATTTGGGCAAACATTGCATGCCTTTTACTGCCAGATACGCTTTCTCGCAAAATGGTTTGCGTAATAATCGAGCCTGTCGCTGCCCCAAAAGCTTGTATAATTCTACTTACTAATAGAAAAGTAATTGTTTCTGCATAAAAACACATGAAACACCCAATACCATAAAAAATTAAACCGCCAAGCATGGCCGGTCTTCGTCCAATAAAATCAGAAATCCATCCCCAACAAAAGACACCAATAGCAAACCCTATAAAATAAATACTTAAGGTTAACTGAACAGAGCTATTGGAAGCATTAAATGCGTCTGAAATATCAGGTAGAGATGGTGTATAGATTGTCTCGCTAATCTGTGGAAAAGCTACAAGAACAATCATTAATAATAAAGATGGTGCTACATGTTTTTTCAACTTATTGCCCTCCTACAAGCAAAATCTACTTCTTTAGAAAAGAGTAGACGTAGCTAGGGAAACGGCGGGACCATTATAAGTATTCGTTCATAAGATGTCATTTTCAATCACCTAAATATGCTTAAAGTAGGAGTGCATAGTCTAGCTACTATTATAGAGATATTTGCTATTTTTAATAGACTTAAATAGAAATTATTTCAACATTTATTGAAATTTAGGTAAATGATTGTGGTATAAGGTTTGAGTAACATGTTTCTTAAAACCGTTGCTATGTATAAAATTTAATTAGAGTGGAGACTGGACGCCCCCAGGAAAGCGCCCAGTCGGAACGGAAATCAATCTCACGTTATGATGATAAATCTAAATTTTTTTAAAATTCCACTTGTACATAATAGAGTATGCATTTAAAATAGAAACAAATGTTCTTAATTAAGGAGAGAAGAATGGCTACATTTAATCAATTACAGTTAGTAGTATTCGATGCAAATGATATTCCAGGTTTAATGGCTCTTTCTGATTCTGTCGGCTGGGATTACGATGAATTTGAAATTAGAACGGTGATGATGTCAGGCAAAATAGTTGGGCACAAAAATGCTGAGGGGGAGATTGTTTCAAGTGCTGCCATTATCACATATGATTCACATTTAGCTTCGATAGGTATGGTCATTGTACATGAAAATTACAGAGGACTTGGTTTAGGGAGATTAGCTACTCAAAAATGTATTGAAAGTGTTTCAGAACATACAGCAATTATGCTCGTCGCAACGAAAGATGGTGAACCGATGTATAAGAAAATGGGCTTTACCACAGTAGATTATGTACATAAATATCTGACTGACAATTATGTCGGTGCCTATAACTTAACTTCTAATGAGTATACGATTGAAGATTTTACTGAGCAAGATTTTGCTGAAATTGTCAGCCTAGATGCAGCTGCCTTTGGAGATAAAAGAAGTAATTTTCTACGAAATAGGATAAAGCAATCAAAGAATTGTATTGTTGTCAAAGATCACCATGCCAATATTATAGGCTTTGGATTATCAATTTTAGGGCCAATCAATCTAATTTTAGGTCCGATTATAGCACCTGATTCTAAAACAGCTAGTCTTATAATTAATATTTTAGCGAAAGACCATAATGGGAAATTTAGAATTGATATACCATCTGGTCATGTTGAATTTATAAAATGGTTAGAACAAAGTGGTTTTACAGAGGCAAATACACCTCCTGTTATGATTCTTCATGCCGAGAAAATGCCGAATAGAAATAATACGTTATTTGCCATAGCAGCGCAAATTTTTGGATAAAATCTCTCTTAAAAAATTTGAGCATACTTATTATTGAGTGTGCTTTTTTGTTTTTAAAGGATTTTAATGGAAGTTTGGAGAATAGATGATAATAAAGGGGGAGAATCAATGTTTCCAAATTTAGAGACAGAAAGACTTATTTTAAGAGAGCTGACGCAGGAGGATGCGGTAAGTGTCTTTAATTGCTTTTCTAATGAAGAAGTCACTCGCTATTATGGACTAGAGCCATTTAAAGAGATACAGCAAGCAGAAAATTTAGTGGAATTATTTTCAAAGAACTTTGCTGGAAAAAGAGGAGTAAGATGGGGAATTGAAAGAAAAGAAACAAAGGGTATAATCGGGACAATTGGTTTTAACCTCTGGTCGCCTATCCATAGACGAGCAGAGATCGGTTATGAAATTCATCCTGATTATTGGAGAAAAGGATATACGGAAGAAGCGGTAACCGAAATTGTGTCGTATGGCTTTGAGCATATGGGGCTGACTCGAATAGGTGCTGTTGTATTTATAGAAAATGAAGCCTCCAATAAGCTACTAACTAAAATTGGCTTTCAACAGGAAGGAATTCTAAGAGATTATATGGTTCAAAATGGCCAGGCACATGATACATTTGTCTATTCCATTTTGAAAAATAGATAAACTCAACATTAAATTCTCTTAATCTACGGAAATATATTTATTAGTACAGTTATATACCTTTTGTTGGATAATAAATAGTATCTAAGACGTGGTTTCGGGCTTACTTTTTTCGGTTATAGTGCTAGTAAAGGCTAGTATTTTTAATTAGTAGTGAAAAAGTAACGGTAAGGAGCTTAGGGAGAATGGAAATACAATATAGCGCAGCTTATTTTGAAAAGTTAGATTTACTTGAAATTCTATATGCAGGGCAGGAAGCGTTAAAAGAAGCGCTACCTACGCACAATATCAGTAAAAGTCATTTGGAGCGCTTTGAACAAATAGAAGCGGCTATTGCTAAGCTAAATAAGGAAATACGTATTCTTGAGCTAAATATTATCCAGTCCGTAGATTCAAAATAAATAAAATAAAAAAACTCATGCAAAAAGTAATTAATTGCATGAGTTTTTTGTTGGGAATAATAGCTTTTTATTTAGGATTGTCGAAAGTGCCACGACTTAGTTAAGTTAATTTCTCATTCTTAATAAAATGGTAAGAGAAAAATACTAGTCTCATAGTTTTCTTTATCCTTGGATGATTTCTAAAAGTGAGAAAATCCAATTTTATAAAAAAATTAAGATTTTGGGATTATTGGAGATGGTATTTATATATTAAATGTTAAAACCAATAACTCTTTGTTTGCACTGATTATATAAAAAATGAAACTCAAATATGATTAAGGGGCTGTCCTAATAGAAAAAAATAAAGTTAAAAATCCGTGTAGACTCCTGATGCTTTTTCAGCTGTAACGAAGCATGACTCTTTCATAGTAATTCTCCTTTCAGATAATGTACACTGTGTTGATTATTTCTTGCTTTGATTATATACTCTAAAAAACCACTTCCTATAATCAAAAGTAGCCAAAGTGTTCAATACTAAACATATAAAAAATGTGTTCATTAAAAGGGAGAAATGATTCCATGACAAAAACGGATCGACGAATTATACGAACAAAAAATGAAATTAAACAAGCATTTTTCTCTTTGCTTTCTGAAAAGAATTTTGAAGCTATCACGGTTCGAGATATTACGGAGCGTGCCAATATTAACCGCGGTACTTTTTATCTACATTACGTAGATAAATACAATTTGTTAGAACAGTACGAGAACAAAATTTTTGAAAAGTTCAACGCGATTTTAGATGAAACTACAAACTTAGAGTTGGATGTCAATCAGTTTAAACAAGACCGATTGCCTGTAATGATCCAAATTTTACAAGTGTTTTATGATGAAGCTGATTTCTTAAAATTAATATTAGGTCCCAATGGTGACCCATTTTTCCATGAAAAAATGAGACAGTTTTTTGTGAGATACTTCAATACTTATCTAGGTAATCGTATTGATAAAAACAATTGGAGATTTCCGATTGAATTAATATTAGCGTATAACTCAAATGCTCTTTTGGGAGTCATTACGTATTGGCTTCAACACGATATGCAACAATCACCAGAGGAAATTGCTACTATGTTGATAGAAACCATGTTAAAAGGAACTTTTGAAGCTAGTGGATTACGTTCAATTATTGAAAAAGAAAGTGAGTAGAGGGAAATAAATAGGTACCTGGGGTCGTTGGAAACTCGACGAAATTTTCAGTATCACTGCCAATCGTCATAATAAAAACTTATGGAAATTAATAATTAACATTGATTTTACTTATGTATAAAATGGATGTAAAATAATGTTAGCAAGAATATCCGTAAAGATTGGTATAAAAAACAGAAAAGAGTGATGAAGATGGGCATTGATTTTCACAATAAGGACAATCAAACTACTTATACAACTCGACATGCTGACCACACGTGGATGGAAGCAATGAAAGAACTTGTCCATAACAGGAATATTTCGAAGGCTGCAGATATTGGCTGTGGCGGAGGAATTTATGCGAAAGCATTAGAAGATTTGGGCGTAACTTCTGTGATAGGAGTTGATTTTTCACAGGCTATGCTCGTTGGGGCAAAAGAAAATTGTAAAGACTATCATAATATTACTTTCAAGCAAGGAAATGCATTGGCTACAGGCTTAGACAATGACAGCTTCCAGTTAGTACTGGAAAGAGCTTTAATTCATCATATCCAAGATTTAAAGGCTTGTTTTCAAGAGGCATATAGAATTTTGGAGGATAAAGGGGCCTATATTATCCAAGACCGTACACCTGAAGATTGTTTATTAAAAGGTGATGACTACCATATTAGAGGCTATTTCTTTGAGCGTTTTCCAAAATTAAAGGAACAAGAAATTAAACGCAGACATAGTAGTGAGTTAGTGTTTGAGACACTTAAGGCAATTGGGTTTAGCGAGATTGAAGAAGTGAAATTATGGGAAACAAGAAATTTGTATGAACAGAAAGAGCAATTGTTAAAAGATTTACGGGAAAGAACAGGTAGAAGTATTTTACACGAGTTAGACAATGACGAATTAAATGACTTAGTGAATTATATTGACAAGTCGATTTCAACTGAGAGTTCTATAGTTGAAAAGGACAGATGGACCATTTGGAAAGCAGTGAAATGATTATTGATTTAGAAAGTGTTGAGGGAAGCTATCCGTCAGTTCGGCCTTTCTATCCGTCAATTTAATAAAATGAAGCTCTCGTTCGCAGTTCAAACGAGAGCTTTTTTCTATTTATTCTCCTACTAAAGCGAGGAGGTATTTGTCTCGATCTGCTTCCTCCTGCATTTTATTATCGATCAGCATTGCACCGTTTCTCACATTTGTCATATCACGATTAACTAAAAATTGAACATTCACTTTTGCTGTTTTATTATTGACAGGACAGTCTCCTTTATATTCTACAACATCCTGTCCTTTTTGAGTTTCAAAATACACCCAATACGGATTTTGACAAGCGTTTGCAAAGCCGGATTCTATTGTTTTACTACTATTTTCGAATGAATAGTTTTTAACATATGTAATATATTCATTATCGGTAATGTCCTTTTGCGGACCGTAAAAGTACCAGAATACCCCTAAAATTCCGATTGGCACAATCCACAGTATATTCCTTTTGCTTAATTTTCCCATATATGAAGCCCCCTTTATTAAAGTATTTTATCATCTTTATACTCATTTTTGCTAGCTTACAATAATATTTTCTAGCTTAGGATTTAATCTTATAGAAAGCGTTTTAGGGAGAGGTATGGATTTTCCCCAGCTCGTCTGAAGTTTGTTGATGAATTTTGTAAATAAAAGAAACTATAAGGCTTATAATGACGTCATTTATGAAAGTAAGCAGGTATTAAACTGGAATTATTTGAATTAAGTCTCTACTTTTGGACAACTATAACACTAAGCTCACGTTTACCTCCTTATTATTAGAGGACATTACTTGCTACATTTTTTAAAATGAATTGGAGGCACTTTATTTTTTAACCGAGAAATCAATATTAAAAGCAAGGAGATTTACAAAATGAATTATGGAATATTTCACTGGATTAATGATTTAGCTGGTCGCTATCCTTTACTAGATAAAGGGATGATTTTCATCACTGACAGCGTTCCTTATGTCGTAATCCTATTTATGTTATTTTTATGGTTTACTGCAAACAAGGAAAAAAGGGCAGAAAAACAATATACTGCAATATACATTGTCTTTACATGTTTACTTGGATTGGGTCTAAACGCACTCATTCACTTTGTAAACTATCATCCACGACCATTCATAACGTATAATGTTCATCAGTTAGTACCGCATGCTGATGACTCTTCGTTTGTAAGTGATCATGCAGTATTAGTATTCGCAGTAGCATGTACATTGCTTTTACGAAAAGACTCGTGGAAGTATCCTGTATTAGTATGGGCTATCCTAGTAGGGATTTCACGTATCTTCGTCGGCGTTCATTATCCAGCGGACGTGATTGGCGGAGCCCTTCTGTCATTAGGGGCAAGTTTTGTCATTATCAAGTTCTCCAAAAAATTGGAGCCGGTCGTACAAGTCCTATTTAATATTTATAACAAACTTACAAAACGTATCCCTTTTTTAGCAAAATTCGGCCATAAAGATCTAAGTCAGGGAAATTAAAAAAACAAAGATGGGAGTCACATTTTAATGTGGCTCTTTTAATTTGTTAACAAAAGAATAATTATAATTTGATTTTCACTCCGAGTGGGCGCTTTCTGGGGGCTTTGCTTAAATTCATAGCTGTTAGCTTGAAAAATGTATGCAATATTGCGGGTTTAAGTTACTTTTTCAGTGGGTGTGTGACCAACATCACGTTGGCCCAAAGTCTCCGGCAGATGTCACAAAATCGGAAAGGAGTTCTTAAAGGATGTTAGCCGTTATCGCATTCATGCGATAACGGCTAACTGACCTGCATCGGTAAAAACGCCACGTCCTGTGGCATTACCGAAACGGCCGACATCGTGTCGGCCCTCAGGCAGGCCTAATGTTAGTGTAGCTAATTTCATACTTGTATTGATCTATTTACTTGTTGAAAAATAGAGTGTTAGTTAAATTCTGAAGTAATCTCAATTCCAACATCAATTGTTTGTTCTGTGCCAAGTAAATTTAAGATTATTTTAGCTCTATTCTTTCGTTTATCTATTTTTTTAATAATGAATTCCATTTCTTTTAAGGGGCCTGATTTGACGAAAAAATCAGAATTTTCAAAATGTATTTTTGAGTATTCTATGATTTCTCCATTCTCTAATAGGCGGAGCAACAGTTCTACTTCTTTCTCATCAATCTTAGAATAATAAGTTCCTTTTTCTTTAGAATAATATAAACCAGAGTTCACTAAACGGTAACATCTAGGTATTTCTCTTATTTTGCGAAATATAAGACCATTCATATTTGTTTTTATAAGTACATATCCAGGAAATATCTTTTTTAAAACAGGATAAACAATCCCTGCTTTTTTCTCGGGAACTTTTCTTTTAGGTACAATTGGGTATATAGAGTGTTCGTCAAAATGTAATTGGATGTACCTTTTTACAATTTCCTCTTTGCCATTTTCTACAAAAAGAACATACCATTCCATTGAAAGTGTGCCTCCTAATAAGTTAATTAGTTTTCTTAGTATAAATTGATTACTACTAAAGGTAAGGTTAATAAAATCAACAATTTATTTCCTGCGAAGGCATAGGAAACATCCTCTAAGGAGTGGCCATGAAATTAGGAGCTTTGTCATTTTCCGTTTGGTTACGCTGGAATCTTAATGCGACCCGTTGGTGTCCGTTTATCTTTACTACTAATATGTGTGTTGATTGGTTCGTTCTTCCACGGATTAGTTTTATGTTTTGCAAAATTTTAAATATAGATGTGATAAAAATGCATTGTTATGACAAGAAAAAAGAAGCTTACATTTGGACAAAATGATGATTGTTAGTTTCGCTTTATAAATGTTTTTTTGAATTAAACACAAGTTAAAGTGATGTATTAAATTAAAATATTTGCCATCTATAACCAATTATAAATCATGATAATTAAAATTAATGGTTAATTAAATAGGTCGTTTTTACTTTTTTTGAATTTTATGGATAAGATATTTCATTCTTCAATTAATATTTGTTATTATTGTATTGGAATGTTCTGACAATTCGTGTTGTATTAATATTAAAAGTAAAAATTATGGGGGTAAGAAGAGTGAGGAAAGAAATAGTATTTATGTTTTCTGGACAAGGATCACAATACTTTCAGATGGGAAAAGAGCTATTCGAAAAACACTCAATATTTCGAGACTGGATGATTAAATTAGATCAAATTGTAGATAACTTAATTGGAGAATCTATTATAGAACAAATATATGATGTTAATAAAAAAAGGGACCAAGAATTTTATCGTATTTTACATACAAGCCCCGCAATTTTTATGGTGGAATACTCCTTGGCACAAACTTTAATTGAAAGTGGAATAAAGCCTAACTATGTTTTAGGTACTAGTTTAGGTGAATTTACAGCAGCTGCGGTTGCTCAAGTTATGAGTGTTGAAGAGATTTTAGAAGTAATTATAAGAAAATCAGATTATATAGAAAAACATTGCCCAGCAGGAGGAATGCTTGCAATTCTTCATGCATCGAGCTTATATTTTGAAACACCCTTCCTTTATGAGAATAGTGAGTTAGCATCTATCAATTACTCCGATCATTTTGTGATTTCTGGCAAAATAAATAATTTAACTGATATTCAACATTTCTTAAATAATAAGGGAATTATTAATCAGAGATTACCAGTACGTTATGGTTTTCATTCCCATCTTATAGATAACTTAGAAGTACCTATTAAACAGTTTCTAGAAGGAAAAAATATGCATGAACCAAAGATCCCTTTTATTTCTTGTTTGGAAGGTAGAATTATAGAACAGTTATCAAAGGATTATTTTTGGAAGGTTATAAGGGAGCCGATTAACATTCCCAAATTTTTAAATAAGTTAGAGAAAAATAACGCTTATATATATTTAGATTTAGGTACATCAGGTACAATGGGCAACTTTGTGAAAAGAAATATAAATCGTAACTCACAATCAGAGATATTTTCCATAATGTCTATTTTTAATCAAGATTTTGAGAATTTAGAACATGTCAAAAGTTTATTTGTTAAAAAAAGCTTTTTAGGAAGATGAAAAGAAGGGGAGGTAAAAAAGAATATTCGATTACTTTCTCCGTTAAAACATTTCATCTTGCATTTAGGTATTTTTTGTAAAATTTTAATAAATAATATTGACTAATTTATTTTAATTTAATTATAATTGTTATTATTAGAAATAATTGTATTTTATTAGCCCTGGAATAGATTTAGTTTATATAGACAAACCCCTTTGGTAATTTAATCGCTGTTTCGGCACGTTAAAGGACATTGGGGCATATAAAGAACTGTGCTGTAGTGTGAGTTTAAACAGACGACATGGGATATGTATGTCTTCATGGGTACTATATATGCTCTTGATGTAAATATATATAATATTTTACCATTATTTGAATATCGTGATAAAACTGATTTAACTTTTGTTTATATAGACAAACTCCTTAGAGAATTTAATCGCTGTTTCGGCACGTTAAAGGACGTTGGGGAATATAAAGAACTAGTACTGTAGTGTGCGTTTAAACAGACGACATGGGATAAGTATGTCTTCATGCATATTTTATGTTATCTTAATGTAAAATATTTACAATTTCATCACAATTTACTGAAGTGATAAAATTGCTTTAACTTTTATTTGTATATAGACAAACTCCTTAGAGAATTTAATCGCTGTCTCGGCACGTTAAAGGACATTGGGGCTCATAGTTTATGTAGATGACTTGGGAAAAGAGTTTATCTTCATACATGCTTTAAACACTATCGTTTTATCTAGAAAGTGTATTTGTAACAATATATCAAATTATACAAAACAGGTTTAAAGGGAGAGAACTATGGCAACCAGTCGTTTTCCTCAAATAATTACAACGGAACTGATATTAAGAAGTGAGAATGAAGATTATATAGCTAGTTTGTGTATATGTTATTCTTCTATACTTGAACAATATTTAGAAACAGTTGAATATCTACACCCTAAAGAGTTAGATTACTTTTTAAAACTTAGTTTTGCACGAAGAATTAAAAGTTTTCTTGCAGGGAGATATACAGCAAAAAATGCTGTTTCATTTTTAACTAATGATAAAAAACTAAATCAAATTTTAATTAAAAATGGAATATTTAATCAACCTATAGTGGTCTATCCCAATAACTCCAATATTCAAGTCAGTATAACACATTGTGATGATCTCGGAGCCGCAATTGCTTTTCCAGAGTCGCTTCCTATGGGGATAGATATAGAAAGGATAGACGATAATATTAAAGATGTCCTAGAAAGCCAAATAACAGACAGTGAGAAACGTATTATTCAGTTGTTACCATATCCATATGAAACATCACTTACTCTTTTGTGGACAATTAAAGAATCTCTTTCGAAAATTCTGAGAACAGGTTTAACAACTCCTCTTCATATTTTTGAAATAAATAAAATTGAAATACAGAACGAAAATATATATAGCGACTTTATATATTTCTCACAATACCGAACTACATCATTTATTTTTGATCGGTATGTATGTTCAATTGTATATCCCAAAAGTGTAGAATTTAATAAAGTGGCTATTAAGAAAATTTTCCTTAAATTAGAACAATTAATCACTTATTCAAAAAATGATTAATATAAAAGGACCATCAAGCTAGAATATGCGTGTGAACTAATTAAAACGAGACTGGACATAGTTGAATGTTCAGTCTCGTTTTAATTAGATTATACAAATAAAAAATAGGGGGGATTTTACTAAGAAACAGATAAGTCTTAGCCACTATGTTTATCAATTTTTTACAATAACCTTAATTAGGAGGGAAAATATGAAATTTTATAGCAATATTAGTGACTTGGAGAAAGTAAACGGTAAAAAGGTGTTTAAAATCACAAAACAAACAGAAGAAGTAGTTGACGTTTGGGTCTCAGAAGGAGAAGAAGATATTTCAGAAGGCCGAGATGGAATGATTACTTATAGAAAATCCGAAGAAGGAATATTTGGCAGTATTGAGTGTGAGATAAAATTAGGTGATGGAAATAATATAGAAAGTACTGCAACTACTTTGTATAGGCAGATATTTAAATTCATTACAGAACTACCAGAATATAAGTTAGTAAGGATATGGAATTACGTTCCAATAATATTGGGAGATGTGAGCCAGTCTGCACCTGATTTAGATATTTATCGCTGTTTTAATAGAGGAAGATATAAGGCCTTTTCAGAAAAATATGGTCAGGATATGGAAAAGTGGATAATTCCAGCAGCATCTGCAGTGGGATCAACTAATAATGTTCTTAAAATTGAATTTTTTGTTTCGAAAGAAGACTGTATATTCTTCGAAAATAAAGTACAAACACCGGCCTATCATTATTCAGCTAAATACGGTAAATTGCCTCCTGTTTTTTCGAGAGGGGCATTATATAAATTTAAAGATGAGATTTTACTTATTAGTTCAGGTACGGCCAGTGTGTTGAATGAAGACAGCTCACATATAAATGACATATATAAACAAGTTAGGCAATCTATTGAAAATCTTTTAATTCTTGTAAGTAGTTCCAATCTCCAACAATATAGTATAGATGATTCGTTTGACATACAAGATCTTGTTTTGCTAAGAGTTTATTATAAATCAGATCAAGATAGAGATTTTATTGAGGAAGAAATAAGAAAAAGTATAAACGCAAAATGCCAAATATGTTTCATGAAGGCAGATATATGTAGGGATAACCTTCTGGTTGAAATAGAAGGGATATTTCAAAAAAAAGGAATAAAAGATCATAGCAATTCAGAAAAAGAATACGCGATAAAAAACTGATTGTTAAGGGGAAATTTATAATTTAACTTCTTTCAGCAAATGTCTTTCGTACCGAAAGCGTAGAAACAGGTGCAAATGTTTTATGTAGTGAAAGTAAAGCGTCAGCTACAGAAGTCTCTCACCTCTATAGATGGTGAGATGAATGCGGTTTTAAGTCACTTTTCAGCGGGTGTCCAAACATCCGCTGAAAAAAGTTAAAGCCTCCGAACGCATTATTCCGAGGCATAATTAATCCAGTTATTTATTGTTCTCGATATAAAAATGTATTTATTTTTATTCCAGGTAGGTGAAAACAAATGAAACAAGAAGTTAATCAAGATTATATTTTAGATATTCCAACTGTTATTTTTACTGAAAATTGCGAAAAGTACGCTAAGAAAAAGTTATTTACTTTTTTAGATGAAAAAGGTGATGTCGAATATTTAACAGGAAATACTCTTCTGTATAAAACAAAGGCACTAGGTAGTATTTTACAACAAAAGGTGCAAGTGCAGGAAAAGGCAGTAATTCTTTTGCCGCAGGGAATAGAGTACATTTATACTTTAACGGCATGTCTCTATGCAAATATCATTGCGGTACCGGCTCCAATTACAGATTTATCAGACAGGAATAAAGCTCTAGAAAAAATAAACCAAATCCTAAAAGACTCGGAAGCATCTTTTATTATAACAAATAGTTATTTTAAAGAGTTTCTCTTAAAAGAACAATTATTAAATGTTGCTTCGATACTAGATATACAAGATTTGGATTTCCAAAATTTGATTATCGAAGAACCGAGAAAACCAAAGCTAGATGACCATGCGATTCTACTCTACACTTCAGGTTCTACTTCAGGACCAAAAGGAGTAATAATTAGCCAACGAAATCTATTATCAAGAGCATCTGTTTCGGCGATTCAATGGGATATTAATGAGGACAGCTGTTTAGTTTCCTGGTTGGCGCAGTATCATAGTTTTGCCCTTGATTTTAATATATTTGCCCCTTTGTTAAAAGGAGCATGCAGCATATTTTTTACTCCGGGTAGTTTTATTAGTAGGCCAGAAGAATGGTTTAAAGTAATCGATAAGTATAAGGCTACTCATACAGGTGCACCCAATTTTGCTTTTGATTATTGCTGTTCTTCAATTGATATAGAGACTGTTAAAGAATACTCACTTAACTCCATTAAAGCCATCATTAGTGGAGGAGAGCCTGTGAGAAAGGAATCGTATGTAACATTTGTTAAGAAGTTTCAGTGCCTGGGTTTAGAAAAAAATGTATTTAGTCCTCTATATGGTATGTCTGAAATGGGTACTATTACTACTAAAAATCCTGGTCAACCAATGAGATTTCTATCATTAGATATACCGAGTTTGGAGCAAGGGATAATTAAAACTACTAGAAAGAGAAAACAGGCAAAATATGTGGCTAGCTGTGGTGAGGTTGAGCAGGATCATACAATATTAATTGTAAATCCTGATAATTGCGAACTTTGTTTACCTGAAGAGGTAGGGGAGATATGGGTTAAGTCCCCGTCTGTTGGTGTGGGGTATTTAAATAGGAAACAGGAGACAGAAGAAACTTTTAATGGCGTTATTAGTAATACAAAGGAAGAGGGCTTTTTACGTACAGGAGATCTAGGATTCAAAGTAAAAAACCATCTTTACATTATTGGTCGAGAAAAAGAAGTAATCATTATCAATGGAAAAAATCACTATCCAGTTAACATTGAGTGGACAATCAAAAAATATATACCAAGTCTTATTTTACCCAATGCAGTCTTTTCCAATGAGATTGATAGAGAAGAAAAGGTAATAGTAGTACAAGAATTAGAGCCTTCTCTTGAAGGGTTTGATTATAAGAAAGTCGCTCAAGAAATAATGTTTGCTCTATCAGAGACGCACGGAATTAATGTATATGAAGTAATTTTTGTTAAGGAAGGAAGTATCCCAAAAACAGGAGGACATAAGATACAAAGAAAAGCTTGCCGAAACCTTTATGTCTTACAAGGGCTAGAGGTCATTTATAAATACGGACCTAAAACCGCAAAAAGGGTAGAGTCTGAATCTAAAAAGTCGCTTGAAGAAAAGCGGAATCTTACCATCAGCCCTCACAAGTCTACTCAGGAAAATATAGAAGAATATATTTTGCATTTTTTATCTACTAATTTAAAGATTTCACGTGATCAAATTAAGTTAAAAGATAGTATTCATACTTATGGTGGAGATTCTATCTTCATTATGAAATTTATTCGGGACTTTGAAAAATACTTTAATATCAAAATTACGACACGAGAGTTATTTGAAAATCGGACCATTAAATCCTTATCAAATTACCTTACTGAGAAAATTGAGAATAAGGATAATCAGTATTTGGGACAAACAGGGGATATAAATACAAAAATAGAACCTCAAGAAATAAGTGAAAATAGGTATCCTCTCTCTGAAGGACAAAAGGGTTTATGGATGTTAGAGAAAATGTCTCCAAACATGACTGCGTACAATGTTCCTATCTGTTTCCATGTCTATCAAAAGATTGACTTGGAAAAGTTTAAACAAGCTTATAGCTTTGTGTTGGAACAACATCCAATCTTAAATAGTAATATTAGGACAGAAAAAGGTATTCCATATCAATTTATTAATTCGACACAACCTGTGCTATTCCGACATGAAGATATTTCAACTATTGAAACTCATAATATTCTTCCATATTTAAAGGAAAAAGTGAGAGAACCCTTTTCATTAGAAAATGGACCATTAATCCGTATGCATCTTTTTTCAAAAACACAGCAAGAGCATATTGTCCTTATTAATGTTAATCATATTATTTTTGATGGAAGTTCTGTAGTTCCTTTCCTAACAACTCTTTTAAATGCATATAAAAATATTACTGAAGGAATAGAGCCAACTAAGCAAGCTTCTACTATAAATTATAATGAATTTGTTAAATGGCAGCAGGAAATGCTTGTAGATGATCAAGAAAGGGAAAAACATCTATCTTATTGGAAACAAAGATTATCAGGGGTATTGCCTACTTTAGATCTCCCTGTAGACCGACCTCGTTCATCTTTACAGAATTTTAAAGGACAAGTATACACAATGTCCCTTTCGCAGGATTTTAGTAAACAGGTTAGACTTTTCGCTCGCTCCCAACATATCAATTTATCGGTTGTATTTTTAGGTATTTTTAAGGCGATGTTACATCAATATTCGGATCAGGACGATATTATTGTAGGGATGCCAGTGATAGGGCGTTCAGAAGAACGTTTTGATTCATTGATCGGCCATTTTATAAATATGATTGCTATTCGTAGTCAGGAGATTGGGGTTAAAACATTTGAAGAATTTGCGCAGGAATTGCAGCTAAACTTAGCTGAGGCACTGGATTACGCTTTATATCCTTTTCCAACATTAGTTAAAGAGTTAAACATACCTCGTACAGTAATGAGTTCTCCTGTATTTCAAGTAGCGTTCTTTTATCAGAATTTTATGAGACCTGACGATTTAGAAAATCTAAAAAGTGTCCTCCCTATAGAATTTGTTGATGGAATTCAACAGGAAGGAGAATATGATTTTACATTAGAGGTAATAGAAAAGGAAAATGAATTTACCTTAAACATAAAGTACAATCCGGAATTGTTCGATTTTTCAACAATTACCCGAATGATGGGACATTATAATAAACTTGCGGAAGGTATTATCAATGATCCAACCTTAATCCTAGGTGAATATCCATTAATGACAGAAGATGAGCGAAATACCTTACTTTTTGATTGGAATAATACAGAGGAAGAGTATCTAGATAAATGTTTTCATGAGTTATTTGAAATACAAGCCCAAACAAAACCTGATGCTGTTGCTATAGTCTTTAATGGAGAATCTCTCACTTATAGGGAGCTAAATGAAAAAAGCGAAAAACTAGCAATCTACCTACAAAAGCAAGGCGTAGTTCCAGATTCTTTAGTAGGGATTTGCGTAGAAAGATCATTAGAGATGGTTGTAGGGCTATTAGCAATTATGAAAGCAGGTGGAGCTTACGTTCCATTAGATCCGGATTATCCAGTAGAACGTTTAAATTATATTATTCAAGAAAGTCAGGTGTCACTGTTACTCACTCAATCAACATTACTTGAGAAAATGTACTCATTATTTGAAAAAAATATTAAGACAATAGTTTTTGATAGAGATTTTGAGCAAATAGAAAATGAAGTAAAAGAAAGTTTTATTATGAAACGGGAGGTACAACCTAATCACTTAGCGTATGTGCTTTATACATCTGGCAGTACCGGGAAACCAAAAGGAGTAATGATTACTCATAAAGCATTAACTAATTTCCTCATTTCAATGGGAAGAAAGCCTGGAATTAGCTCGGATGATAGACTGCTTGCAGTTACTACCTATTGTTTTGATATTGCCGCACTTGAGTTATATTTACCTTTGGTATTTGGTGCTCAATGTTATATCTGTAGCGCAGAAAATACCAAAAATGTAGAAGGACTTATAAATGAAATTCAAAGAATAAAACCTACGATTATGCAGGCTACACCAGCCACATGGTTAATGATGTTCCTTGGTGGGTGGAGAAACAAGGAGAAAACTAAGATTCTCTGTGGAGGCGAAGCATTACCAGAAAAATTGAAACAATATTTTATTACAACCAACAGTACCTCATGGAATATGTTTGGTCCCACAGAAACAACTATTTGGTCTACGATTCATGAGATTAATAAGGAAGAACCCATCTCAATTGGTAAACCGATTGGGAATACCCAGATTTATATACTTGATAAGCATTTAAAACTTGCTCCCATTGGAATTACAGGTGAACTTTGCATATCAGGTGATGGAGTAGCAAAGGGTTATTTAAATAATCCTAATCTTACAGCAAAAAAATTTATCGATAATCCTTATAATCCCGGAACAAAACTTTATAAAACAGGAGATTTAGCTCGATGGCTTCCTAACGGCAATATTCAATATGTAGGACGTACTGATGATCAGGTTAAAATTCGTGGATATCGTATTGAACTAAAAGACATAGAGAGTCACCTTAATTCTCATCAGGATATTGAAAATAGTGTTGTAGTTGTGAAAGAGTACAAAGGGAGTAAAAGATTAGTAGCATTTTATATTCGGGTTAAAAATGGTACTGATATAGACAAAAGAAAGAAGGTCCTTATTCAATCAGAAGTATTACGCAATTATCTAAAGGCGAAATTACCTGGTTACATGATTCCAGTAGTTTATATTGAGCTTAAGACATTTCCTCTTACACCTAATGGCAAAGTTGATAGAAAGGAATTAATGAATTATGGGTTCAGTTCTAATACAGAGGGAAAAACACTTCATCCACAGTCGAAAATTGAAGAAGAAGTTTTAAAGATATGGAAGAGCGTCCTTTGCCAAAATAATATAAATGTTACAGATAATTTTTTTGAAGTAGGAGGAGATTCACTTTTAGCAGTTAACGTATCAGAAAGAATTAAAGAGCATTTAAATTGTGATTTCAATGTTACCTTATTGTTTAAATATCCTAATATCAAAGAAATTAGTAACTTTATTGTTGAAACCAAAGAAAGTAATATTCTATTAATAGAGCAAGTTGAAGATATCAAAACTATCGATAGAAGGTGTGATGATAAACCTTTTGATGAGGAGATATATCCCGATTATTATCAGGATAGTATAGCGATTATTGGAATCTCTTGTAGTTTTCCAGGAGCTAAAAATCATATGGAATTTTGGAAGAACCTAACGAAAGGTCAAGAAAGTAGCAAATTTTTTACAAAAGATGAGTTAGACCAAATGAATTATTCAAAGGAATTAACTAATAAGACCAACTATATTCCAATGCAAATGACCATTGAAGGAAAAGATTTGTTTGACCCAGAGTTCTTTAATATTTCTAACAGAGATGCAGAGTTTATGGATCCTCAAATGAGATTATTACTGCAACATTCTTGGGGAGCAATAGAAGACGCAGGTTATGTTTCTAAAGACATTCCTGAAACTAGTGTCTTTATGTCTGCGAGTAATAGTTTTTATCAAGCATTTTTAAGGGATACTACTTCGCCTCCTATTATGATGATGAAAGATAGCGATGAATATGTATCGTGGGTATTAGCTCAGGGTGGAACCATTCCAACAATGATTTCAAATAAATTAGGTTTAAAAGGACCTAGTTTTTTTGTGCATTCTAACTGTTCCTCTTCTTTAGTAGGATTATATTCAGCTTACCAAGGCCTAAAATCAGGCGAATCGAAATATGCTTTAGTTGGAGGTGCAACTATATTTCCTTCTCCAAACATTGGGTATTTGCATCAACCAGGATTAAATTTCTCAAGTGATGGACATTGTAAAGCGTTTGATGCATCAGCGGATGGGATGGTAGGAGGTGAAGGGGTTGCGGTTATTGTACTAAAAAATACTCTAGATGCTATTAGAGATGGCGATAATATTTATTGCCTTCTTAGAGGAATTGGTATCAACAATGATGGGGCTGAAAAAGTTGGATTTTATGCTCCAAGTATAAAAGGCCAATCCGAGGTCATTCAAAAAGTTTTGACCTCTACTAATATCAATCCGGAATCTATTGGATATATAGAAGCACATGGGACAGGAACAAAGTTAGGCGATCCAATAGAACTAACAGCGCTAAGCGATGTTTATAAAAAATATACAAATAAGAAGCAATTCTGTGGGATTGGCTCTGTTAAAACAAATATAGGGCATCTAGATACAGCAGCAGGTTTAGCTGGTTGTATTAAAACTGTATTAAGTTTATACAATAATGCAATCCCTCCATCGCTGCATTATAAAGAGCCAAACCCTAATATTGATTTAGAAAATTCTCCTTTTTATGTGGTTGATAAAATTAGAAATTGGCCAGCCAATTCAGTACCTAATAGGGCAGCTCTTAGTTCTTTCGGTATTGGAGGAACAAATGGACATGCAATTTTTGAACAGTACACAATGCGAGAGAATAAAAAAGATCCTGAATTAAATTCTCTGTATATAATTCCTATTTCTGCTAAAAATAATGAGCGGCTTAAAGCTTATGCAGTAAAACTTCTTCATTACCTAAAACAAAGTACAGTTAATAACAAAGAAAATCAAATAGTTAACCTGGAAGAGAACATTAGGAGAGAGATTTTTGAGTATCTTTCTAATCTCCTTGAGACCCCAGAAGAAGCTATTGATAGTGATCGTGATTTTGTGGAGCAAGCAATAGATTATGTACAGCTTTCTTTAATTCACCAGTATTTTCAAGAAAAATGGGGGATTGATATAAACTTAAAAACAGTTATTCAATCTGAATCCATTAACAATCTAACAAATCAACTAATTAATTATCATCAAAAGGATCTAGTGAAATATTTTGAGGAAAAGGGAACGTTATCGGTTGGCTCTGTGCCTACATTTATACAGTCTGAAATTAATTTAGCGAATTTAGCTTACACTCTTCAGGTAGGACGGGAAGAGATGGAAAGCAGAGCAATCTTTCTCGTTAATACTATGAATGAATTAATCAATAGACTAGAAGAATTTATCGATGGAGAAGAATGTATCGAGAATTGCTATCAGGGTGAAGTAGAGAGTTTAAATGATACCCTTAGTTTATTTGAAAAAGATGAAGACTCTACAGAATTAATCAATAAATGGTTGACGAAGGGGAAAGTTAATAAAATAGCAGAGATATGGGTAAAGGGACTTTATGTTGATTGGACTATAATGTATCGTGGTGCTCAAACTCATAGAATCAGCTTGCCAACCTATCCATTTGCTGAAGAACGTTACTGGATTCCTGAATTTGAAACAAAAGTTATAAACACCAATGATACGAAGAAGAAAGATTTAACAAATAGCATTCATCCGTTATTACACCAAAATACTTCAGATTTCAAGGAACAGCGTTACAGTTCAACTTTTACTGGTCAAGAGTTTTTCTTAACGGATCATATAATTAGAGAACAAAAAATTATGCCAGGTGTGGCTTACCTTGAAATGGTAAGAGCGGCAGTAGATCATGCTACAAGAAGTTTAAGAAATGAAGAAACAATTATTTTTCTTAAAGATGTGATTTGGTTACGGCCTATTGTAGTAGAAGAGGATCCAGTTAATATCCACATTAGTTTGTATCCTGAAAAGGATGAAATTATTAAGTTTGAGATATTTGGAGAATCCAAAGACGGCCTTACTGAACGGATTACGTACTGCCAAGGTAGTGTAAAATTAAGTATAAGAGAAGAATCTACTATTCATTTAGATTTACATGGACTTCAAACGGAATGTAACGAATCAACAATTTCAGCAAATCAACACTATGAGAGTTTTAAAAAGATGGGAATCGAATATGGTACAGGGCATAAAGCAGTTGAAAAAATTTATGTAGGATTAGAGAAAAGACTAGCTAAGTTATCTCTACCTACTTCTGTTATTAAAACACAACCTGACTTTGTACTGCATCCGAGTTTAATGGATTCTGCATTACAAGCATCGTTAGATCTAATGATGAGCTCAAATTACTCTGAAGGTAAAGAAAATTCTAAATTAATTTTACCTTTTGCCCTTAAAGAATTGGAAATTTTAGGAGCATGTACTTCTGAAATGTGGGCATTTATTCAAGTTAGCGATAACCCAAAAGGTAGGAGTAATCTACGAAAACTTGATATTGATTTGTGTGATGAACAAGGAAAGATTTGTGTACGGATAAAGGGCTTTTCCTCAAGAGAACTGGTAAAGGAAAATCAATCATTAAATTTTTTAAATCAAGAAACAATTATGTTGCAACCCATTTGGGAAGAGAAGAGAGAAATCGGTCAGGATGTATCTTCTAATTATAGCCAACATATTGTATTTCTTTTTGAGCAGGATGAGAATTTTTCTCATAATATCGAAAGGAATATGAATGGAGTTCGTTGCTTTAACTTCCAATCCGAACTAGGCGGTATAGATGAGCGTTTTAAATTATATACTGTACAGATGTTTGAGGAAATACAGAGAATGCTTAAAGGCAAATTAACAGGAAAGGTACTAATTCAAATAGTTGTTCAGCTTGAAGGAGAACAGCAGCTTTTTAGTGGTCTATTTGGATTATTAAAAAGTGCACAGCTTGAAAATCCAAATCTTACTGTACAATTAATTGAAGTACAACCGAACGAAATCTTGGAAGGAATTATTGAGAAACTTCAAGAAAATAGTAAAAGCCCGAATAGCCATCGGATTCAATATAGAAACGAAAAGTGTTTTGTATTTGGATGGAACGAAGTTAAAGAAGTTAATAAAATAGCCTATCTTCCTTGGAAAGAAGGGGGAACATATTTAATTACCGGAGGTGCTGGAGAACTTGGCAAAATTTTTGTCAAGGAAATTACAGAGCGAGTTAAAGATGTTACCTTAGTACTTACAGGAAGAACCGCACTTAGTGAAGAGAAAAAGTTAAAACTAGATGCGTTAAAGAGTTCCGGTGTAAATATTGACTATAAACAAATCGATATGTCTATAGAATTAGAGGTTGAACGTTTAATTTGCGATATTACCGATCAGTTTGGTCAACTCGACGGAATTATTCACAGTGCAGGGATAGTTCAAGATAATTTTATTCTCAAAAAAGATAAGAAAGAAATAGAAGAAGTTTTAGCTCCTAAAGTTGCTGGTCTAGTAAATTTAGATCATGCTAGCCAAAACTTGAATCTGGATTTCTTTATTTTCTTTTCATCGGTATCCGGAGTGTTAGGTAATATAGGTCAGACTGATTATGCCGCTGCCAATGCTTTCATGGATGTCTATGCTAAGTATCGAAATGATTTGGTGGCTTCAAAACAACGTTACGGACAAACATTATCAATGAATTGGCCTTCTTGGAAAGAAGGAGGGATGCATGTTTCTAAAGAAACTGAAGAAATAACAAGTGAAACTTTGGGAATGGTACCTATGCAAACCCAAAATGGAATTCAAGCTTTGTATAACAGTCTTTCATTGGGGAAAGATCAGGCAATGGTTATTGAGGGAGATTTAACGAAATTGAGAAAATTGTTAGGGCTAACTTCAACATCCTTTGTAGAAGAAAAAGAAACTAATGAAAATCCTAATATATCTCATGAATCTTTACGATCTCCTACACTAAGTCTGATCAAACAAACTCTTGTAAATATAGTAAAAGTATCTCCCGAGAAGATTGAAATAGAAACAGCCTTTGAAAAATATGGAATTGATTCTATCTCCCAGATAAGTATCATTCGAGAGTTAGAAAAAGTAACTGGGGAACTTCCAAAAACTCTTCTTTTTGAATATAGCAATTGTAAAGAACTAATGGATTATTTAATTACTAACCATTCACTTAGATTAGCAGAACTTTTTGTAGAAGTTAAAACCGAAAAGAAACCAAAACAAGAAATCTCTTTCCGAAATAGTCATCCTAAAATGCCTTCCGTTAAGCAGATAAGTAGAAATCTATCCAAAACAAATAAAGAAAGTGAAAACATTACAAATCGTAAGGCGGAAGATATTGCTATTATTGGTATTAGTGGTCGATACCCAATGTCTGATTCCTTGGAAGAGCTTTGGGAACACTTAAAAGCAGGAAACAATTGTATTACTGAAGTAGCTGATAATCGATGGAATGAATCATTAATTAGCTCTTTGGTTCAAGAGCGACGATCTAATCCGCTAAATAAGAAACGCTACGGTGGCTTTTTAAAACATATTAACAAATTTGACCATCATTTGTTTGAAATTACAAAAAATCAAGTTTTAAAGCTCTCACCAGAGACAAGATTATTTCTTGAAACTGTTTGGGAAGCCTTTGAAGATGGAGGTTATGCTAAGTCTGAACTAGAAAAACTACAAAATAGGTATCAGGCTGGGATTGGAGTATTTGTTGGTACTATGTATAACCAATACCAATGGAATATTCCTTCATTAGATGAAGCTATGTTAAATTCTAATGGTACCGAGTGGCATATTGCGAATCGAACATCTCATTTCTTTAATCTTATGGGCCCAAGTATAGCCATTAATTCTGCTTGTTCTAGTTCATTAACGGCAATCCATCTTGCTTGTGAAAGTCTTCAACAAAAAAGTTGTTCAATGGCCATTGCTGGAGGAGTTAATCTAACATTAAATCCTTCAAAGTATGAGGCGTTAGAACATGTGAAATTTCTTGATAGCGGAAGTGAGAGTAAAAGTTTTGGAACTGGCAGTGGATATATTCCTGGTGAAGGGGTAGGTGCAGTTTTGTTAAAACCCTTATCTTTAGCCATTCAAGATAACGACAGAATATATGCAGTTATTAAAAGTAGCTTTGTAAATCATAGTGGCGGAAGACAAATGTACTCAGCTCCTGATCCAAAACAACAGACACAATTAATTGTGAACTCGATTGAAAAGTCAGGGATTGACCCAGCCACTATCACTTATGTTGAGTCAGCTGCGAATGGTTCCACATTAGGAGACCCTATTGAGGTAATTGCTCTTAGTAAAGCGTTTAAACATTTTACTAAGAAAAGGCAATACTGTGCACTTGGCTCGGTAAAATCAAATTTAGGCCATTTGGAGGCAGCTTCTGGCATTTCTCAACTAAGCAAAGTTTTATTGCAACTAAAACATCAAATTCTCGTACCATCAATTAACGCAAATCCAAGGAATCCAAATATTAACTTAGAAGATTCAGCGTTTTACCTTCAGGAAGGAATAAATTCATGGACTCAATTGAAAGACTCTGAAACAGGAACAAGTATACCAAGAAGAAGTATGATTAATTCCTTTGGGGCTGGAGGGAGTTATGCAAATCTAATAGTAGAGGAATTTATAGGAGAGCCTGAGAGCTATAGTAGAGACATCTCTATTAATACAGAGCAAGTTATTATTTTTTCAGCAAAAACTGAAAAGAGTTTGATAAAGTATCTTGATAAGGTGAAAGCCCTTTTACAAGGAAATTCAAATGTTGAATTGCTTGAAATTGCAAAAGCATTTAGTAGGATTAATCATTCTTTGGAGTACAAGGTTGCCATATTGGCATCTTCTATTACTGAACTACTAGAGAAGATTAATCTATTCCAAAATTCAAGAGGTACTATTCTGGATTCAGCTATTTATACGTCACTTGATCAGAAAGGGAACAAACGCAACATAAGTGAATCAGCTATTCAACAAGCTTTAGAAAGGAGAGATTTTCAATATCTAGCACAATTATGGGTAGAGGGAACAAATGTCGATTTTAGGAGTATATATATGAACCTGGGAATTTCACAGATAGACATACCTAAATATGCTTTTGATTATGGAACTTCAGTCCATTTTCAAGACGACCAATCTGTGAAAGTGGAGGAACTAGAACAATTTAATGACAAGCGGTTTTATTTAGACCTGGTAGAAAAGATATCGAAAGGCGAGCTAAATGAAGAGGAAGTTGAGAAATTAATTATTTCTAAATGAAGTTGTTTGGTAGCAATTTATAGAAGATTGAATAGAAGGTTCAGAGAAGGCGTCATTAAATGACGCCTTTTATCTTGACCTCGTAAAGAATATCAAAAGGTGAATTTATGATTAAAGTGTAGCTGTGATAATTTAAAAACGAGGAGAGAGAGAATATGAGTGATGAGCTAAAGGTTTTATACCGACAGATAAAAGAAAGGTCTATAAATCAGGAGGAAGCAGCAAGGCAATTAGAATTACTTACCTTAAATAACAATCTGAATAGCATCCCTCCTTCTAATCCGAGAGATAATATTCTGCCAAAGGTCTACGCATTTAATGAATCAATTTTGAAAGATCATACTATTGATAATGAACAGGTTTTGATTGGAATGACTCATGGAAGTTTAGCGATAAATACTTTTTTTAATTTCTTTCCTGAGGAGACTAGCGTTAACCTTCATAAGCTTAATTTTATTAAGCCAATTGAAGTAAAGAGAGAACAACAAGTTGAAGTGCTAGTAAGCCCTATTAAAAAAGGATCTACCATTGACTTTCAAGTCATGTATCGTCATACACCAGACAATGAATGGGATTTAACAGCTATAGGAAGCTTACAAAAGGCTAGTTTTATGAACAAGGAAAAAGATGTAGAAAAAATAAAAAATTCATTGCAGGAAATTCAAAATTACGATTATATTTATGAATCTAATCCAACTGTACAGCTGGGAGATACCTTTAAGACGATTACTAGTCTTTATTCGACGAATGATCAAGTACTTACAAAAGTAGCTTTAAATCAAACATCTTTAGAGGAAGATCACAATTATATTCTACACCCTCTTATTATCCATAGTGCCTTCATTGCTGCAGCTCCTATATTGGGAGAAAATGCAGTTATGGATGGTTTTTTACCATTTGGTATTAAGGATATTAATCTTCACAAAATAGACAGTTTAGAGACTTGTTGGTTACATGTTAAGTTAGTAAGAAGTTCAGAAGAAATGTTGATTTTTGATACGGATGTCATTGATGATAATTCCCAGCTTGTTGCACAATTTCTAGGATGCTCAATAAAGCGACTTCGTTCTACAAACACAGACTACATAAAAAATCAAACATTGGAGTCTGAAAATTTATATGAAAGAGATCAGGGATCTTCTGCAATTCATGACCCGGAGGATGAGGAGAAAAAACTTTATATTTCTGAAGAAATTCAAATGTATTTAATGAATAAATTGAAAGAAATTGTGTCAGGTGATCTCAGTCTCTCCGACGTGAAAGTTAATCTAATGGATATGGGGTTGGAATCTTCAGAATTAGTTACGTTAGCGAAAGATATTGAGAATGAACTCAAAATTGAATTATATCCTACTTTATTTTTTGAATACCCCAACATTGAAGAGCTTGTAGAGTTCTTTTACCAAGAGCATAAAGAGCCATTCACTAAATATTTAGGTGTTTCTTCACAGAGTGTTAAAAGGAATATTCAAGACGTAACGAAGATCGTTTCTTCCGATTTAACAAAAGAATCCTCAGATTTTAAGGAGATCAATATGCAAACCTCAAAATCTGTAAATGAAAAAGTTCCTAATGACGATATTGCTATTATTGGAATGCACGGGGTGTTTGCAGAAGCTTCTGATTTACATCAGTATTGGGTAAATCTGCGTGATAAAAAAGACGTTATTAAGGAAATCCCTTTAGATCATTGGGATTATCGCCCTTGGTATGATTCAGACCCGGAGGTGAAAGATAAAACCTACTGTAAGTGGGGAAGTTTTATTGATGATGTCGATAAATTTGATGCCAGTTTTTTTAATATCTCACCTCGAGAGGCTGAATGGATGGATCCACAGCTTAGACTATTAATGCAAAGTATTTATGCTACAGGAGAAGATGCAGGGTATATTAATCGATTACGGGGAACGAATACAGGAGTATTTATTGGTGCTTGTTTTCATGACTATGCAGATAAAATTGCAGAAATGAATCTTTCTGTGGATCCCCATATGGGAACAGGGAATGCGACAACTGTGCTTTCTAATCGTATTTCTTTTGCATTTGATTTTAAGGGCCCTAGTCTCACGATGGACACTGCATGCTCCTCTTCATTGTTTGCTCTTCATTATGCTTGTCGATCTTTAAGAGATAGGGAATGTGATATGGCTTTTGTTGGAGGAGCCAATCTACTTCTTTCATCCTGGCATTATCGTTATTTTTGCAGTATTGGTGCTCTTTCACCTACAGGAAGGTGTCATACCTTTGATGAGGCTGCAGACGGCTATGTTCCAGGAGAATGTATTGCAAGTATGTTATTAAAGCCTTTAAAACAGGCAAAAAAGGATGGAGATCACATCTATGCGGTTATCAAAGGATCCGCTGCTTTGCATGGTGGATATACACCTTCACTAACAGCACCTAGTGTTGCCGGCGAAGAAAATGTTATTTTAAAAGCATGGGAAAACGCTGGAATAAACCCTGAAACTATAAGTTATATAGAGGCACATGGGACAGGCACTAGGCTAGGTGACCCGATCGAAATTAATAGTCTAAAAAAAGCATTTAAACGATTTACCGATAAAGAAAACTTCTGTGCAATAGGTTCCGCCAAAGCACATATTGGTCATGCTGAGGGTGCTGCTGGAATAGCAGGAATTTTAAAAGTTATTTTGCAGATGAAACAAAAAAAAATTCCCGCTATGCCAAAATTTAAAAAGTTGAACACTTATGTTCAACTAGATAAGTCAGCATTATATATAAATCAAGAGCTTAAAGAGTGGGAGAGTCCAGTTGGGGTACCAAGAAGAGCTGGTGTAAGTTCTTTTGGGTTTGCTGGTGCATATGCCCATGCTGTAATTGAGGAATTTATTCCCGAACAGGAGAAGCGATCCAAACTTAATGTAACATTAGGCAACCCAGCAATTATTGTATTGTCAGCAAAGAAAGAGGAAGGTCTTAAAGAAAAGGCACGGCAATTGTTAGAGACAATTCATAAACAAAAACTTTCTGATACGGATCTTTTTGATATAGCTTACACACTTCAAATAGAACGAGAACCAATGGAGCATCGACTTGCTCTAATAGTAGGGTCTATTAAAGAGTTGGAAGAAAAACTTAGGATATTTATTGAGGGACAGAGAAACATTGAATACGTTTATCGAGGGCAGGTCAAAGGAAATACGGAAGTAAAAATATTTACTGATGACGAAGATTTACAAGGAGCAATTGATTCTTGGATTGCCAAAAGAAAATATAGTAGACTTCTAGAACTATGGGTCAAAGGTATGGTGGTTGACTGGAAAAAACTTTATGGAAATATGAAGGTTCGTCATATTAATCTTCCTACCTATCCTTTTGCGAAAGAACGTTATTGGGTATCTGAAAAAAAAGAAAAAAATAATACAAATATAACAATAAGCATTGAACCATTAAGTCAGATAAAACCATCAGTTATTCAAAATCCATTGGTTTATCAATCTACTCAAGAATCAGAGCTTATAACTGTATCTAACAAATCAAACATGATTACTTTAGAACCCTTAATAAATAGTTGTAATAGTACTTCCGATTTTGTAAAACGGACTGAACAACAAGTCACATTATCCTCAGCAAACGGTGTATTAACGCCATTAGAAAATAAACAAGAATTTAAGCAGATAAATCCTACTTCCTCGAAGATCTCAATCTTAGAGGAAGAATTGGCAAAAAGCCTGGCAGAGATTCTTTATATGCAGAGGGGTGATATTAATTTGGGCGATAAATTTATTGATGTTGGATTAGATTCAATAACCGGAGTGAACTGGATAAAAGAGATTAATAAGAAGTACCAAACTTCCCTTCCGACAACAAAAGTTTATGATTATCCTACTATTTATGAATTTGCCAAATTTTTGGAGGGAGAGGTGAATGGAAATGGGAACCAACGATCTAATGATTCAACGGATTTAACTTTATATCAAAGTTCCACGGAAGATAAATCTTTAAATAATGATCCAAAATTAAATAATTCACTCACGAATCATTCTAATGATAGATTTAAAAATCTGAATTATCATAATAATATAAAATTTATAGAAGAAGAGTTAGTCATAAGTTTAGCAGAAGTACTATATATGCAGCGAAGCGATGTTGATTTAGATGATAAATTTATTAATATGGGTTTGGATTCAATAACTGGTGTTAGTTGGATACGAGAGATTAATAAAAAATATAATACCTCTGTTTCAACGACGAAAGTTTACGATTACCCGACTATTCGAGAATTTGCTAAGTTTTTAGATACAGAACTTAATCAAAAACTAAAATTTCTAAATGAAACTATGTTGGACTATTCTTCTCTTACCCTTGATAAGGTACTTCAACAAGTAGAATTAGGAGAGTTGGACATTGAACAGGCTGAGCAATTACTAAAGCATATTAATGTAAAGGAGAATTGAAATGAACAAAGAAGCTATTTTTAATATAATCATCCGTAATAGTCGTGAGGTAATTCCTGAATTGGAGGGTTATAATTTTAAGCCGAGTGATAGACTAGTGGACTTAGGGGCTAATTCCATTGATCGTGCTGAAATTGTCATGATGACTATTGAAGCTTTATCAATGCGAATTCCAAAGGTAGCGTTGGCTGGTGCGAACAATATTGGGGAATTGGTAGATTTAATCTATGAAAAGTTACAATCAGTCTGAAATTGTTATTACTGGTGTTGGTATCACTTCAGCCATTGGACAAGGCAAAAAAGCTTTTGCCCAATCATTAATGCAGGGAGATCATAAGTTTAGTCATATGCAACGTCCAGGACGCCAAAAAGATTCGGCATTTTTAGGTGCGGAAATTTCCGCAATGTCTTATCCGGAACAATTCTCTAAACGGTTGTTGCGATCAACATCTTTGACCGGGAAGGTGGCTATAGTTACTCTACATGAAGCTTGGCAAGATGCTAAATTAGATGAGGTTGAACCTACTCGTATAGGACTAGTTATTGGTGGATCAAATATTCAGCAACGGGAGTTACTACAGACTTTTGAGAATTATAAAGACCGGGCCCATTTTGTACGTCCAACTTATGGCTTATCTTTTATGGATAGTGATTTATGTGGATTTTGTACAGAACAATTTGGAATTCAAGGTTTTGCATATACAGTCGGAGGAGCATCTGCAAGTGGTCAAGTGGCCATTCTACAGGCGATACAGGCACTACAAACTAATCAAATCGATGTTTGTATCGCTATGGGTGCCTTAATGGATCTATCTTACTTGGAATGTCAAGCTTTACGATCATTGGGAGCAATGGGTTCTGATCGATATGCAGATGCTCCAGAGCTGGCTTGTCGCCCCTTTGATAAAAATAGGGATGGTTTTATTTTTGGGGAATCTTGCGGTGTGGTAGTACTAGAACGAATAGATACCGCTATGAAACGTAAAGTAAAACCTTACAGTGTTATCTCAGGTTGGGCTGTCGGTATGGATGGTAATCGGAACCCTAATCCATCGTATGAGGGTGAGATGCAAGTGATAAACAAGGTATTAGAGAAAGCAATGATATATTCAAAGGATATCGATTATATTAATCCACATGGTACTGGCTCGGGGATTGGAGACGAAATTGAGCTCAAAGCGATTCGAGACTCTGGGCTTTCACATGCTTATATAAATGCAACTAAATCAATTGCTGGGCATGGATTAAGTGCCGCAGGAGCTGTAGAAGCAATTGCCACTATTTTACAAATGAAAGAGGCAAGACTTCATCCTAATAGAAATTTAGATGATCCCCTTGACCCTTCATATAACTGGGTAGGGAGTCAATCTAAACCCCATATCATTAAAAATGCCTTGAGTTTATCAATTGGATTTGGGGGGATTAATACAGCCATTTGTTTACAGTCGATATAATACCTAGATAAAAGGAGAATAGATATGGTTTCTGTTGGAATTGAAGCAATGAATATTTTTGGCGGAACAGCGTATGTGGATGTAATGCAATTAGCAAAGCATCGGCAATTGGACACTTCAAGATTTGAGAATTTATTAATGAAAGAAAAAGCTGTAGCATTACCATATGAAGATCCAGTCACTTTTGCGGTTAATGCAGCTAAACCTATAATAGATGCTCTTTCTGAAGCTGAAAAAGATCGTATTGAAATGTTGATTACTTGCACTGAGTCAGGTATTGACTTTGGTAAGTCATTAAGTACTTATGTTCACCACTATTTGGGGTTAAATCGAAATTGTCGATTATTTGAATTAAAACAAGCTTGTTACTCAGGGACTGCTGGATTCCAGATGGCTATCAATTTTATTTTATCTCAAGTTTCTCCTGGTGCCAAAGTATTGGTAGTTGCGACTGATATCTCTCGCTTCGTGTTAGCTGAAGCAGGTGATGCTTTAAATATGGATTGGTCATATGCCGAACCAAGCGGTGGTGCAGGAGCAGTAGCCCTATTGGTTAGTGAAAAACCGTATATCTTTAAAGTGGATGTAGGAGCAAATGGATACTATGGGTATGAAGTTATGGATAATTGTCGCCCTATTCCAGACAGCGAAGCGGGAAATGCGGATTTATCGTTATTATCTTATTTGGATTGCTGTGAGCAAACTTTCCTTGAATATCAGAAAAGAGTTGAGGGTGTAGATTATCAAAATACATTTCAGTATCTAGCTTTTCATACTCCCTTTGTAGGCATGGTTAAAGGTGCGCATCGTACTATGATGCGTGAAATGACTCAAACTAAGCCCGCAGAGATTGAAAAGGATTTTAATCAACGTGTAATGCCAGGTGCAAAGTATTGTCAACGCGTTGGAAATATTATGGGAGGTACGGTACTACTGTCCTTAGCGGGTATTATAGATAATGGCGTTTTTGATTCACCCAAACGAGTTGGGTGTTTTTCTTATGGTTCAGGGTGCTGCTCGGAGTTTTTTAGTGGAGTTGTCACTGCGCAAGGGCAACAATATCTAAAAAAAATGGAAATAAAACAGCATTTAGATAGACGCTATCAATTATCGATGGATGAGTATGACACTTTACTAACGGAGAATAGTGCAGTGAAATTTGGGACTCGAAATGTAAAAATGGATACCCAGTTCATTCCGGGATCACAGAATTTATATAAAGAATCAAAACGATTAGTTTTAGAGGAGATCTGTGAATTTCACCGTCAATATAGGTGGTTATCATGAGTTATGAAACCATCCGAGTTCGTTTTCAAGAACCGATTTGTTTTCTTCAATTCTACCGTCCAGGATCAAATAATACTATAAATGAGAAAATGATCGAAGAATGTCATCATGTATTAGATTTATGCGAGGAAACAATCACTGTTATAGTATTGGAAGGCTTAGAAGAATTCTTTTGTTTTGGTGCTGATTTTCAAGAAATATATGATAAAAGAAAATCTGAACAAGGACCTGAAAAAGATTCTAGTGCCCTGTATAATCTATGGTTTAGATTGGCGACCGGTCCAAATATAACGGTGTCTCACGTCCATGGAAAGACAAATGCGGGAGGGGTTGGTTTTGTAGCAGCTAGTGATGTGGTGATTGCCAACCAGTCGGCCAATTTTAGTTTGTCGGAATTACTATTTGGACTTTTTCCAGCTATCGTTTTACCGTTTTTGATTCGTCGAATTGGATACCAAAAAGCTAATTACATGACACTCATGACTAAACCCATATCCGCTCCAACGGCACAGGAATGGGGATTAGTCGATGTCCATGGAGTTCAAAGCGAGATCCTACTTCGTCAACATTTGCTACGGTTCAGACACATATCAAAAGATGCCATTAGAGCATATAAAGGCTATATGGCTGAACTATATGAACCGCTCTATCGATTCAAACCGCTATCCATTGCAGCTAATCAAAAATTATTTTCCGATGCCAGAAATTTAGAGAGTATTTCTAGATTTGTTCAATCAGGAAAACTTCCCTGGGAAGATTAATAGTTTCTTAATGTATGGAGCAACTTCCGGTACGACTTATCTAGTTTAAAGAAGCGAATAAAATGTCCTCTTGTATGGTACATGAGTGTTGAAGACAAATTGACTCTTATTACACAAGAGGACTCCATCTTAAAGCGAAATAACCTGAGAAACTATTATCCTCTAATAGTCAAACGAGGAACTAATTGGGTGTAATAAAAAATCGAACGAATAGATGTATGCAACGTTGTCACAAGCGTTTTTAGATCAATGTATATCACATCAGATTGGAAGGTTTATTTTTACGCTTTATCGAAGAGTACTCACTAAAAAATATTGAATAACTATGGAATGCTGTATGTATTACGAAAAATTCATCATCTTAAAAATGGGTAAACCATTTGATATATCAACATTTATTGAGGGAGGTTTGTAATGAACTCAAAAGAGATTCTCTATGCGCTAAAAACAGGGCAGATAACACCTAAAAAGGCAAAACAATTGTTGGAAATTAGTACGGTAAATATTACATCGGAGTTGACGTCTGTTACTGATGTGGTCAAGCCAGGGTCATCACCTCAAAAGGTAGTTGAAGTTCATGAGCTTGAACCCGGTATTGTTCAATTAACTATGCAAGATCATATTCATAAAAATACTCTTACAGAGAGATTAATTGAAGAACTGACTCAAGCTTTCGAATCGATCCAATCAAATCCAAATTATAAAGTAGTTATTTTAACTGGATATGACAATTATTTTGCAACAGGCGGAACCAAGGAGGGCTTATTAGCTATCTATGAAGGGAAAATAAAATGTACAGATACGAACATTTATAACCTTGCTTTGAACTGCAAGATTCCAGTGATAGCTGCAATTCAAGGTCATGCAATTGGTGCTGGTTGGTGTATGGGGATGTTTTGTGATTTTATTGTAATGAGTAAAGAAAGTGTCTATACGGCTAATTTTATGCAATATGGTTTTACTCCTGGTGCTGGTGCTACATTAATTTTTCCTGAAAAATTAGGAATTAGCTTAGCGCAAGAAATTCTATTTACTGGGAAAGAGTATCGTGGTGCGGAATTAGTAGAAAGAGGAGTTTCTTTTCCCATCCTATCGAGAAAAGAGGTATTACCTTATGCTATAGAATTGGCAAGAATGTTGTCCAAGACACCTAGAAATTCATTAATTGCTTTAAAACAACATATGTCTGAGTCTACCAAGATAAAGTTATTGGATATTGCAGAAAAAGAAATGAAGATGCACGAAACAACTTTTGTAAATCAAGAAGAAGTAAGAGAACGGATTGAGACATTATTCGATCACTCATCAGGAAGTAATAAATTCATTAAGGAAAAATTGTTGCCCCTAGATAAGGATGAAATAAACAAATCTACCTTTATTCCAAATAGTCATTCTTCTCAAGATTCTATTGCGATTATTGGTATGTCAGGACAATTTCCAAAATCTAAAACCTTAGATGAATTCTGGGATAATCAGGTTCAAGGAAAGGATTGCATTTCAGAAATACCTGCAATGCGATGGTCGGAAGAATTTTATAATGCTAATCCAAAGGCCCCGGGAAAAACCTATAGTAAGTGGATGGGCGTTTTGGAGGATATTGATAAGTTTGATCCTTTATTCTTTAACATTTCACCTGCGGAAGCAGAATTAATGGATCCACAACAACGTCTATTTTTAGAAAACTGTTGGAGTTCAATTGAAGACGCTGGTTTGAGCCCTTCTTCTTTATCTGGGAGTCGTTGTGGTGTTTTTGTAGGTTGTAGTAATGGGGACTATGTTCAATCTTTAGGTGAAAAAGGCTTAAATGCCCAAGGGCTTATGGGAGGGTCACTATCAATTTTAGCTGCACGAATCTCCTACTTTCTAAATTTAAAAGGTCCTTCTTTAGCTTTAGATACCGCTTGCTCTTCTTCGTTGGTAGCCATAGCAGAAGCTTGTAACAGCCTTATATTAGGAACTAGTGATCTTGCTTTAGCAGGTGGGGTATGTGTTATTACGAATCCATCGCTACATATTATGGCCAGTAAGGCAGGAATGTTATCTAGCGATGGTCGCTGTTTTACATTCGATGACCGTGCTAATGGGTTTGTACCGGGTGAAGGTGTAGGCGTTCTTTTACTGAAACGGCTCTCAGATGCAATTCGTGATAAGGACAACATATATGGAGTAATTCGTGGATGGGGGGTTAACCAAGACGGTAAAACAAATGGAATTACTGCTCCGAGTGTTAATTCCCAAGTTTGCTTAGAAAAAGAGGTGTTTGAAAAATTTAACATAAACCCTGAAACCATTTCACTAGTAGAAGCGCATGGAACTGGAACAAAATTAGGAGATCCTATAGAAGTAGAAGCTCTTACTGAATCATTTAGATCTTTTACTCAAAAGAAAGAATATTGTGCGTTGGGATCGGTAAAGAGTAGTATCGGTCATCTCTTGGCAGCTGCTGGAGTTGCAGGAGCAATTAAAGTATTGCTTGCAATGAAGCATAAAATGATTCCCCCTATGATTCATTTCGATAAGCTAAATGAGCATATTTTTTTAGAAAATAGTCCATTCTATATAAATAGTGAGTTACGACCGTGGGAGACAGAGCACATTAGTAGACCGCTACGTGCTAGTGTTAGTTCTTTCGGATTTAGCGGAACAAATGCTCATCTAGTGATTGAAGAATATATTTCTGAAAATAGTATTCCTAAAACGACTAAACTCGTTGATGACAATAACCCTATTTTATTTGTATTGTCTGCAAAGACTAAGGAGCAATTGCATGTTTACGCGGAAACTATGAGTAGTTTTATTGAATCACATACAGACGTAGATTTAATAAATCTGGCTTATACATTACAGGTGGGAAGGGATGCTATGGAGCATCGTTTAGCATTTGTAGCAGATTCCAGAGATACCTTAATGAAAAAGCTGAAAGGGTTTAAAGAAAATAATTTATCGACTGAGGTGCTAACTGGTCAAGTAATAAGGAATAAAAAGGTGAATAGCTTTGAAGATCATAGAGAAAATTTAGTAGATACCTATATTCAGGAGAAAAAACTCCAAGAACTTGCAGAATGTTGGGTTAGCGGTTTGAAAATAGAATGGGAAAATTTGTATTATAATATGGAAATTTGTCGTATTCACTTACCTTCTTATCCATTTGCTCGCGAAAAATACTGGATAGATAATATAAAACATACTGTGTCTCCTTGTATAGTTGGGATACGAAATGGGAACTGGAAATCTCTGCATCCCCTTCTTGACGCAAATATCTCGACAATAGAGGAAACACGATTTAATAAAGAGCTAAATGGCAATGAATTTTTCCTTGTAGATCATCAATTAGGTGGTTCTAAAGTATTGCCAGGAGCTGCTTATCTAGAAATGGTTCGTGCGGCGGGAGAGCTTTTATCAAATCGTTCCGTTCGTATTCTCTCAGATGTTATCTGGATAAGCCCAGTTATAGTAAACGATGATCCATTAGAATTATTTATAGGATTACATCCAAATAGTCAGCATATGAATTATAAGGTATATAGTATAAAAGGGACAGAAAAAATTATTCATTCATATGGTCAATTTTCATTTGAAACTACTCCGATACCAAATCAATTGGATCCAAGCATTGATGAAATCAAGAAACGTTGTCCAACTAAGCGAGATAAGATAGAAATCTATAAAGCATTTCAGGATATGGGGTTTAATTATGGACCTTCCTTCCAAGTTACAGAGGAGGTATTTGTTGGAGCAGGTGAAGTTCTTGCTAGACTGAGTCTTCCTGAAGAATATCGTGAGAGTTCTTCTGAATTTATTTTGCATCCTGCGCTGGTTGATGGAGCATTAAGAACCATTATGAGTTTAGCTGTAGAAGAGATAGGCATGAAACCAGAACTTGGTGTACCTTTTGCAATGGATAGCATGGAAATACTTAAACCAATAGCAAACGATTGCTATGCACATGCGACCATTTCTAAGGATGAAAATCAAAATAGTAAGTTCAATATAACAATACTTAATGAAGATGGGGAGCTGCTAGTTAGGATCTCTAATCTAGTTGTTAGGAAGTTTTCTCAATCTCCTGCATACCTTCATGCTAATGATGTGGATAAAGCAATGCTCTTCTTTCAGCCGGTTTGGGAAAAAGCACCTCTATTAGCTAGAAATACTTTATCAAAAGTAGAAGGTGTGAAATCTCTAATTATTTTTGACACTGAAGACAGTGTGAAGGAGGAGGTTCAAAGCAGTCTAATTACTAAAATATCTAGCAAAGAGACAGTTATTTTAGTAATTCCTGGAGAGTCCTACCAAAAGATAAATTCAGCAAAATATAGAATAAATCCTTGTAACGCTCGGGACTATGAATTATTGTTTAGTGATTTGAAGAATTCCGGAAGGGTTCCAAGCCATCTTTTGCATCTTTGGAATTATAAAACTGAAAATTTTGATATATGGGATGATAATTACCTTCGGGATGCTAACGTTCGTCTGGGTAACACTTTTGATAAAGGATTGTATTCTTTGATTTATCTATTCCAATCTATAACTAAATTGACACCGGAACTATCTACTACATGTCTATTTGTGTTTCCAGAAGGATATAGATTACCGCAGTGCGAGGTAGTCGCTGACTTTGCAAAATCACTTACTATGATTAATCATCGATTTAATTTGAAAACAGTTCAAGTTGACAAAAAACACCCTTTATTATACGCATCTTTACTAAAGGAGTTATTGTCAAAAGAAAATGCATCTGGTTCCGAAATTCGTTATAGAAATGATGAAAGGTTTGTTCGTGTTATTAAACCAGTTGAAGTTACCGACTCCGTATGTAATTCAGTTTCTTTAAAGACTAAAGGTGTATATTTAATTACTGGGGGATGCGGCGGTCTAGGCATGATTTTCGCAAGTTACTTGGCTGAAAATTATAAGGCTAAGATTATATTGACTGGTCGCTCAGAACTTACTCCTGAAATAATTAAAAAGATTGAAAAACTGAAAGAACTAGGCGGGGAAGCGCTTTATTGTAAAGCTGATGTTTCAAAATTCGATGAGGTAAAAGAAACGATGCAAACAATCCATAATAAATTTGGTGACTTGGATGGTGTTTTCCATAGTGCTGGAGGTGTTGACCAAACCTCTATTTTGGAAGCCGACAAAGAACTATTCGATTATGCATTGGGAGCAAAAGTATATGGGACCATTAATCTAGATTTGGCTACTCAGCATGAGAATCTAGACTTTTTTATTTTCTTCTCATCGCTATCTTCAGTTGTAGGTGATTTTGGATCTGGTAGTTATGCTACAGGTAATGGCTTTATGGATCGATACGCGGTATTCCGTGAACAGCTTTATCAAGAGGGTAGAAGGAAAGGTAAAACTATCTCCATTAATTGGCCCCTGTGGAAAGAGGGGGGGATGCAACTTCCTGAGAATGAAGAATCAGCCTTTTACTTTGATTATTCAGGTATGGGAGCCATAGATACAAAATTAGGTTTGAAAGCATTTGAAATAGCTCTAACAACAGGGTTGTCACAAGTTGTTCTTGCGTATGGTGATGCTGAGAAGATTAATAGAGTCTTAGGCATTAATCAAATGGATAAACAATTGGACTCTCAAAACGGTAGAAAAGGAAACCTTCCAATTGATACTCCAGTTTCAAAGTTACAATATGAAGAAACAATGCTTTTGAAAACCGAAAAGTATTTACAAAAATTATTTGCTAGTATTATAAAACTACCAGAAGAGCGAATAAATACTCAAATAGCATTTGAGCAATATGGTATAAACTCAATTGTCATTATGGAAATAAATAGTCGTTTAGAAAAAGATTTTCCTTCTCTTTCTAAAACTTTGTTATTTGAATATGAGTCATTACATGAACTAGCAAGGTACTTCGTAAACAATCATTCTAAACAATTAGAGAAAATATTCAGTATGTTTGAAAGCGAAGAAGAGAACAAGTCTACTTATATTACAAATGAAAAGTTCGACGAAGTACGTAATTCTACTCTATCTCATTCTAGTAAAATCCAAAGTCATTTAATAATAAATGAAGAAAAAACAAATCAAGAGAACAGTGGAGATATTGCTATAATCGGTTTGAGTGGGCGATATCCAATGGCTAATAATTTAGAAGAGATGTGGGAGAATTTAAAACAAGGAAAAGACTGTATATCGGAAATTCCTACAGAAAGATGGGACTATAGACGGTATTATAATTCGTCAAAAGATGCTGAAGGGCGTATCTACTCTAAGTGGGGTGGATTTGTAGCTGATGCGGACAAGTTTGATCCCTTATTCTTTTCTATATCGCCAAGGGAAGCGGAAGGAATGGATCCACAGGAACGAATATTCTTGGAGACTACATGGGAAACAGTAGAAGATGCAGGTTATACAAGAGAGATGCTGAACAAATCGAAAGTTGGCGTCTTCGTCGGAGTTATGTACGGCACATATAGTTTCCACGGTGCTGAGGAACTAGCAAAAGGAAATACAGTTATGGCAGGTGCTTCTTTTTCTTCAATAGCAAATCGGGTCTCATACTTCATGAACTTTAATGGTCCTAGCTTAGCAATTGACACAGCATGTTCATCATCGTTAGAAGCGATACGACAAGCATGTGAAAATATTAGAATGGGAAATTGCGAATTAGCCATAGCAGGAGGGGTAAACCTAACACTCCATCCATATAAATATTTACTTCTTTGTGATTCAGGTTTTCTTTCAACTGATGGAAGGTGTCGAAGCTTTGGAGAAGGAGGAGATGGATATGTTCCAGGTGAAGGTGTTGGCGCGGTATTATTGAAACCACTCAATAAAGCGATAGAGGATGGAGATCATATATATGGTGTGATTAAAGAGTTTTCTTCGAATCATGGCGGAAAGACCAACGGGTATACTGTTCCTAATCCTAAAGCTCAATCTGAACTGATCAAAGAGGCTATTGAAAAATCAAAAATTGACCCAAGAACAATCAGCTATATCGAGGCACATGGAACTGGTACAGCCTTAGGAGATCCAATAGAAATTGCGGGTCTTTGTAAAGCATTTGAAACTTACACTCAAGATAAGCAGTTTTGTTCCATTGGGTCTGTTAAATCTAACATCGGACACCTTGAATCAGCATCAGGTATTGCGTCATTAACTAAAGTATTACTTCAACTTAAATATAATCAGCTAGTACCATCTTTACATTCTAAAATACTGAATCCTAATATAATTTTTGAAACTACTCCATTTAATGTTCAGCAAGGACTTGCAGAATGGAAACGACCTATAATTAACGGACAAGAGGTCCTAAGACGTGCCGGTATTAGTAGTTTTGGAGCAGGTGGAACAAATGTGCACTTATTAGTTGAAGAATATAAATATGAACAACAGGTGTTTAATTCTCCACAGAATCCAACAATAATCGTATTGTCTGCAAAAAATAAAGAACGACTTCTGAAGAAAGTGGAACAACTGTTAGCTGCCATTCGAAAACAACAGCTTTGTGATACTAATTTGCCTGATATGGCTTACACACTTCAAGTAGGTCGAGAGGCGATGGAAGAGCGTTTTGCTCTCATTGTGGAATCAATTAAAGAGCTTGAAGAAAATCTAGAAAAGTTTTTGAAAGGGCAAGATGACATTGCAGGGTTATTCCAAGGAAAAGTCCAAGATACAAATAATTATTTATCTGATTTTGGAAAAACTGAACATAGACAAAAGCAAATAGAAGTGTGGATTGAAAAGGATGATTTTGAAAGGATTGTGCATGAGTGGCTCAAAGGTACAGAAATAGATTGGAACAAGTTATATGGTAAAGAGACACCTTGTCTCATAAGCCTTCCTACTTATCCATTTGAGAAGGAAAGATATTGGATCTCTAATACTGAAGTAAAAACAGATCCAGTAAGAATTGCATCTTCCCTTCACCCATTACTACACCAAAACACTTCAGATTTCTCTGAACAACGATTTAGTTCTTTATTTACGGGGCAAGAATTCTTTTTGAGAGACCATGTGGTTAAGGGAAGGAAGATTTTACCTGGTGTAGCTTATTTAGAGATGGCACGAGAAGCCATAGAGTTAGCTACAGGGAGTGAAAATAGTAAAACTAGTGTTCAAATAAAAAATGTGGTTTGGACACGAGCTATTGATGTAACTGATCAACCGACCGATGTCCATATTCGACTTTTGCCTGATGAGAATCAGGAAATTTTTTATGAAATTTATAGTGATTGTGAATGTGAAAATAAAGATTTAGTCGTTCATAGCCAAGGAACAGCCATGCTAAGTTCAATTGAAGGAGTACAATCTTTAGACCTTGAGGCTATATATGGAGAATTTATTGAGAGTAGCATCGCTCCTAGTGAATTGTACGAATTATTTAAAAAAATAGGAATTGATTATGGGTTAACACATCGTGGGATTAAGAAACTTTATGTGAAACCAGGAAAAGCGCTAGCGAAACTATCCTTGTCTTCCTCGATATCGGACACCTTAGATCAGTTTATCTTACATCCAGCTTTGTTGGATTCGGCATTCCACGCAACAATATGTTTATTACTGGAGACTGGTGATCTTCAAACCTCTATGCCCTATGCTCTTGAAGAGGTAGAAATATTAGGGAGATGCACTTCTGAGATGTGGGCTTTTATCCGTAGCAATAGTGACAGTAAGAATGGAGAAGTACTTAAATTCGATATAGAGTTATGTGATGAAAAAGGAAATATTCAGGTTAGAATAAAAGGATTATCTTCCAGAGTTGTAACAGATGTAGGCCGTATAAAAGGTGAGAAAAATACTTCTATCTCTAATACAGTAAATGAACCACTAGTTGGTCCAATTAAACTTACACCTGTTTGGGATGTATTTTCAGCTGAAAAGGATACAATCGACTACAATCCTTTGCAATCAGTAGTTATGATTGGTGGAACAATAGAAAATACACATGCTGTTCAAGACCTTTACCCAAAGGTCAACCGATTAGATATTCACTCTACAGATTCTATCGATGTAATAACAGAAAAATTAAAAGCACAAGACACAATTAATCATATTCTATGGGTTGCTCCTCATCGAAATCTAACTAATTTGAGAGATGATTCATTAATCAATGGACAACAAAAAGGCTCTTTACAAATTTTTAGGATAATCAAAGCTTTGCTTTGTTTAGGATACGGTGATAAAAATTTAGAATGGACTGTTATTACAACTAAATCTCAACCTATCTTTCCAGGTGAGACTATAAACCCTATACATGCGAGTATCCATGGGCTGATTGGAACTATGGCTAAAGAATATCCGCATTGGAGAGTTCGACTTATCGATTTAGAAGATGATCGTGAATGGCCAGTAAATGAAATTTTCGCTTTACCACCGGACCTTGAGGGGAATGCAAGTGTTTATCGAAATGCACAATGGCATAAACAACAATTGGTACCATTACAGTGTCCTTCGTCAAATAAGACGCTATATAGAAAAGGAGGGGTTTATGTCGTAATTGGGGGAGCTGGAGGCATTGGAGAGGCATGGAGTGAGTATATGATTCGTACGTATCAGGCACAGATTATTTGGATTGGTCGACGCCCGATAAATACAGACATTCAAGCAAAAATTGATAGGCTTGAAACATTAGGCTCTACGCCTCTTTATATTACAGCTGATGCTACAAATCGGGAATCTCTCCAGCGAGCTTACGAGAAAATAAAGGAACATTATTCACATATCCATGGGGTAATACATTCTGCCATTGTTTTAAGGGATCAAAGCTTAATGAAAATGGAAGAAGAACATTTCCAAGAAGCTCTTACAGCAAAAGTCAACGTGAGTGTGCGATTAGCTCAAATCTTCCGAGGAGAACCTTTAGATTTTGTTTTATTCTTCTCTTCTATCAATTCATTTAGCAAATTCCCAGGACAAAGCAACTATGCAGCAGGTTGTACATTTAAGGATGCTTTTGCTCACCAACTAGCTATTGAGTGGCCGTGTATAGTAAAAGTAATGAATTGGGGATACTGGGGCAGTTTGGGAATTGTTTCGTCGGAAGTCTATCAGGAACGAATGGCCCAATTGGGAATTGGCTCAATCGAACCTCCAGAGGCTATGGATGCTTTAGAAAGCCTTCTAGCAGGGACAGTTGATCAAATGGCATTAACTAATCTTACCCAGCCTATGAAGGGAATCAATTACGAGGAATCAGTTGTAGTGTACCCTGAAGATATTCCATTAAGTGTAAAGTATATTGAAAGACATTTCCCTAATATTGTGAAGGAGCAAAGTAGTAGTTCTCCTATTTGTTTATCAAACGGCAATAATACTGATGAATTGGAAAGTAAAGTAAAACTATTGTTGAAACAAACAGTATCTCAATTGTTCCAAGTTCCGAGTGAAGATTTGGATAATAATATTAGTCTTTATGACTATGGTCTTGATAAATACAATGTGACCGAATTTGTCACTAAACTTAATGAGGAATATAATCTTGAGCTAACACCAATGACAATCGTTGAATATTGTACTCTTAATAGTTTAGGGAAATATCTTTTAAAGGAGTACAAAGGTAGGATACAAGATGCTCTCCATATAATCAATTAAAATAAGGATTCAAACAGAAGGGGGGAGAAGGTAAATGAAAGACTTAGAAAAGCTTTTGTGTAAGCTTCTATTGGTTCAGCTTAAATCAATCGGACTATTTAAGCTGAACGAAAATGTGTTAACAGAATTTAAAGCAGAGATGAATTTTCAAGATATGTATAGTAGATGGCTTGATGAAAGTATTAGAATTTTAGATAGTAATCAGTATGTTAGATACAATAGTGCCTCTTCTACAGTGACAAATTTATTAATAGAGGAAAGAGAGAATGCGTGGGAAGAGTGGGAGCAACAGAAGGAAGGGTGGTTAAAAGATCCAAATATGACTGCTCAAGTAGTCTTAGTGGATACAACTCTTAGAGCTCTACCAAAAATTCTTCTAGGAAAGGTACGCGCCACTGATATTATATTTCCGAACTCCTCAATGGAATTAGTTGAAGGTATCTATAAAAATAATCCAGTTGCAGATTACTTTAATGATATACTTGCTAGTTGTGTTTTTACTTATATTCAAGAACGAGTAAGATTAGATTCGTCAACACAAATTCGAATTCTTGAAATTGGAGCCGGAACAGGCTCAACTAGTGCTAGAGTATTTCAAAAGCTTCAGCCATATCAAAAATATATAAAGGAATATTGCTATACAGATGTTTCAAAGGCTTTTCTCATGCATGCGGAAGAGGAATACGGCACAAACGTTCCTTACCTGACCTATGAACTCTTAAACATAGAAGTGCCTATCGCGGATCAGAATATCCGCGTAGGAAAATATGATATAGTCATTGCAGCGAATGTGTTACATGCCACTAAAAATATCAGAAAAGTATTACGGAATACAAAAGCTGTCCTAAAGAAAAAAGGTACCATCCTATTAAATGAAATGAGTGAAAATTCTTTATTTACACACTTGACATTTGGACTATTGGAGGGGTGGTGGTTGTATGAGGATTCAGAGTTTAGAATTCCAGGTGGGCCTGGATTAACACCGAACTCTTGGAAAAAAGCATTAGAAAGTGAAGGGTATAGGTCAGTCCTTTTTCCAGCACAGGATGCCCATGGGTTAGGGCAGCAGATTATTATTGCCGAGAGTGATGGTATAGTTCGACAAAAACAAGAATTGAATAGCTACCCTACAATTACCAATCCAATTAAGGAACCTTCTCTTGATAATGACTGTGTAACAATTCAAGGCGAAATTACACAGGACGTACTAAAAGAAGAGGCTACTGTGTTTATAAAAAATTTAGTAGGAAAAACATTGAAAATTCCAAGTCAAAAAATTAATTCTCGAGATCCTCTTGAAAAATACGGAGTAGATTCTATTCTTATCGTTAAAATGACCAATGCTCTACGTAACTCATTCAAAAATATTAGTAGTACAGTGTTTTTTGAGTACCGGTCAATTGACGAGCTAGTAGATTATTTAATAAGTACTGAGAAAGATTCATTGTCAATGCTTTTAGAGATTGAAGACCAAAAGATATCCGATATAGTTCCTAATAATCCGAATAAATCTATAATATCTCATCAAAATCCAGAGTCACAAAAATCTAATCGTTTTCTTCAATTCTCCCGTCAGAAATCCGAAGAATTACAAACCCAAAATTCCTCTATTCAAGATGTTGCCATAATTGGTCTATCGGGGAGATATCCAGAAGCAGATGATATTTATGAATTTTGGGGAAACTTAAAAAGAGGGGAAAATTGTATTACGGAAATTCCAAATGATCGTTGGAATTGGGAAGAGTACTTTAATAAGGAAAAAGGAAAAAGGGGATCGATTTATACAAAATGGGGTGGATTTGTTAAAGATATTGATAAATTTGATCCTTTATTTTTTCATATCGCTCCAAGAGAAGCTGAGTTGATGGATCCTCAAGAACGATTATTTTTACAAGAGGCTCATTCTAGTATTGAAGACGCAGGTTATACACCAGCATCTTTATGTAATAGTGGAAAAGTTGGTGTGTTTGTTGGAGTTATGAATGGCTACTACCCTTCAGGTAGTAACTTTTGGTCTATAGCGAATCGAGTTTCTTATCTTTTAGATTTCCAGGGTCCTAGCATAGCAGTTGATACAGCTTGCTCATCTTCTTTAACAGCAATTCACTTAGCCTTGGAAAGTATTTACACAGGGACGAGCGATTGTGCAATTGTAGGTGGGGTTAACCTAATTGTTAGTCCTGCACATTATTTGAGATTATCAGCGGCAACTATGCTTTCCACAAGTAATGAGTGTAAATCATTTGGGGATCAAGCTGATGGATTTGTAGATGGGGAAGGTATAGGAGCAATTGTTTTAAAGCCTTTACAAAAGGCAATTGCAGATAATGATCATATTTATGGAGTAATTAAGGGAAGTATGATTAACTCTGGAGGGAAAACAAATGGTTATACAGTGCCAAATCCTAATGCTCAGTGTGAGTTGGTCACAGAAGCACTGAAAAGGGCCAATGTACATCCCAGAACAATTAGTTATGTAGAAGCTCATGGTACTGGCACATCATTGGGAGACCCGATTGAAATTACTGGCTTAACAAAAGCCTTTCAGAAGGAAACAAAGGATTCCCAGTTCTGTGCAATAGGGTCGGTAAAATCTAATATTGGACATTGTGAAAGTGCTGCAGGAATTGTAGGACTTACTAAAGTATTACTACAACTAAAATATGGTCAATTAGTACCTTCCTTACATTCGAAAATATTGAACTCTCATATTGATTTTGATAATTCTCCATTCATAGTACAGCAGGAGCTTACAGACTGGAAACGCCCAATTGTAAATATAAATGGAGAATTAAGAGAGTACCCTAGAATTGCAAGTATTTCTTCCTTTGGAGCAGGTGGTGCTAACGCTCATTTAATTGTTACCGAGTATACTCATAATGAATCGTTAAAGCAGCAGTCTGTGATTGGTGACAGCTGTACACCTGCTGTTATTGTGTTGTCTGCTAAGAATAAGGATAGATTAAAAGCATATGCCAAAAATGTGATGAGATTTTTAGAAAATTCTTACCAAGAGGAACAACGCAAAAGCTTACAAGAAATAGCCTATACATTGCAAGTAGGCCGAGAAGCTTTTGAAGAGAGATTGGCGTTAGTAGTGTTTAACTTAAAAGAACTAATAGATAAGCTACACCTATATTGTGACGAGAAAAATCATATTGATAAGACTTATTATGGTAATGTAAGTGAATCAAAAAATCAATTGGATTTTTTAAGTGGAAAGACAGGACAGGAATTTATTAAGCTTGCTATTCGAGAGCAAGATTTTCATACAATTGCAAGCCTATGGGTAACAGGTGTAAACGTACAATGGGAGTTGTTGTATACTCATCAAAAACCGAAAAGAGTTTCTTTACCGACCTATCCTTTTGAGAAAAAACGATATTGGATTACGGAAGCTTTCGAGAGTCCTCTAGAAGATAGATCAAGGGTAGACGTTAGGCTAGGAGAATTTCTGGAAACAATTCCTTCCGAAATTAAAACAATAGATAATGAAATAATGTCTTTTTTAAATAGAACGGATAGTAACGGTGATTTTGTTTCGATGCAAAAGTTTCTAAGTGCAATGACACAACTTGAAGAAATGAGTCATTATATGTTGTTAAACGTTTTTCAAAGGATAGGTGTATTTCACGAAGCTGGAGAACAGTATTCAAAGTTTCAACTAAGAGACAAATTACAGATAAGCCCATATTATCAAAAACTCTTTGAAACATTATTGAGTATAACGGAAAAAGCAGGCTTCATTCGCTTTGAGAATGATATCATTTTCACTACTAATAAAATGACAAGCAATGAAGTGAGAGAAAATATAGCAAATCTAGAAGAGAAAGTGAGTCGGCTTATCGAAGCTTATCCTGAGATAGAGGATTATGCACTCTTATTGAAGAATTGTTTTGAGAATTACCATTCAATTCTTACAGCTAAAAAGGACTATAAGGAGGTTATGTTTTCTAATGGTTCTGGAGAGTTGTTAAAAAATATCTTTAATGGAAATTTAATTGCAAAATATTATGAAAGATTAACAGGACGTTTGATCACGAGCTATGTCAAGCAAAGAATTTCAAAAGATCCAGGAGCAAAAATTATAATACTTGAAATAGGAAGTGTATATGGAGCTCCTAGTCGTTTTGTATTGGATAATACTAAAGAATACCATCAAAATTTATCTTATATTTTTGCTAACAGTTCTAATGAGGTAGCAGCTTGGCAAAAACAACAATACGAAAAAGATTATCCTCATTTTAGTTATAAAGAGCTTAATATTGAAAACTCTTTGGAAAAACAGGATTTTAAAGTTAATGATATTGACTTGGTATTTGCTAACCATACATTATTTGCTACAAAGAATATTAGTACTACATTAAACCAAATTAAGCGATTACTAAAAACTAACGGTTTACTTTTTATTAATGAAATAACTCAAATAAAAGATTTCATCACCATGATTTTTGGTTTAGCGAGTCCTTGGTGGGACTCTGACGATGAAGATAACCGTTTGAATGGTTCACCATTGCTCAGCTTTACAAGATGGAGACAGTTACTAGAAGAGGTAGGATATAGGAGAGTCCGGATTGCAGGCCCGATTGGAGTAGATACGACTTTTCAGACTGTATTGATAGGAGAAAGCGATGGGCAAGTACTAGTTAAGGATCATAGCAGTTTAAAAAATGGAAGCGAGCAAATTTGTCAAGAAAATACAAATGTTGTTGCGTTGGAAAGTGATGAACCAAAAAACACATTCGAAAGTATGATTGCTGATATTTGGAAAGAGGTGTTAGGAGTCGAACAATTAAGTGTAGATGATAACTTCCAGAAAGTTGGTGGTGATTCGATCATGACCACTCAAATTATCTCAAGAGTAAAAAGTAATTTTCCATTTGAATTAAATTTAGAAAGGTTATTTGGAGTTTCTACCATTGCTGAAATGGCAGAAATTCTCGAACAAGAACTCATTGACAAAATTGAGGATTTGCCTGAAGAATTTATTAAAGAACAACTCGACATCTATTAAAAAAACATAATAATTGGAGATCCCTGAATAATGGCGCGTATATATCGTTGTCTATTCAGGGATCTTTAATATGCAAGGAGGAACTAACTATGTCCAACAATAATATTGTAGAACGAAGATCGAAACTCTCGCCAGAAAAATTGGCATTATTAGAAAAGCTAAAGGGTTCAAAGGCTTCAGTAAACCAATTGACTATTTCAAGTCGTTTAGAGACAAATAACATTCCCCTTTCTTTTGCGCAACAGAGATTATGGTTCTTGAATCAGCTAGTCCCTAATAGTCCTGCTTATAATGAAACTTTAGCTTTTCATCTATCAGGTAATGTGGATGTACAAATATTAGACAAAAGTATTAATGAAATTATTCGTCGTCATGAAAGCTTACGGACTATATTCAAAAGTATTAATGGGCAACCATATCAAGTCATTGAAACAATGGCAAATGTAACATTAAAAAATATAAATTTAATGGAGTTTGAAAAATCGGAAAGAGAATTGATATATGAAGAGATGGCAAAGGAAGAAGCGAGTTACATATTTGACTTGTCTAAAGGTCCGCTTCTACATGCTACATTGTTTCAACTGGATAATGATAAATACATTCTCTTACTAAATGTACACCATATTGTAATTGATGGCTGGTCGATGGGAGTTTTCTTGAAGGAGCTAGTGACATTTTATAAATCTTTCTTGAAAAATGAACCATCTCCGCTAGCTGAATTACCAATTCAATATGCTGACTTTTCCTCCTGGCAACGGAAGTGGTTACAAGGAAAAGAACTCGAGTCACAGCAAAGTTATTGGAGGGAAAAATTAGGGAAAGAAAAAGATGTTTTTGAATTACCAGCTGATAGAAGAAGACCACCGATACAAACATTCAATGGAAATAGATTGAAATTTCAATTACCATCGTTACTATCAAAATCAATTAAAGAACTAAGCGAACAAGAGAATGTTACTTTATTTATGGTAATGTTAACAGCTTTAAAAATTTTACTTCAACGATATACTAGTCAAGATAATGTAATCGTAGGTACTCCTATTGCCAATCGCAACAGGATTGAAATTGAAAATTTAATTGGTTTTTTTGTAAATACTTTAGTATTAAAAACTGAGTTCTCCGGAAATCCAAATTTTATAGAAGTCCTAAAGCAGGTCCGGGAGGTAGCCAATAGTGCATATATGCATCAAGATGTCCCATTTGAGGTATTGGTAGATGAATTACAACCTGAAAGAGACATGAGTAAAAATCCTCTCTTTCAGGTTTGCTTCGCCTTACAGAATTTCCCTTGGCCGACGGAATCAGTAATGTCGGAATTAGATTTTTCTTTTGAAAAACTTGAAATAGTTAATAATAATACTTCTAAGTTTGATCTTTGGATACAACTAGTTGATAAAAATCAGTTCCTAGAGATTGAAGTAGAGTATAATACCGATATTTTTGATGAGTCTACAGTTAGAAGAATTTTAAATAGCTATGAGATCCTTCTAGAAGGAATTGTAGAAAATCCCTATCAGAATATATCCCATCTGCCAATTTTGACTGCAGATGAGCATCAAAAGCTGTTAGTGGATTGGAATGATACGGCAGTTCAATATCCATTGAAAGATATGTGCCTTCACGAGCTAATACAGTTACAAGTTAAGAACACACCAAACTCTATAGCAGTGAGATTTGAGAAGGAACAACTTACTTATAAGGAGCTTGATCAACGAGCTAATCGATTGGCAAATTATCTAGTCAAAAAAGGTGTAGGACCGGAAATAGTCGTTGGCATTTGTATGGAGCGCTCATTAGAGATGATTGTTGGAATAGTAGGAATTCTAAAAGCAGGTGGTGCTTATGTACCTTTAGATCCTACAAATCCAAAGGAACGCTTAGCTTTTATGATGTCAGATGCTAATCCTCCATTAATTTTAACTCAAGAACGATTATTACCAATTCTTCCGGAACATGAATCACAAGTAATATGCCTTGATTCAGACTGGGGGAATATTGCTCAGGAGGAGGAGAATCCACTTGAAAATAGGGTTAACCATAATAATCTAGCTTATATCATTTATACATCAGGTTCTACTGGTAAGCCCAAGGGTGTTATGATTACGCATAAAGCAATTGTTAACAGAATTTTATGGATGCAAGAAACCTATCAAATAAATGAGAGTGATCGAGTTTTACAAAAGACTCCATTTAGTTTCGATGTTTCGGTGTGGGAGATTTTTTGGCCGCTTGTGACAGGTGCGTGTATGGTAGTAGCGCTTCCAGGAGGCCATAAAGATGCAAGTTACTTAGCTCGTATAATAACGGAGGAAGAGATTACAACTATTCATTTTGTTCCATCGATGCTTCAAGTATTCCTTGAAGAAAAAGATATTGAACGTTGTATTACATTAAAGCACGTAATTTGTAGTGGAGAAGCATTGTCCTATTCGACTCGAGTACAGTTTCATCAACTTTTTGACGTTGAATTGCATAACTTATATGGACCAACAGAAGCAGCGGTGGATGTTACCTCTTGGGTTTGCCGGAAAGAGAGTTCTCAGAAAGTAGTACCAATTGGTCGACCTATAGCGAATACACAGATTTATTTACTCGACAAGAATTTAAATCCTGTACCAGTAGGAGTGCCAGGTGAGTTGTTTATTGGTGGAGTACAATTAGCTCGCGGGTATTATAATCGACCAGAACTAACAGAAGAGAAATTTATCCCGAATATTTTTACCAAAGATACAGGTGAAAGGCTTTATAAAACAGGAGATTTGGCTCGCTATTTGCCAGATGGAAACTTAGAGTTTTTAGGTAGGATTGATTTCCAAGTTAAGGTGAGAGGTTTCCGTATTGAACTTGGTGAGATTGAAGCAGTTCTTGAAGAGCATCCAAAAGTACGAAAGGCTACTGTATTGGCCAGAGAAATAGAGAATGTACCAGAACATAAGCAACTTATAGCGTATGTAATGCCTGATCTGGAAATTGAAGAAAAAATAAGAAATATGAATAATGATGGATTACCTGCTGCTCAAGTTAAGGATTGGCAAAATGTTTTTGATAAGGCTTATGTAAATAATACAAAGTCAGAAGCTGATTTTAATATTACAAGTTGGAATAGCAGCTATACAGGGCTTCCTCTTCTAGAAGAAGAGATGCGTGAATGGGTCAACTTCACTGTTAAACGCATTCTATCTTTAAAACCAAAAAAGGTAATGGAAATAGGATGTGGTACAGGGTTACTCTTATCCCGAATTGCTCCACATTGTGAAACATATTTGGGAACGGATTTTTCAAAAACAGCCTTAGATTATATTGATGAGTTTTTGTTAAAGGATAGACAGGATTTAACTCATGTTCAGTTATTTGAAAAGAACGCAAATGATTTTAGTGATTTTAATAAAGGAGATTTTGATACCATTGTTCTCAATTCTGTAGTTCAGTATTTCCCTGATGCAAATTATTTATTGAACGTGTTGAGGAAGTCTGTAGAAGTTATAAAAGATACTGGTTCTATCTTTGTAGGAGATGTTCGTAGCCTACCTTTACTAGAGGTCTTTCATTCTGAAGTAGAACTAGAGAAAGTATCTTCTGGGTTATCTATAAATCAATTTAAGCAACGAGTACAGAAAAGGTTAGCTCAAGAACAGGAATTGGTTATTGATCCAGAGTTTTTCTTTGCTCTCCAAAAGGAATTTCCAGAAATTAGCTATGTTGATATTCAATTGAAGCGTGGCAGTTATCATAACGAATTGACGAAATACCGTTATGATGTCATTCTTCATATTCGCAAAAAGGTAGAATATATCAATGAAGTTTCATGGATAGATTGGCAAGAGGCAGATATACAGATAGAGGATATTCGTAAAAAACTAATAATGGATAAACCAAAGGTTATGGGTATCACCGGTATATTTAACTCACGTTTGAAATTAATTAATAATATGTTATCACAAATAACAAATAGTGATTATTCAGAGGACATTGGTAATATGAAATCAATGCTTAATCAGAACAAAGAAGGGAATGAAATGGATCCAGATGAATGGTACAAATTAGGAGGTGAACTGAATTATAATGTTGATGTTTCATGGGTTGGAGACCAAATAGATGGAAGTTATAAGGTTTTATATAAATATCAAGGAAAGGATGAAGATACAGTTATTGGTGAAAAACCCTATGTTAAGAGGGAATATGAACTAAAGGGGAGTTTAACCAATGAACCTTTAATGGATAGAATTGGTCATCAACTGACACCGGAACTAAGGAGTTATTTAAAAGAAAAGATTCCCGAATATATGATTCCATCATTTTTTATGTTTTTGAGACAATTTGAAATGAATTCAAATGGGAAACTAGACCGTGATGCATTGCCTGCACCAATTTACAAGGTACTAGAAGGAGGAGAAGAATTTGTACAACCAAGATCTTCAGTTGAAACTGTACTAGTTGAAGTCTGGACTGAAGTTTTAGGGTTAGATTACGTAGGTGTAACAAATAACTTTTTTGAACTCGGTGGCGATTCGATCCATAGTATTAGAGTTATTGCCAAAGCAAAACAAAAGGGAATTCAAATCACTCCTCAACAAGTATTTCAATATCAAACAATATCTGAGTTGGCAGAAGTTGTAGATTCAAATCGATTTGAGGAAATGGGAAGTTCGAATGAGAAAGGACTCGTTAGAGTAGATCCCCATAAGTTTGAGCAATTGCAAAAACAATTTCCAAGTTTGGAAGACGTTTATCCTCTTACTGCTATGCAAGAGAATATGCTCTTCCAACAATTGCACAATCCAAAGCCTGGACTGAACATGGTCCATCATATTTTTAATATAAAGGGAAATGATTTTAATATTTCAGCTTTTGAACAAGCGTGGCAAAGTGTTATTAAGAAGTTTCCTCCATTACGTACATCTTTTGTTTGGGATGACGTAGATGAGCCACTCCAAATTGTGCATAAGCAGGCTAATATTCAATTAGACAAAGAAGATTGGAGGAACCTTCTGCCATCTTCACAAGAGAAACGATTAAAGAAATATATTCAAGAACTTAGGGAAATAGGATTTGATCTAAGGAAGGCACCCCATGCCCGTTTAGCTTTGATTCAGGTAGCAGATGATCAACAATACTTTATATACGCTTTTAACTTAATGTTACAGGATGGCTGGAGTTTCCCTATCATTCTCAAAACATTATTTGCTTATTATAGGGCTTTTTCAAAAGGTGAAAAACTATATGTAGAGTCTAAAAAGGATTTTTCTTATCATGACTATATTTCATGGCAAAAAAGCCAAAATCTAAATGATGCTAAGTTATTTTGGAAAAATAATTTAAATTCTTCTCTTTCCTTGCCTTCGTTAGTAAAACATACGGATATTCATGAATCTGATGTTCAGGCTCCATATCTTCAAGAAAGGTTAATGATATCTGAGGAGGTAACAATAGGCCTATTATCCTTAGCGAAGAAGTACCGCCTTACATTGTATACCCTAATACAGGGAGCATGGGCATTATTGTTAAGTGAAAAAAGTGGTAGGAAGGACGTAGTATTTGGATCGATTTTTTCTGGACGTAGTAAAGGGTCTCAAGAAATTGAGCATGGTGTCGGACTATTTTTCAATATGCTTCCTATTCCAGTGCACTTAGAACCGAGCATTCCTTTATTAACTTGGCTACAAAATATACAAGTTAAAACAGTGGAAACAAGCAATTATGAGCATACACCGTTAAGAAAGATATATGAATGGTGCGGAAAAAGAAGAGACCATCTGTTATTTGATAGTTATCTTGTGAGCGAGCAGCTTCCTCAATTAATGTCCGCTGCAAAGGAATTTAATGATTTAGGAGGTACAATCACTGAAGGTTTAGCACAGACCGAACATCCATTAAGGGTGGAAATCCTTCTTCTCAATGAGCATAACTTAATAATAAATATAAATTACTACAGACAATACTTTAATTCTAGTGAAGTCTACGGCATTTTGCAGGATTTGCAGATTCTGTTGAAGGAGTTTATCTCTAATCCAGAGCAGAGTCTGAATAAGTTTTTAAATTTAATATAAATTAAAGGATTTTTTTGAGATAGTCTTGTTCAAGTGAGGATATCCTTTTATAGATGAATAAAGCAAATCAATTTGTATTTAATAAAGGCATCTGAGAAGACTTTTTACTGTTAAATAAAATAGTAATAAAGGTGTAATGGTGGTTTGTGAAATGGAAAAAATGTATGAAATATATAAATTAAAAGTAGGTTTTTCAAATCTAGTGAATTTCAGCTATATTATAATTGATACGGTCTCTAAGCAAGCAGCTATTGTAGACCCGGCTTGGGATTTAGAATTAATTACAAGGACATTTATTGAATTGGGAGTAGAACCAACAACAATTTTATTAACTCACTCTCACCATGATCATGTCAATATGGTTCAACCTTTAATGAAGAGATTTGACATGCAAGTTTATATGTCAGCAAAGGAAATCGAATACTATAACTTTAAATGTCGAAATTTAAATCCAATACAAGATTTAGAACGCATTTACGTAGGACAAACTCAGGTATCATGTCTATTGACACCCGGGCATACAGCTGGAGGGACTTGTTTTCTTTTAACTGATAGTTTGTTTACTGGAGATACAGTTTTTATTGAAGGGTGTGGAATTTGCGACACTGAAGGTGGTTCACCTGAACAAATGTTCGAAAGTATACAAAAGATTAAAAGAACGGTCAATCAAAATGTTCGCATTTTCCCAGGACATTCCTATGGTAAAGAACCGGGATATCCATTGAGTTACCTTTTGGAAAATAATATTTATTTTGCAATAGACAAAAAAGATCAGTTTATTAAATTTAGAATGCGTAAGAATCAAAAAAATCTCTTCAAGTTTAGATACTAAGTGCTTTTCTTTCATTGATAGCTTTGGGGTTTAACTTGTCTTTTCAGAAATGACGAATGAATAATCCGATTACTCATGAAATAGTAGTGAGTAGTCGGATTTTATTTTTAAAATGAAAATATTTAAGCTTCTGAAAAAATTAATTAATTAATTTTGTGATAAAGGGTGGTAGTAAAATGACAACATTCGTTTTTCCTGGTCAGGGATCTCAATATAAAGGGATGGGCGGAGAACTCTTTGATGAATTTCGAGAACTGACTAAAAAAGCAGATGAAATTTTAGGTTATTCGATTAAAAGCTTATGTTTAGAAGACTCTAATCAGCAGTTAAGCAAAACTCAATTTACACAACCTGCTTTATATGTAGTGAATGCCCTAAGTTATCTCAATAAAATACAGGAATCTGGGAAAAAACCACAGTATGTAGCGGGACATAGCTTAGGAGAATATAATGCACTTTTTGCAGCAGGGGTATTCGATTTTGAAACAGGGTTACGATTAGTAAAAAAGAGAGGAGAATTAATGAGCCAAGCCGTCAATGGTGGTATGGCTGCAGTATTAGGATTAGATATTGAACAAGTGCAACAGGTTCTTAAAGAGAATGGACTTCTAGGTATTGATATTGCAAACCAAAATACAAACTCTCAAATTGTAATTGCAGGACCAAATTCGGAAATCGAGAGAGCAGATTTGTTCTTTGAGAATGCCGGAGCAACAATGTATATTCCGTTAAATGTGAGCGGTGCTTTTCATTCGCGTTATATGGATAATGCTAAAAATGAATTCAGGGACTATATAGAACAATTCGACTTCTCTGAAATCAAAATACCTATTATTTCAAATGTTAACGCAAGACCATATAATCAATCAGACATTAAAGCAAATCTTATTAAACAAATTACACATTCTGTTAAATGGGCTGATAGCATTCACTATTTAATAAGATTAGGGGAAACAAAAATTGAAGAGATTGGACCTGGGAACGTTCTTACCAAGTTAATAGAAAAGATTCTAAAGGAAATACCTCCTATTGTAATATCCAAGGATGAAGAAAAGCAAGAGAATAAAGAAGAGCAACTAAATAAAGAAAATATACCTACACAACAAGGTGTAGAGAAACAAAATCTCAATATTACCGCGTCATCCTTAGGAGATATTGAATTTAAAACGGAATATAATCTTAAATACGCTTATTTGGCTGGGGCGATGTACAAAGGAATTTCATCAGAAAAGATGGTAATTAAACTAGGTAAAGCAGGGATGTTAGGTTTCTATGGAACTAATGGGATAAGCCTAGAAAGAATTGAAAGAGCTATTCAAATTATCCAACATGAACTAAATAATGGAGAGACTTACGGCATGAACTTACTACATACTCTTCTTGATACGGAAAAGGAGAATAAAATTGTAGACCTATTCCTAAAATATCAAGTACGGATTGTGGAGGCTTCATCCTATGTAAATATAACTCCAGCTCTAGTGAGATACCGTTTAAAAGGACTGGAACGCAAAAATGATGGCACTGTTATTTGTAATAATAAAATTATTGCCAAAGTATCTCGTCCAGAAGTTGCTAAAGCCTTTTTAAGTCCTGCTCCGAAACGGATTATCGAAAAAATGATCCAAGAAAATAAGATAACTCAGGAAGAAGTTGATATGTTAAAGGAAGTTCCGATGGCAGATGATTTATGTGTGGAGGCTGACTCTGGAGGACATACTGATCAGGGCGTAGCATATGCTTTAATGCCAGCTATGATTAGATTGAGAGATGAAATGATGAAAAAGTATGAATACAAGAAAAAAATAAGAATTGGAGCTGCTGGAGGAATTGGGACACCTGAAGCAGCAGCAGCAGCTTTTATACTAGGTGCTGGTTTTGTTGTCACAGGTTCCATTAATCAGTGCTCTGTCGAAGCTAATACTAGTGATACGGTGAAAGAGATGTTACAACAAGCGAATGTACAGGATACGGAATATGCTCCATCTGAAGATATGTTTGAAATGGGTGGGAAGGTTCAAGTATTAAAAAAGGGTCTATTTTTCCCAGCCAGAGCAAATCAGTTATATAACCTTTACCGTCAGTATAACTCCATAGATGAAATAGAGAAAAAAACAAAACAAACAATTCAAGAAAAATTTTTTAACCGGAGTTTTGAAGAAGTTTATGAAGAAGTAAAATCCTACAGTTGTCCCCAGGAAATTGGAAGAGCTGAACAAAATCCAAAATACAAAATGGCATTAATTTTTAAATGGTATTTCAAATATTCTGTTGATTTGGGATTAAATGGTATTAAAGAACATAAAGTTAATTATCAAATTCATTGTGGCCCTGCAATAGGAGCTTTTAATCAATGGGTAAAAGATACTCCCTTTGAGAATTGGAGGAATCGATACGTAGATCAAATCGGAGAAATGCTAATGGAAGAGACAGCCGATCTGCTGAATCAACGTATTAAGTTAATTATAGGATGAATTAAATAAATACTAATAATTCATTCTAATAAATCATATAGAAAATAAGCTGTTTTTACACAAGTATTTCAATATCATATTTTCAAAGCCCTTAATAATTTTTTTGGAGTTATTAAGGGCTCAAAAGTCCGCAAGCTACCTGAAAATACTTTTGGGGTTTGTCATCCCAATTACTCAATTTTTATTTGTAAATTTAGGGGGGAAATAATCGGATAATATACTCAGGTAAGAAAGGTATACTTACAAAAATATTGCGGGAATGGATAAATATTCTCAAGTAGAACGTCCATTATTAGGTGCCTTAGTTAACGAAGTGCGCGTGATCATTACAAAAAAATATTTGAAAAACAGAAGCTGCTAGAACGTGAAGAAATAGACCGCTAATTAGCGGCTGAAACAATTGATGTAACATTACCGGGTAAGCCTGTACGGATTGGAACCGGCATCCTCTTACAGCCGTAATTGAGGAAATTGAAGATTTATTCATAGGTCTGGGTTATTTGATAGCCGAAGGTCCTGAAGTTGAAAAAGATTATTACAATTTTGAAGCATTGAATTTTCAAAAAGGTCACCCTTCACTTGATATGCAAGATTCGTTTTATATTATAGAAGATATTTTATTACGTACCCATACGTCTTCTGTTCAAGTAAGAATACTTGAAAATCAACATGGTAATGCCCCTGCCAAAATCATTTGCCCAGGTAAAGTCTAATGTGGGTTTGCTTTTGGAATCGGAATTGAACGAATTGCTATACTGAGATATGGAATAGATGATATTCGTCATTTCTATACAAATGATATTAGGTTTTTACAACAATTTAGGGAGTTATAAAATAAAAACCTATTATAGAGATATTAATAGTATAGTATTCTTTTTTATGCCTACATTATAATTTTATAGATTCTAGCTTAAGTATAGAAATAGGGAATTGAATTGTGTCTTTTTAAAGGGAGGAGAATCATATTTGGAAGCAATACGTGAGTCAAACGAAAATGAACAGTTTAAAGCTTTTCCTATTTTAATTTCTTTTTTAATTGGTGGTTTTATTGGATTATTTAGTGAAACAGCACTAAATATCGCACTCAGTAATTTGATCCAAATTTTTAATATTACTTCAGCTAAGGCTCAGTGGTTAACAACCGGTTATCTATTAACACTTGGTACTTTAGCTCCTATTTCAGGATTTCTTATCCAGTGGTTTACAACTAGAAAGCTTTTCATTGTATCTCTTAGCTTCTCAATTATAGGTACACTTATAGCTGCACTTGCTCCCAATTTCGAAGTGCTTTTACTTGCGCGAGTAATTCAGGCAATTGGAAGTGGTATACTCCTACCGTTGATGATTAATACAATTTTAATCATTTTTCCATTAAATAAACGGGGGGCTGCTATGGGGATAGTGGGTCTTGTCATTATGTTTGCTCCTGCTATTAGTCCTACTATCGCTGGCTTACTTATCGAGAAACTCAATTGGCATTGGATATTCTGGTTGTCACTTCCTTTTTTATTAATAGCACTCGCTGGTGGAATTTTATTCGTGCAAAACGTAACAACTATTACTAAGCCAAAGATTGACATAGTGTCCATTCTATTATCAACTCTTGGTTTTGGAGGTATTGTTTTCGGATTTAGTAGTGCGGGATCTGATGGTTGGAGTAATATGATTGTAATAATTTCACTAGTTACAGGAATTGTGGCTCTTTTGCTTTTTGGTGTACGTCAACTATCTTTGGAACAGCCTATGATAAATCTAAAGACTTTTAAATATCCTATGTTTGTTATAGGGATACTAATGGTGTTTATATGTATGATGATTATTTTGTCTTCAATGCTACTTTTACCCTTATATCTTCAAATTGGGCTTGGTTTGTCTGCCTTTGCAACGGGTTTAATTTTACTTCCTGGTGGCATTCTTAATGGTATAATTTCACCGATTTCTGGCCGTTTATTTGATAAATATGGACCTAAGTATCTGGTCATCTCTGGTTTTATAATTATTATTGTTGTTCTATTGTTTTTCTCAAAAATAACAACAACATCATCTGAAGGCATAATCATCTTATTGCATACTTTTTTAATGATTGGAATTGCAATGGTTTTAATGCCTGCACAAACAAATGGATTAAATCAGCTCCCACGTCAATTTTATCCCGATGGAACGGCTATCGTTAATACTCTGCAACAAGTAGCTGGTGCTATTGGAACGGCCATTGCAGTAACTATTATGTCGAATGGACAACAGAATTACTTGAAAAGGGCAAAAGACCCTTCAGATTCAAGCGTTTTATCTGATGCTTTAACTGCAGGGGTTCAAAATGCTTTTATTTTTGCTGCAGTAATTGCTATTATTGGTTTAATTATTGCGTTTTTTATTAAATTTGTTAAAACAGAGCATTAGATGTTTTAATACTTCTTTATACAGGAGCCTAGATTATTCAGATGAAAGCCTGAAGAGATAATAAAACTATCTCTTCAGGCTTTTTGATTAAATAGGTTCTATAATATTTTTTTGGGTATTCACACAATTACACGCATAAAAAAAGCACAGATTCACTGATTTATATATACTTGATTTGTCGAGAAACAAGTAATAGTAAGGTGAACTGTGCAAATGAATTTTAACATGAATATACCTGGATTAAAAGATGTAGAGATTACGAAAGTAGAAGAGGTAGGCGATCGAATCGCATTGTATGTACAATTGCCAAAATGTACGCATCAATGTCCAATTTGTAAAAAAGAAACATCGAAGGTTCACGATTACCGTATACAAAAGATCAATCATTTAGAATGGTTTGAACGTTTAACTATTCTTTTTTATAAACGTCGTCGTTATGTTTGTAATTGTGGAAAGCGTTTCTCTGAAAAATCCCCTTTAGTAGATAAATATCAACGTTACTCAAAGGAATGGGATCCAAGTAGTGAGTATACGTGCTATTAAAGCAAAAACATTTAAAGAAGCTGCAGAAGTACTAGGCACATCGACCACGACGGTCATTCGCCGTTTTAAAAAGGTAGCGAATAAACAATTAGTAGAGGGTGTAAGTTTATCAAAAGTGATTGCGATTGATGAGTATAAAGGCGATACAGATGCAGGTACGTATCAGCTAATCATTGCGAATGTGGAGACGCGCGAACCAATGATATTTTACCGAATCGTAAAAAAGAAACAATTAAAAATTACTTAAGTCAGCATGGAGCAGACGTTGAAATAGTGGTCATGGATATGAATCCAAGTTTTAAAGCAGCTGTTCATCAAGCACTAGGTCGACCTGTTATTGTGGCAGACCGCTTTCATTTTAGCCGTTATATCTATTGGGCAATGGATGAAGTGCGCCGACAAGTACAAAAAGAACGGGACAAATACAATCGCACAAAGTGTAAACGTATGTGTCATGTATTTTATAAACGTGTATCTAAATTATCACCAAAACAACAGTGGTACTAACAGCGCTATACAGAAATGTCTGAAACATTAAAAGTAGCCCATGAATTAAAGGAAGCCTATTGTGAATGGTTTGATTGGGCAAAGACAAAGAATGATGTCATAGAAGTGAAGAAGCGATTACTAGCTTTTTACCGTAAGGTAGAAGAGACAAAATTACCAGCTTTCTTAAAAGCGATTCAAACATTGAAAAACTGGCAAGTAGAAATCTTAAGTAGCTTTAGTTTTGATTATTCCAACGGCTTCTTGGAAGGCATTAATAATAAAACAAAAGTGATGAACAAAAAACGTTGCTCAGCCTTTGCAGATTACTTATCCAAAGGTGAAGATTCTTTATATACACTGATACTTTTAAATGCTTCTGGGAATTGGGAAATTCATGCGTATGGGTACAAAGATTTTAGTAAGTGATATTTTAAATTGTTTAAAGTAAGATAGTAGTAAGGTATTTTACACTAAACTCAACTAATCTGATTAGTTGAGTTTTATGTTTATATATATAGCTACTAAAATATTTTAAAGAAGATGTGATGATTAATGGGGAAAATCGCTATTTTATTATATGGATAAGGTTGGTCAAACAATAATAAATATACTTCTAATATCCTTACAAACCTTGATATATAAAGGTGTAAGTGAGTTAGGTTTGTTTGACTTTTATATAGTATAAGTCAAAAGATTATTTGAAATAAAATTGAGGAGATTTATTATGGTTAAATTGCAACAGCTACCTGTAAATTAATAGACTTAGATTATAAAAGGATTGAAACTAAACTTGCGCGCGTTGCCAATCCAATAGCTTCATAATTGAAGAAGACTAGCCAAGCTAATTTAGCCTAGCTAGTCTTTTTTTCTATGTTTTAACAACCCATACCAGGGGAAAATGGTCTCCCTACTGGGAAAAACGGGCTCATACCTGGGGAAAATCGACGCCCTTCATTAAAACGCATTGGAAAGTTGACGGGGTCAAGCCCCACGAGCAGATACGTTCTACCCTGGCACTGCTATAATAAAACCATTTAAAAAATGGTCAACCAGAAGTATCTGGCTGACCTTATAATACGAACGGAGCAGGTTAGTTCAATATAAATTTATTTTACAAATAGATATAAGGGACCGTACGTTCGTGTTATAATTTATCTGATTATACTGACAAGGTGGATAATTTTGAAATTAAAGAACATCCACATTGAAGAACGAATGAAACATTATAATGTACAAGGTCTAAGTATCACATTGCTTGAGGGTGGTGAAATTAGTGGAACAGAAAATTACGGCTTATTAGAAGTGGAAAGCGATAGAAAAGTGAATGAAAATTCTATTTTTAGTGCGTGTTCAATTAGCAAGTTCTTAACAGGAATACTTGCTATGAAGCTAGTAGAGGAAGGACTTCTTGATTTAGATGATGATGTAAATGAAAGTCTTGTATCGTGGAAAGTACCAGAAAATGATTTTACTAAAAATAAAAAAGTGACATTAAGGAACTTACTAAGTCATCAATCTGGAATTAAAGACCCTGAAGGTAGTTATTATGAACTGAATTCGAAAATAGGGGTTCCTTCGATGATTGAATTATTAGAGGGGCAAACTCCATATTGTAAAACTCCTATTGACGTTAAGTGTGAACCAGAAAGTGAATTCCATTATTCGGATGCGGGTTTTTGTATCATTCAGCAACTGATAGAAGATGTTACTGAAAAACTGTTTCATAAAGTTATGAATGAGCAAATATTTGAACCATTAGGAATGGCAAATAGCCAATTCAATACAACAATGTTGGAAGTGGATAGACAAAATTTTTCTTGTGGTCACAACAAAAACGGTGAATTAGTAGATGGGAAATATCCTATATATCCTTATCCAGCGGCTTCTGGATTATGGACAACTTCTCTGAATTTAGCTGAATTAGTTCTTGAGTTAATGAATGCTGTAAAGGGAGAAAGCAAGGTTGGTATTTCGGAAAGTTTAGCAAAAGAAATGATAACCTCACAAAGAGGTAAAAGTTGGACTGGATTAGGTGTGTTTCTTGAAGGCTCAGAAAAAGAAATAGAAATTACATCACTTGGTTGGGGAGTGGGTTTTCAATGTATGATGGTGGCGTTTCCGTATTTAGAGAAAGGTGCGGTCATAATGACGAATGCAGAATTAGGTGTTCATCAAATGGAAGGTCTTATAGGAGAAATATATAAATCTCTTTTATCTTAAAAAGTGTTAAGGGAGGAGAAATATGCAGATAGCCTTAGCAAATCCAGCTCATATATCTGAAGTTGTATCGTTCTTCAATGAAAATTTAGAACGCAATAACAGTGCTGTCTATTCTGAAGAGTTTTTATGTCCTCTTGGGGTTAAAGCAGCCATAAGAAGAAAGCAAATGATAGTGGCAACAGTAGAAGGTCAAATAGTGGGGGCATTTCGGTTTTACCGAAAAAAAACACAAAACAAAATTTCTTTGTATCAATTTGCGATAAGCGAGGTTTATCGTGGTCAAGGGTTGTTAAAAAAGATGTTTAAAACGATAAATGATTTACCTATTGTTGCACTATGTCCGACTGATTCCGATTTTAATGAATATTATTATAAAACAGGTTGGAATTTACAAGAGCAGAGTGACGAGTTCAGAATCTGGGTTTTTAGTAACCCTAATTAAGTTTTGTGAACTTCTTCACTTAAAGTAACGGGTGCTTTACTTAAAGACCATTGAGCTGCTTGGACGGCTCTTTTGTACTAATGGTGCGGTTTAGTTGAATAAGAGTAGAGAAGTTTTTATGTCACATTTGGCACAAATTGTTAGTAATCCGTTTAGTAATCTGGTACAAAATCAGAAATAATCGCTAAAACAACAGACTTTTCTATTTTCAAATAATAAAGTAGTTTAATAATCAAGTTCTCTGATTATGATCATATTTAAGGAAGTTATTACCTTAAATATGATTTTTTATTTTATAAAAATTGGGGTTTATTTATGTATGGCAAAAAGAAAGAGTGGATGAACAGAAGAAAAGATGCATGTTATAAAAAGGAAGGAAGAGGTAAGGGGAATTTAAGTGAGTATACCCTTTGGCTAAATGTACAAGATTTCTCTCCTAATGAAATGTGACTAGATTAAATGCTTGGAAGACTAAAAGGCAACATGAGTTTTTTTAAAATTTGGAGAGATGAAATTCAACGAACTTGATTGGGCTGTAGCATTACATCATATAATTCCTTCTTCCTTCTCCAACTGCATAAATAGTGAATGATTCCCTCAAAGGCCGTATGAGACCATCTTTTTTACAATTAATAAATTTGTAAGAAATGAGTAAGAAAAAAGAGAAGATAGATTCTTACAATTAAAGTATAAGATAAAAGGAGGTATTAAATGAGTTATATATTAAAAACAAATCTGCTGACTTTTGCTTATGTATACTGCTAAACAAGGACTACAAGGGGCACATTTGTTCGAAATAAGCAATGAAATCGATTACTTATCTAAGGAGGCAATTCTTTTATGAAAAATAAATTATCTGGGGTGTTAGCTGCTACATTAGCGTTAACGATGAGCCTACCAACAGGAGCGATGGCGTCTTCTAGCAGTCAGACTACGGTTGTAGTTAGCCAAGAAGTTGCTAGCCAAGAACTGAAAAAGATTGTGGCAGAGAAGGCTACTCTACTCACGAAGTCCTATGAGACGACTAGCGTGCAGTATGCGCTAATTGATAATGGCAAACTTATTTTGTCGGGTCAGACAGGCAAGAACGATATGAAAGGGAAACAGCCACTGACCAAAGATACCTTATACGGGATTGGTTCAGTCAGTAAAATGTATGCAGCGGCAGCTGTGATGAAATTGGTCGACGAAGGAAAAGTCGATTTGGATGCTCCTGTCGTCCACTATGTTCCTGATTTCAAGATGAAGGATGAACGGTATAAACGCATTACGCCACGTATGCTGTTGAACCACTCCTCCGGCTTGCAAGGTACTGGGTATGGCAATACATTTTTATTCAAAGATAATGATACCTATGCCCATGATAACTTGTTGCAGCAATTGGCCAACCAGCAATTGAAGGCGGATCCTGGCGCGTTCTCTGTATACTGCAACGACGGTTTTACGCTAGCCGAGATTATGGTGGAAAGAGTCAGCGGTATGAGCTTTACCGAATTTATACATCAACGGTTTACAGAACCCTTAAAGCTAAATCATACGAAAACGCCGCAGGACAAATGGGAAGACGATAAGCGAGCTGGTCTTTATTTTCCAACGTTCCAAGGGCAGCTTCCTACTGAATCGGTGAATGTGATTGGTACGGGAGGGATCTCTTCCACAGCAGAAGATATGGTGCGATTCTCACAAATATTTATGGGACAGGAAAAAGGAATCCTCTCTGATAAGGCAGTCAAGGCGATGGAGCAAGAGGAATATAAAAAAGGAATGTGGCCAGGGGATGGAGATAATACCTTCAACTATGGTCTTGGCTGGGATAGTGTGAAACTATATCCATTTAGTGAATATGGGATAAAGGGCTTGGCTAAAGGCGGCGACACGGGACTGCAACATGCTTCACTGGTAGTCCTTCCTGAACAGAAGATGGCAGTGGCTGTGTTGTCATCAGGCGGTAGCAGCTCTACAAATCAACTGATGGCGACTGAATTACTGCTCGCAACCCTTAAAGAGAAGGGCACAATTAAGGATATCAAGCCGAACAAATCCTTTGGCAAGCCGGTCAAAGCCAAAATGCCTCAAGAAGTAGAAAAGAAAGCGGGTTTTTACGGCAATAGTTTCAGTCATTTCAAAATAGAAATTACGAAGAATGGAGAAGTGATCTTACCATCTAATCCAGAAGAAAAATATGTATATACTGCGAATGGAAGCTTTATTAATGAGACAGGTACCTCCAAGCTCAACTTCGTTACAGAGAAGAATAGACGAACATATTTGAAGGAGAGCACATTTATATCGTTGCCAGGTTTAGGGCAAACAGCGGCTACTCAATATTTAGCCGAGAAACTAGAAGACAATGTGCTATCGAAGGAAACCGCTGCCGGATGGGCGAAGCGGGAAGGCGTTAAGTTCTATCTCATAAACGAGAAATATAGTTCTGCTCAATATTTCCTACCAATGATGCTTACAACACAAATTAATCGCAATGAGGGTTTAGAGGGATATTGGAACGGCAGAAAAATTACAGGCCCAAATACGGCCGCACATCAGCTCCAGATCCCTGTGATGACAGGCCGTGATACGACGGAATCTCGTTTCTATACAGAAGGCGGTAATGAATATATGGAGATGTCCGGATTGTTATACGTAAGTGGATCCAACATAAAGCCACTTGATATAGGCCAATCATCCAAAGTTACGCTACAAGCAAATGGGCATGCGAGATGGTTTACGATCCCACAAGCGGTAGCCGGGAAAACGATGACTGTGGCGTTGCCATCGAAGAGTTCGTTCGCGGTGTATGATGAGAATGGTGTATGTGTCAATTTTACTGTTGTGAGTGGCAATAACAAAGTAAAACTACCGAAGAACGGAACGGTTGTATTTGCTGGAGCGCCGAATTCGGAATTTGCAATCACGTTGAACTAGCTACAATTCAAGAAGGATTTCAATAAAACCAGTACGACACCGAAAAGGTGTTTTGCTGGTTTTGTTTGTATTACGCATTATCTTTACAAAAAGGCTTACTGAAGCTATATAATATTGAAATTTCCAAATTTTATTTTGGTCGGCTGGATTACCGAAGATTAAAAGTAAAAAATTATCATTTGTTATGATTAGTTTGGGATTGAATGTAATCGCAACTCCATTGGCTTTATTTATGGGTGGAATGGCATCAGCCTCCCCGATCAGCACTACAAATGATTTTTGGGCAGGATTTCTCTTCATCCGTCATCAATCACAAAAAAGTACAGCGAATCATGAAGGAATTGGACTTAAAGTGTGTGAAATTCGTTCGTAAATCTCGTTATAAACCGTACAAGGGCAAGGTGGGCAAAGTCGCAAATAATCGATTAAACCGCCGTTTCAATACGCCAAACACTTTACAAAAACTGGTGACAGACGTAACAGAATTCAAGTGTACAGAAGATGAAAAACTTTATTTAAGTCCAATTATGGATCTCTATAATGGCGAAATTATTGGGTTTAGTATGTCTAAACGCCCAACATTGGATTTCGTATTAGAATCGCTATACCAAGTTCTGCCAATCATTCAGAACCAAGCTACATATCGTACAACGATTCATTCGGATCAGGGCTGGCATTATCAACATAATTCATGGGTGAAAACATTACGGCAAAATAAAATTTTCCAAAGCATGTCTCGCAAAGCGACGTGTGCAGACAATGCGGCGATGGAAAACTTCTTTGGCATACTCAAACAAGAGATGTATTACGGTGAGATATTATTCTCATATGAAGAATTGAAGAAGAAAATCGAACGATATATCGACTACTATAACAATGAACGTATTAAACAAAAACTGGCTGGCATGAGTCCAGTAAAATACCGAACTCAAGCCAGCCAATTAGCTACATAATAAAAACTCTACTTAAGGGGTTACTCCCCTGTGGAGCTAGCCTAATAAATTAGAGTTCGATAGAACTCTTTACTTAGGAATCCTCCACTTCTAAACGAAGTGAAAGTGGGGGTAGTTCAATCAATAATTCCAATTTCTAGAGCCTTGTGGACAGCTTCTTCCTTGTTACGCACTCCTAACTTTGAGTAAGCTGTTGAAGCATAGTTCCTGACCGTACCATTCGATAAATATAGCCTTGAAGCTATCGTATTGTATCGAAGTCCTTTTGCTACTAGCTGCAATATTTCTATCTCCCTAGCTGTTAGCTCATAAGCGGTTGCTTTTGATTGTGGTGTCTCTTTTTGCTCATCAAACTTCTCAAATATTTTGTGAGACATCCCCTGATCAATCAGTGTCCCACCTTTGTGAATAAGTCGGATCGTATTAGCTAGCTCCAACATTTCAATAGATTTGAGTAAAAAACCATCCGCACCGTTGCGAAGCGATTCTAACGCCTGTTCGGTATCTTGAAACGTTGTAAAAATCAATACGCGGATATGTGGCCATTGTTGCTTAATCTTTTTGGTTGCTTCGATTCCATCCATGTGCTGCATATCTAAATCCATAAGTATAACGTGGGGTTGAAGGCGCCCACACAAATCGATGGCTTGATTGCCATCCTCAGCCAAACCGACTACATTTAAATCTTCATATCTATCGAGTAGTGTCCTCAAACTTTCTCGAACAAATGGCTGGTCGTCTACAATTAACAAACGAATAAGTCCATCTTTTATTTCAATTTGTCGCGGTATGGTACATGTAACAAACATTCCTTCCTCTGGCTTTGTATATACAGACAAATGCCCCTGCAAATTCATTGCCCGTTCTTTCATCGCATTCATACCGAAGCCTTCCTGCCATTCTACATTTCCTTTTCCGTTATCTTGAACTTCTAACCTCGTATATTGTTGTTCAAACTGCAATGAAACTATAATTTCAGTCCCCTGACCATGACGTACTGCATTTGTAAGAGATTCTTGTAAGCAACGAATGAATGCGATCTTCGCTTGCTGAGACAGTTGATATTCCTCTCCGAATGTCCTAAAACTTACATTTACCTGAGCGTGCTCCTGAAATTCGGCTCCAAGATTTTGTAGAGATTGAATCAAGGAAGACGATTGACACGGAGAATCCATTTGATGTAGGTAACCTCTCACGTCCTCGATGCTTTTACGTCCCATTTCAAGCAAAGAATCTAGCCTCTGTATACCCATTTCAGTAGCAAGTTCGGTACGCAACGTTTCCATCCCCATAATAATAGAAGTATAAGCGTGACCAACTGTATCATGAAGCTCACTCGACAGTCTGTTCCGTTCTTCTGCCAGTGTAATGCGTTCAATCTGAGACATATATTGCTCAAGTACCGCGTTTTGTTTACGAATCGCTTCATTTTGCTTATGATTGACGATTAATAAATGGAAAGCGAAGCCCATTACATAAGCGAGTCCATAGTAGGTAACCAAAATCCAATAGCTATTACTTGGCGCAACCGCATAGAGAATTCCAGTTGTTATAAAAACTGTTGTTGGAGCTGTCCAATAATAGGACAAATGCTTACTATTCGCAGCAATTAGAAACACCGATATAAGAAATGTGATGTAAGCTTCCGGAAATAATGAGGTTAAATATATACATAGTCCACCATATAGCAGTATTTCTGTGAACAAATAATATTTATAATTGAATAGTAAGGTTACCCATGGAATCGAGAAGGCAACAACCTCCCAAAAAATAATAATCCAAAGTGGCAATGTTAAACTATCCGGAAAATCTAATGTGTTTATGGCGATAGAGATACTAGCAAGTATACGGACTCCTAACATAATCCAATCGTACCAAACCCAATACTTAACCATATCTAACAAGTCATTTACCCCCTAAATAGCCTACCTTTTTACTTCCTATATTATAAATTAATCCTTCATACATTGTTATAATTTTTAATTTTACACTACGATTCTCTCACAGAAGGCAAACTTCTATCGATTTAGTTGCCGAATCATGCTACGTGTATAGCCCCCAATTTTCTTTGTCAAACCATCTACTATTCTACTACTTATGGTGATAAATACTATACCCATAGACATTACAAAGAGTGACTTGGCAAAAGTATCTATCTGTATGAATATAATATTCATTTCGATGTAGCGATACAGTAGTGGTGCGAACAGCAACATAAGTGGCATTATATAAAAAATGGTTGCACAAATGAGACTAAAAATGCCAATCACAAATTTCTGCATTAACCAATAGACAGCAGACCAATTGCGACGATCGGTAAGCACTAATTTCACCTGAGCCCAGTTCGATGTATCTATTGTTATACTTCTATCATAAGAGTCTGTTGAAATATCTGTATAAATTTTCGTCTGTATGCGCTCGAATTGGATAAAAGGTGTAGTAGTCTGTAGTACGCGTATAACTAGTGGAATCCCAATTACCGTAAATGAAAGGGTGAAGCTGAATAGCAGAGCTATTAGATAAAAACAAAAATAAAACAATCCTGTAACGAAAGTTAGCAATAAAAAATAACCATTCTGGATGAATCTTGATTTCATAAAGTTCATCGCTCCTATCTATGTAATAACCGAATTGTACTGCTTTTTTTGTCATTCTCACTAGTGTAAAAGTGTCATATGACATTTCTAAATGATGCTAAAAAGGGGAGAGTAACCTACTTCTGGTTAAAAAAAGATGCTTTTATTAACCTCCACCAAACAATCCCGTTCTTGCAGATGCAAGAACGGATTGTTTTGTACTTTTATTTAATATGAGATGGACTTGTTTTTCGAATATGAAAAATAATATCAAATTGCTCAAGCAATGACTTATCAAAGTATGCCGATTCGTTCGGTACGAGTCGTCCCCCTATACTTAGTAATGGTCTTTTTGCTTTAACCCATTTCTCTGCTGGTCCTTTAAGGTGACGGTTATCCAATAAAAACATTTTATATGGTACTTTTCCGAGGATATAATTGAAACTATTTACATCTTGTGGAATCAGATCCGTTATAATCTTATCTGCGGTGTCGTTGTATAAGGTGAAATTCCCCTCCGTAGTTGTACTGCCAATTGTGACATAATTATTGTCTAAACGTTCCTTCAAATACTGCCCCGCAACATAAGGGTATAATTTCTCATCGATAATTCCTTTAGCTATATGAACATTGTGTCCCCATACCATCGTTTTACCACCCAATGTCTCTTGTGCCCACATTGCATGATCGGCCAAGTATTGCTCATGTAGCTTTAACATACTTGGATAGTCGTTAGGAATTAGCATTGTGGTAAATTTCTCTATTGCACTTGCCGTTGCTTTCGCCCAGATGTACTCGGGTGAAGCTATTTCTGTGTTGGCTTGCTTATTCTCATCTTTTAGTAATTGAGCTACTCTCTCAGCGTTTGCCTTGAACTTTTCTTTTATTTCAGGAGCAAGGTCCATATATTCCTGTGTACTTCCATTAAAAGCCGACAATTCTTTATAATTTTCTTCTACTTCTGCCAGCAAATCTGGTCGATGCAGCCTTACATAATCAATTACTTTATTAAAGCAACCTTGGTCCAACTCCTTTAAGTCGAGCCCAATAAATTGGATCTTTTTTTTATTGGATGGATCAGCATTATAATCTTTCATCCACTCAATCATGGCTATAATTTCATCAGTAGGATATAACAAGTTTAAAAATTCCCTAGGGTTTCCTTTTCCTGTTTGGATATATTCATTTAACTTTAAGCCGTTTCCCCAATCTTCTTCCATTGTGAAATTTGTAAAACCCATCTCAGTAACCAAATATTTCACAAGTCGAAACTTCATAGTGAAAATTTCAGAGCTTCCATGAGTATTCTCTCCTAATCCTACATATTGTGCGCTCCCAATCATCTTCTTAAGTGGTTTTAAATCCTCAAATGATTTTGACGGCTCTATCGTTTTTAATGGGTAAGCCTGTGATTGTATTGATTTAACTATATTTTTTTGGATTGATTGGCCTGAATTTTCGACTGCTACTTTTTCGACTGCTACTGTTTGAGCCTTTCCTACTTCTCCACATCCTGTGACTAATAAAGCTGTACTAACCATTGCAATTATTCTTTTCTTATTCATTTTTTTCCACCTCAATTGAATTATTTGTAAAAGCAAGATTGATTCATGTACTTGCACGAATCAATTGCCTTAATTCAATTGTTATCAATCCCATATCATATTTTCTAGTTACATATTGTCATAAGGTTAATTGACACAGGTCATAGGCTAATCATTACACTTTTGTACCATCGGCTATGACAACTCTGTAAAAATTGCACAAATTTTAATGAAGCTAGACGAAATCGATTGGCTTGCGACTGGAGATTTAAAATATTTGAAGGGTGCCTCTGGTACAAAGATTTTAGTAAGTGATATTTTAAATTGTTTAAAGTAAGATAGTAGTAAGGTATTTCACAATAAACTCAACTAATCTGATTAGTTGAGTTTTATGTTTTTATTAAAAAGCTACTAAAATATTTTAAAGAAGATGTGATGACTAATGGGGAAAATCGCTATTTTAGCTGAAAAACCATCTCAAGCAAGAGCTTATGCAGACGCATTTAAAATTAAACAAAAAGAGAAAATATTTATTGAATTGGAACCTTGTTCTACTTTTCCTGAAGGTGCAGTAATTACCTGGGCAGTTGGTCATCTTGTTGAATTAAAGGAACCAAAAGAATATCAAAAGGAATGGGAGAAATGGTCGCTTGAATCATTACCTATCATCCCACAAAAATTTGAAGATAAAGTTGTCTCTAAAATGTATTCCCAATTTAATGCAGTAAAAAAAATCTTTAGTGATCCGCAAGTAACAATGATTTATAACTGCTGTGATAGTGAACGTGAAGGTTCAAATATCTTCTACTCACTTTTAAAAATGACAAAAGTAAATAAGCCTGTTAAACGATTATGGATCAATTCATTAGAAGTTGAGGAAATTCGAAAAGGTTTTAATAATATGCAAAGTAATGAGCGTGATCTTCTCATGTACCAAGAAGCAAAAACACGTCAAATTAGCGATTGGTTAGTAGGTATGAACTGTAGTCGCCTATATACACTATTTTTACAAAAAAAGGGCTTTAAGGGTAGTATTTCTATCGGACGTGTGCAATCGCCAACCGTATACTTAATTTATAAAAGACAACAGGAAATCGAACATTTCAAGCCTGAAAGTTTTTATGAAATTGAAGGGGTTTTTAAAGCACAAAATGGTGTATATAAAGGAAAAGCAAAGTTAAAAACAAAAGAGTGTGCAGAGGCTGTGCAATTATTGCAACAACATGGGGTTGAACCGATGGATACAGGTCTAATTACGAGTGTAACGAACAAAACGAAGCGTATTGCACCACCCAAACTACATGCGTTATCAACATTACAAGCCTCCGCCAATAAACGTTGGAAATACAGTCCGTCGCATGTGTTGAAACTTACGCAATCACTTTATGAGAAAAAGCTCGTTTCTTACCCTCGTACCGATTCACAGCTCATTACACATAATGAATTTGTCTATTTAAATGAATCATTGGCAAAATATCAGCAGCTCGTGGGAAAGTCATTTAATGCGATAAATCGTGGGAATAACAAACGCTACGTCGACAGTGCCAACGTTGGGGAGCACTATGCTATTATTCCAACGAAAAAAGTGCCAACAGAAAAAGCATTACAATCAATGAATGCTGATGAACGAAATATTTATTTCGAAATAGTTAATACGACACTCGCCATGTTTCACCAAGATTATGAATACGATGAAAAAACGATACTAACGAATGTCAAAAATTTAGAGTTTAAAACGGTAGGGAAAACAGAACTTGTAAAAGGTTGGAAAGAATTGTTTTCAAGTGAAAAAGAGTTGCAGGAGCGGGAGAAGTCGTTACCTGTCGTATTCCAAGATGAGATGGTACAAAGTAAGGTTTCTATTCTAGAAGGCACGACATCGCCGCCTAGGCCTTATACAGAAGGGCAACTCATTACGATGATGAAAACATGTGGTAAATCAGTTGAGGATGAAGAGGAAATCGAGGTGCTGAAATCGATTGAAGGTATTGGTACAGAAGCAACTCGGAGTGGCATTATAGAGACGATTAAAAAGCATGGATTTATTGAAGTACGAAAAAACATAGTGAGCATTACGCCTAAAGGGGAGCTTTTATGTCGGGCAATTGAAGGAACATTACTTTCAAGTCCATCTATGACTGCAAAATGGGAAATTTACTTAAATAAAATTGGTCGTGGAGAAGGCTCTGCAAAACATTTTATTGAAAGCATAGGCAAGTTTGTTAATCAATTATTAGCGGAGGTACCTAAACAGTTAGAGTCACTTACAATTGAAGCTGAGCAGTTTAAACCAGATGCTGTGAAAGATATTGTGATGTGTCCGACATGTAAAGTAGGAAAAATAGGTTTGCGTAAAAGCTTTTACGGTTGTTCGAATTATAAAAATGGTTGTAAGCAAACGTTCCCAGGAAGGCTATTAGAAAAAAAACTAACTGAAAAGAACATTAATGATTTATGTAAGATTGGTAAAACAGCTGTGGTTAAAGGGTTTAAATCAAAGAATGGTAAACAATTTAATGCGTCACTCCGTTTGGTAGAAGGAAAAATTGAATTTGAGTTTAATGAAAAGTAAAAGCGAATACTTTAGCTGGAAGATGGAGTTTGCTGAAAAAAGGATTAAAAATTAAGTATAGTTTTTTGAAGGTTATTTCAACATAATGTACTTCCAAAATTTATCCTATTTTTATACGAAATAGGTATAATAATCAGATATTCAAAAAAATGACTATGTAATGTCGTTATTGAAATTTGTTTTTATTCGTTACAAGATAAAACCCACAGCGAGAAGCGTAGCATAATAGGTAGACTAAGTTACTATAAATCTTTAAAAGGAGATATGTGATGACTACTATTAGAGAAATTGGAAGCTTATGTGTTACTGATAGAGATGGCTACATTATTAACCATTCAGACTGGAATAAAATCAATCGAATTTTCCTTCCTGTGATATACGATGTGGTTAATACGTATTCCACTCATCTTCAAGATGGCTTACATAGTGTATACATAAGGGGATCCATTCCAAAAGGGATAGGTATTGAGGGCGTGGCTGACTTAGACACAATAGCGGTTACGAAGCAAAACCTTAATAAACCGCAGTTAAATCGGTTAAAAGAAGTAGAACAAGAATTAACTCAAAAACATACTTGTGTAGATGGTATTGAACTAAGTTTTTACTGCGTAGAAGATATTTTAAATACGTCATCTTTTTCAATAAGTAGTTTCATACTCAAAACCCATGGAATATGTGTGTTTGGAGAAGACTTGATACCTCAATTACCAAGATATAAAGCAAACGAAGCTTTAGCAAATGAGCACCTAATTCATTTACAAGGTCAAATTAAAAATGCCTGTGAAGATCTTCAAGATAATTCTGATATAGAGGATATTAAAGATTGTTGCAAGTGGATTATGAAAATTATAGTAAGAGCAGGACTTGCACTTGTCATAACCAAGGAAAATATATATACAAGGGATTTATACCCTGCTTATAAATTGTTTTTGGAACATTTTCCTGAAAAGGAAAAAGATATGAAAAAGGCACTTGAATATGCGATAACACCCATAATAGATACAAACGTATTGTTATCGTTTTTAAATGAATTTGGAACGTGGATGGTTAGTGAAGCTGATAAATGGCTACAATTCTATAATCCCAATAGAGAATTAAACATGAAACTATTATAACTTCCGAAATCGAATTCTCGTTAGCTGCCACAAATGGAATTAGTTTTGTTTTTTTAGCCTACAGACGAATTGATTCCACATGAAAAAAGGTAATCACATCATCATATGTGATTACCTTTTATATCATATTTACGATAAAAAAATCCATTTGAGATTGAACATTTTCTACTTATGTTCCTCTACTATCGCACCCGATCACTTTTGTTTATTGATTTGACTTTAAATTTTTTCCAATATATTGAACGATCTTGCGAAGTTCAGTAGATGATGGGCGTCCAAATGGACTTGTTTGTTTTTGTTGATATAGTAGTTGTCCATTTTCATCAACTAGGAAATAAGCTGGCTCTCCGTGCGTGCCATGATCCTCATATGGCGCATCTTCACCGTGATAAAATACATCGTATGCTTGTAATGTTTTTAACTCTTCATCAGCTAAGACGGTAAAAGTAAGGTTATGCTCATCAACCATTTTCTTTAAATTTTCCAACTGATCCGTTGAGATGGTAATTAGATGTATATTCTTGCCTTCAAAATAACTTTTGCTTTCCTCAAGCTCTTTTAAGTCATGAAGACAAACAGGACACCATGATCCTCTGAAAAAGATAATAAGATGCCAACTTTTATGCTGGCTTTGATGGGATACAAAAGAGAATTCCCCTCCATTCACTGCTGGAAGAGTGAAATCAGGTACTCTGTCACGCAAATTAAATGTAGACATACTTATCCTCCTTAAAATTGAAAATCTAATGACCACTTTGTATTATTTCCTATTTTAAATTAGATATGTAGAATGAAAAAAACATATACCAAAATTCCGAGGTTCATTGGAGGTAAATCTTCTTCTCTAACAATTTTTATGTCATTCGTTCTTTATTGAAATTTATTTATGTACCCAAGCACAATGTCATTGTTATTTTGACATTTATAAGCATACTTTATTGTTGGATTATTTAAAGACAATATGGCAAACTGAATACGAAGATAAATCTTAACATGATTCATTGGCACCTAAAGACATAAGTATCTTTACTATGGAGATGTTCCACCAGGAATGCTAATAAACTAGTTTTTAAATACGATAGTTAGGCCGTAGAAATATTGGAGGAAGAAAAATTGAGCAAAAGGAGATCAGTTGGATTAGAGTTGCGCACATTATCGCTTTTAATGAGAAGACAATTGGACCATACCCTAATGGAAAAAGATAATCTTACTGCCATGCACGGTTGGACGATTAGTTACCTTTACAAAAATCGAGATACAGATGTGTTTCAAAAAGATTTTGAACGAGAATTTTCTATTCGCAAATCAACAGCGTCTAGAATACTAAAATCCATGGAAAGTAATGGTTTGATTACTAGGCAAAATGTTCCCTACGATTCAAGATTAAAAAAAATTGTCTTAACAGAAGATGCGTGGAAAATACATGACAGTATCATGACTCGTAGAACAATGCTTGAACAAAAATTATTAACAGGTATCCGGGAAGAGCAACTTGAAGTTTTTTTTGAAGTGATGGATGCCATGAAAGAGAATCTGGAATCTTGATGAAGATGCTATTTTGAATTATTTTTCACTATATAGTTAGCGTGCTAACTAAATTGAGGGGGACTGCATACATGTTGAAAATATTTAAATACTTAAAACCAAAAGAATGGACGCTAATTGTAACCAGTATTGTGTTCATAGTAGGGCAAGTTTGGCTGGATTTGAAGTTGCCGGATTATATGGCTAAAATTACGACCCTTGTACAAACAGAGGGCAGTAAAACGAGCGATATATGGACCGCTGGAGGGAAGATGCTTTTATGTGCCCTTGGCAGTATGATTTTGGCAATCATTGTGGGCTATTTTGCGGCAAGGGTAGCAACGTCTCTTTCAAAGGAATTGCGAAAAGGAGTATTTAACAAAACTCTATCTTTCTCTGTGGAGGAGATTAATGGTTTTTCAATCGCAAGCCTAATTACTCGTTCTACTAATGATATAACGCAAATACAGCAAACTGTTGCTATGGGTCTTCAAGTTATGATCAAAGCTCCTATCCTTGCAACATGGGCTATTTTGAAGATCATGGGGAAAAGTTGGGAGTGGTCAGCGGCAACAGGGGTAGCTGTCATTGTTTTACTTATTTTGATAGGTAACCTAATCATCTTTGTGCTACCGAAATTTAAAGTCGTTCAAAAACTGACAGATAATCTTAACCGAGTAACAAGAGAAGGTTTAACTGGTATTCGTGTTGTTCATGCTTATAACGCACAAGGGTATCAGGAAGAAAAATTTGAAAAAGTAAATAACAATTTAACTGATACAAATCTTTTTGTGAACCGCCTTATGGCCCTTATGCAACCGGGGATGGGTCTGATTATGTCAGGTTTAACTCTTTCAATCTATTGGATTGGAGCGCATTTAATTAATAATGCAGCGGGTATGGATAGAATTGGTAAGTTTAGTGATATGGTCGTATTTTCATCTTATGCTATGCAGGTAGTTATGGCATTTATGCTATTATCAATGACATTCATTTTGCTACCGAGAGCAGCAGTATCTGCAGCACGTATTAATGAAGTACTAAATACACCTCAGACAATTATGGATGGAAAAATAAAATCGTCCCCTAAGGGAATCGAAGGTGAAATCGAACTGCGTAATGTTAGTTTTAAATATCCTGATGCAGAAGACTATGTTTTAAAGGATATTAGCTTTACAGCACATAAAGGCGAAACTGTTGCTTTTATCGGTTCTACGGGTAGTGGTAAGAGTACGCTAATTAATTTAATCCCAAGATTTTACGATGCTACTGAGGGAGAGGTATTAGTCGACGGCATTAATGTGAAAGAATATGCACAAGAAGCTCTTTATAATAAGCTTGGCTACGTTTCTCAAAAAGCCGTATTATTTTCAGGTACGGTAAAATCTAATGTTGCCTATGGTGATAACGGGCAGACTTCATCCACAGATGAGGAGATCAAAAAAGCGGTGGAAATTGCCCAAGGGCAAGAGTTTGTGGAGAAAATGGAAGGCGAATATGATGCAACTATTGCCCAAGGTGGTACAAATCTTTCAGGGGGACAAAAACAACGTCTTTCTATTGCAAGAGCTGTGAATAGATATCCAGAAATCTTTATTTTTGATGACTCGTTCTCTGCCCTAGATTATAAAACAGACCGTCAACTTCGTTCTACCTTGAAAAAAGAGACGAAAGGTGCAACTTCTTTGATTGTGGCACAGCGAATTGGAACGATTAAAGATGCTGATAAAATCATTGTTCTTGATGAAGGTAAAATCGTTGGTATGGGGAAACATAGTGAATTATTGAAAACTTGTAACACTTATCAGGAAATTGCCTATTCGCAGCTATCGAAGGAGGAGTTGGAAAATGAGTAATACACAAACAAATAAGCCCCGAAGAGGTCCCGGTGGTCCAGGTCATATGATGGCTCCTGGAGAAAAGCCAAAGAATTTTAAAAAGCCTATGGGAAAATTGATTGCTTATTGTAAACCTTATTTACCAACGATAATCTTTGCCATTGTATTGGCAATTGCAGGAACAATTTTCACGATCATTGGACCCAATAAGCTGAGTGAGATCACCGATTTGATAATAGATGGCATGCCTGGTGAAATTGATATTACGGCAATAGGAAAAATTGGTCTGTTACTTGCTATTTTGTATGGATTGAGCTTTATATTCAATTATATTCAGGCGTTTATTATGGCTACTATTACGCAGCGAGTTTCCAAAAGGTTACGTACAGATATTTCGAACAAAATCGATAGATTGCCGTTGAAATATTTTGACTCTACAACCTACGGAGATGTGTTAAGTCGTGTCACGAATGATGTAGATATGATTGGACAGTCTCTAAACCAAAGTATCGGTTCATTAGTGACAGCGGGAGTTATGTTCTTTGGATCTTTGATTATGATGTTCTCTATTAATGTGACGATGGCTCTTTCTGCCATTGCAGCAACTTTCGTTGGATTTATATTCATGACATTTATTATATCCAAATCCCGTAAGTACTTCGTACGCCAGCAGCAGGACCTTGGTAGAATAAATGGCCATATTGAAGAAATCTATTCAGGGCATAATGTCATGAAGGTTTATAACGGTGAAAAAGCGGCGACAGAAGAATTTAATGAAATCAATGAAAGTCTTTTTAATAGCGCTTGGCGAGCACAGTTTATGTCAGGGATGATGATGCCACTCATGATCTTCATTGGAAATTTAGGTTATGTTGTTGTGTGTGTAGTAGGTGCTGCATTAGTAGTGAAAGGTTCTATAACATTTGGTGTTATTGTTTCATTTATGGTGTATATCCGCTTATTTACGCAGCCGTTGTCTCAATTAGCACAGGCCGCTACAAGCTTGCAGTCAACTGCCGCAGCAAGCGAACGTGTATTTGAGTTCTTACAAGAAGAGGAGCTTCAAGATGAAAGTGATAAGAAAGTCACTTTAGATGCTAAAGATGTAAAAGGTAATGTAGAATTTAAAAACGTGAAGTTCGGATATACAAAAGAGAAACTTATTATTAAAGATTTTTCTGCTCATCTAGAAGCCGGTCAAAAAGTGGCCATTGTCGGACCTACTGGGGCTGGTAAAACAACGCTTGTTAATCTTCTCATGCGTTTCTATGAAATAGACAGTGGGGAAATCATGATTGAGGATGTATCGACTAAGTCAATCACTCGTAAAAATGTTCATGACTTATTTTGCATGGTGCTGCAAGATACTTGGCTTTTCGAAGGTACCATTAAGGAAAATATCATTTATAACAAAGAGCATGTAACCGATGAAAAAGTGGTTGCAGCTTGTAAGGCAGTAGGCTTACACCACTTTATTCGAACGCTGCCAAAAGGTTATGATACAGTTTTAAATGATAATACAAGTTTATCTGTAGGACAGAAACAGCTTATTACGATTGCAAGGGCAATGGTTAAAAAAGCACCATTGCTTATCTTAGATGAAGCAACAAGCTCCGTTGATACGCGTACGGAAGCACTGATTCAAAAAGCAATGGATAAATTGATGGTGGGCAGAACATCATTTGTTATTGCACATAGACTTTCAACAATTAAAAATGCAGATTTAATTTTAGTTATGAAAGACGGAGACATTATTGAAAGTGGTAATCATGAAGAACTGATTGCAGAAAAAGGATTCTATGCGGATCTATATAATAGTCAGTTTGAAGATGCTTCTTAAAATTGAATGCCATCTATTCGCTTTAGGCTACTAGGGCAGGGTGTAGCTTCGTGAATAACTAAGATTGATAATAATCACCTCGTTCCTTAGAGGTGATTTTTTTATTGGATATTTATGTTAAAATAGATTTAAATTTTGTGAAGAAATGTAGTTAAACTAACTACGCAGGATAGTTCAACAAGAGTTTAGGAATCAAATCAATAGAAAGAGACCAAAGGGGGTTACAATTTTGAACAAGAATATATTGGGAGTTTTATCAGTTTTGACCGTAGCAATAAGTATTATTTTTTTCTTTATAATCAGAGGACCTAACGCTAACTTAACTTTAGGTATAAGTGTGTTTACAGTGCTTTCTGTACTTGGCATTATCTTTGCTATCTTATCTAAAAAACTATGGTTTATTATTATAGGAATTTTGTTAAACGGCGCAGTGTTAGTATTCGTTTATTTTCTATTACTTGCAGTAGGGATTAGTGAGCCTTAAAAATTCCCTTCAAGAAAAGGGCGTGATTGTTGAATAAGCCCCACTTTTCTGATTCAATGTGTGCTAAAATTCCACAAGGATTAATAACGTATACATAAACAAACCTAATAACGTTCCCATATGCAAGTTTGGAAATACACCAAAAAGCCATGAATGTTGTGAAATCGACATTCGTGGCTTTTCTAATGAACATTGTTTATGCATTGTTTTTGCACTTTTGTTAAAAATCAGTCATAGCAAATGTTTTGAAGCATTTGAAGTAATGCTGCATCATCTTCTTAACTGCGCCTTATGCGATTATTACATTATCGAAGGAAGCAATTGAAATTAAACTGAAAGAAATAGCTTATGATAACACTCCTTTTTTAGAATCGTATCATAATTTACAGATACCAGAACGTGATTTTATATTAAAAGTTTTTCACTGTATTCAGCTTTAATTTATAAGTAACTATGCAGGTTAATTGAAGAAAATGTTTATTTTATTAATTAACAATAGATATAGTCGTACGAGGGAAAGAAGAAATACAATTTAACATTAGTTAAGGAGAACCTTATCATAAGTAAGTGAAGTTTAAATCCAATCATCAAATAACGATGATTGGATTTTTATCTTAAAGACAGAATAGGACTGAATATTTTACCTTGAAGGCATATTTTTTATAATTCTATTTGCTAGTCGCCACGTTTCTCTAGATTTTTAGCAGTTTTACTTTGAGCAACATCCTTTTGGTTTTTAAAGGTACCCATGAGAAAATCATAGGCGGGGTTCGTAACACCATACCAGTAATTTTCATTTTTGAAATGATGCCATAAATGAACCTTTTTCATCCAACGCCCCCATGGAGATATTGGCCGAAGGGGGCGATGGGCGATATAATGCTTCCACTCATAATATAATAAAAAGAGCATGATACCTGCAATAAATGCGTTTGTCATTATAAAGCTAGATGAAAGAATATAAAAAATCGCTGCTACAATTGCAATGTTTGGCACACTATACCATAAGGGTAAAAATAATAAATGTAATTCATTTGGATTTGAATGGTGGTCATAATGTAAGCGTTTAAGCATTTTTAACAAGAATGCATTCTTTGGTGGTTTCAGATGAAAAAGAAACCTGTGTGTAACATACTCAGCTAAGGAATACATAATCATTCCCAGAATAAAAGCACCCAAAATTCCGATAGAGGTTAAATGTAGAATCATAAATCCAAAGCTAATGAGGAATAGACAGGTCATGATTAATATATCAGGGTAGGAAAAATATTCTTTCAAATATTTCAATCTCATTTATCACGCCTCCAGTATTCTTTATTTTTTTCTATCTTTCCAGAGAGCTAAGCTTTTCGCCATTGTTGTCATAGACAACCTTTCCGCTTCCAGTGCATCTCCCTTTAATGCAGCTTTTAATAAGTCGTGGTAATAGTTGAAGGACAACTCACGATGATCTTTTACAGAAAAATATCTTTTCGCCATATCTATATAAATGGAATCGAAGCTATTTAAAATGAGTAGAAAGATTGGATTGACAGCAAGGCCGGCACACCTCTTTTGCAAATCCCAATCAAATGCTGCATAGCTTACTGCACTATCTTCAAGCTGCTCTAGATTGGCAAGGAGAGCAACTACTTTAGGTTGATTAAACGTAACAGCATTACGAATATAAGTCGGAGTCAAGGAACTTCTTAATTCTAATAAGTACATGATAAATTCATCTGTTATGATCGGATGATTCTCAACAATATTAACAAGTGTCGTTAGATTCCCTTCGCACCAATAATCATTAACAGTCGCAGGCATTCCTTTTTTTCCTGTTATCCACCCACCCCTTCCTAAACGTTGAAGTGCCTCCCGAATAGTTGGACGACCAACACCAAATTCTTTTGCAAGCTCTCTTTCCGGTGGTAAAGTACTTCCTACAGAATAAACACCAGCCAATATGGATCTAATTAATTCATTCTCAATTTTATCTGAGGAGCGTTCCTTTTCTTTCAAATCATCGTCTCCTTTGTTTTATGGTAATACAAATTAAAGTCAGTGGTAATACCAAAAATTATATATCAAATCTGAATTTTCTGTCAATAAAAAAGGGCGAATTTTTATAAATAGAATTATCAAACAACCCCTGAAATACATAGTAGGATGCATTATAAATTTAATTTATTTGAATCAAACAAGTACAACATATGATACAGGAACTAACCAATGGAACTAATTAATATAAAGAGGGAAGAGCATTAAATAAGGATACATAATGCTATTATCAATCTGGAATTATGGAATGAGGTGCTGTTCGATCTGAATGTAAATTGTGAGGGGGAAAGTGGCTTATTTCAGATCAAATGACTGATGTAGGACGATATATAGTCATTAATCGGTTGAAATAGTGGTTTATAGTCACTATATGATAAAAGGTTGATCTACAGCGATTTACGAAGCAAAACCATCTTATTAACAAGGCGGAGTGAATGTATGATTCGCCCTAAATGCTCTGAATTCGTATGAAAAAGTAAGTTATATAACTGAAAAAAACCTTAATGAATAAGGTCTCTCCAGATATTTTTGGTTTTATATTCTTTTGAGTGTGTAACTTCTTTTCCGAACCACGATGGAGGTGTGAATTCTTTTGCTTGTTGTTCGCTTTCGAATTCTATTTCGGCTACAACTAACTCTGGGTTTACAAAGATATCGATCATTAAATCGTGTCCTTTGTAATCGAAGAATCGTCGATACTTTTCTACACCAGGTTTTAATGCTAGGTTGTCTAAATCGATGAAAGCATCTTTGCTGATATTGAATTTGATTTCGTTTCGAATCATACCGCTTCCGCTTTTGTAGGACATATCAAATTTCTCGATACCCCCTTCCACCTGTTTTCGAATTCTTACTTCTTCAATCCCGTGCACCGTTAGGTAATTTTGATAAACTGTTTTTGTTTCAAACGGAATCATTCCCTTAGGAAGTTCACCGATTAAAAACTTGCGTTCAATTTCTTGCAAAATGATGACCTCCCAATATTAATTTATGGTTTCTATAACGGAACCTTTATGTATCTCAATTGAGAAATTATATATATGTATTGTAATCCATTATAAGCCAAAAATATTTTTAATTGATAGGCTCTGATAGAAGTTCCCTTAAAAATGTGGGTTTTCGACGATAAAAGTAGGCTTTGTTTGCTCGGAATCATAGAAAAGCCAAGAAACGTTAATTTACCAGTGTTTCTTGGCTTTTTTGTATTCCTAAATGATCAATTGGATTAAATTGTTTAATAAATCTGGTAACCCCTCAAATCGAACAAACTGCGTACGAAGTTGAGTGTAATAAGATGCAAGCCGAAATAAAACTGTTTGTAAAAGCTCGATAGGTAAAACTAATAATCACTTTATCACTGTAGAATAGACAGGCTTTTGCAGCCATCTTTTAATCAAGGCTAGGTGGCTGTTTCATTTAATGAATGAATATAAAATTAAAACATAGTTGACTTATTGGTTTTGTATGTTTAAAATCGTATTAATTGTTCGAATATATTGAATGATTAACTAATAGGAGGAGGGTTAAGGAATGACAATTGAAACACTGACAAAAGATTTGAGCGGATTATTTGAAGAGATTGTAGAAAATCGTCGCTATTTACATCAAAACCCAGAGCTTTCTTTTCAAGAAGAAAAAACATCTCACTTTATAGCGGATACATTAAAAAGTTATGGAATTTCTGTTCAGGAAAACGTTGGTGATAAAGGTGTAGTCGGATTTATTCAAGGTGGAGAGCCGGGAAAAACGATTGCATTTCGAGCAGATTTTGATGCATTACCGATCGAGGATCAAAAAGAAGTTACATATAAATCCACAGTGCCTGGCGTTATGCATGCCTGTGGACATGATGGGCATACAGCTGCCTTACTCGCTGTGGCAAAAGTTCTTCAAAAACATAAGGACAGTATTCGTGGAGCAGCTAAATTTATTTTCCAGCCAGCAGAAGAAAAGCCACCAGGTGGGGCGAAATTTATGATTGAAGATGGGGTTTTAGATGATGTAGATTATGTGTTCGGTGCCCATGTAGCGACAGATCTGCCTGTTGGTAAGCTATCAACCGCTTCAGGTGCAACAATGGCCTCAGTTGATGCTTTTACGATTCGGATTTTTGGGAAGGGCGGGCATGGAGCTCGACCACATGAAACGAAAGACTCCATTATTGCGGCAACTCATTTAGTTCAACATCTACAACAAATTGTTAGTCGTCGTATTAATCCAACAGAAGCGGCAGTTGTAACGGTTGGAAGTATACATGCTGGAAATGCCTTTAATGTAATTGCAGACTCTGCTGTATTAGAAGGAACCGTTCGTGCATTGAATAAAGATGTTCGTGCTCAGATAGAAAAGGAAATCCGAGCAATTTTAGAAGGGCTAAAGATTACTAATTATATAGAGTTTGAATTAGATTACCTACATGGTTATCCGGTACTTGTTAATCCAGTAGAAGAGGCTGCAATTGTGGAGCAATTCATAAAAGAGCAGTTTGGAGAGCGTGCTTTTATTCAGAAAGAACCGGTGTTAGGAGCGGAAGACTTTGCTTACTATTTACAAGAAAAACCTGGTAATTTCTTTTATGTAGGCGCTCATAATGAAGATCCAAATACACAATATCCTCATCATCATCCAAAATTTGATTTTGATGAACGAGCACTACTTAATACAGGGGAATTGTTCCTGAAAATTGCCAATCATTTCTTGATCGATTAATCTCTGAGAACTATGTCGATTAGAAAAATGTAAAATCGATACACTCACTTGATAGAATGAAGCCCATATTTTCTGTTTAGTAGTAAATGAATCTGGAGGAATGATACCTTGATTGTCTTTAAATATATCGTAAAAGAATTTTATCAAAAGAAAAAGAAAATAATCGCTTTAAATGATGTTTCTCTAGAAGTTCATAAAGGAGATATATTCGGAATTATTGGCTATAGTGGAGCAGGTAAAAGTACATTAATTCGGATGGTAAATGGCTTAGAAAATCCGACTTCTGGACAAATCATCGTAGACGGAAAGGATATTCAAACATTAAGTCCAAAGGAGAAAATTGTAAATAAGAAAAAGATTAGTATGATTTTTCAACATTTTAATTTACTTGAGTCAAAAATTGTTTTTGACAATGTCGCTTTGCCATTAAAACTACGAAATGAAAGTAAAGAACAAATCGATAGAAAAGTGAAGGAAATGCTTTCATTTGTAGGGTTAGAAGATAAAGTTAAAAATTATCCGAATCAACTTTCTGGAGGTCAGAAACAACGCGTTGGGATTGCGCGTGCACTTGTCACAAATCCTGAAATTTTATTATGCGATGAGGCAACCTCTGCACTCGATCCTAAAACGACAAAATCAATTTTAGCATTGTTAAAACGAATCAATGAACAGTTTAATATAACCATTCTATTAATTACACATGAGATGGAAGTTATTCGGGATCTTTGTAATAAAGTAGCTGTGATGGAAAATGGTCAATTAGTTGAGACAGGAAATGTTATTCAAGTGTTCGGTCAACCGAACGAACCGACTACTAAAGATTTTGTAGAAACGGTTATTCCAAATAAAATTCCAAAAGATTTATTAGATTTTTATCAAAAAAATCAACATACGTATACGTTATTACGGCTAAAGTTTTTAGGAGAAAATACGGCTAGTTCGTTATTATATCAACTAAATAAACGTTTTAATCATGTAGAAAGCAATATTGTCTTTGCCAATGTTACAGAACTAGAGGGAACTACCTTAGGCATCTTTACTATCGCTTTTTCTGCAAATGAGTCAATCATCCAAGAAATTAAAGCATTTATTAGAGAATTTAATGTCATCGTAGAGGATGTGAAAATATGAATCGGATTTCCCCTGATATTATTTGGCAGGCCATGATCGAAACCGTTTATATGGTTTCTGTATCATTATTAATTGGAACGTTATTAGGGTTACCACTTGCACTATTTCTAGTACTTACAAGGCCGAATGGTATTAAAGAAAATAAAATTGTTTATTTCATCTTAAATTCAATTATTAATATTATTCGTTCATTACCGTTTATTATTTTGCTCGTAGCGATCGTTCCGTTTACACGTTTAATTGTTGGAAAAACATATGGTACAGAGGCAGCGATTGTTCCGCTAATTATTTATATTGCGCCATTTATTGCACGATTAGTGGAAACATCTCTATTAGAAGTGAATCCTGGAATTATCGAATTAGCAAAATCATTAGGCGCAAAGCCTTTACAAATTGTACGACATTTTTTAATCCCTGAAGCACTTGCTTCTATTATATTAACGCTAACAACCGCAACAATTGGATTGATTGGAGCAACTGCGATGGCTGGTACGGTTGGGGGCGGTGGTATAGGGAATTTAGCCATATCATACGGTTATCAACGTTTTAATACATTTGTCATTATTTTAACTGTCGTTATTTTAATTATTATTGTGCAACTTATCCAATCACTCGGCAGTTATTTAGCAAAAAAAATTAGACATCAATAAAAAAGGGGTCATACGTTTATGAAAAAATATATTTCAGCATTTCTTCTATTATCGCTTGCCATTTTTTTAGTAGCTTGCGGAAATTCAGATTCTGATTCAAGCTCATCAGATAATAAGAAAACAATTAAAGTCGGCACGTCACCTGGGCCTTATAGTGAATTATTTTTAAAAGCTGTAAAGCCAATTTTAGAAGATAAAGGATATAAAGTAGAAGACACAGAATTTACAGATTTGCGACAAGCGGATGTTGCATTAGCAGATGGTGGCATAGATTTAAACGTGGACCAACATACAGCTTATATGAACAATTTCAATAAGGAAAGTGGCTCATCCCTTGTTTCTTTAACAGCTGTTCCAACAGTACCAGCAGCTTTATTCCCTGGTAAAAAGAAATCATTAGATGATGTTAAAAAAGGCGACGTAATTGGTATTCCACAAGATCCATCAAATGCAGCTCGTGCATATGCCATTCTACAAAAAGCAGGTTGGATAAAAATTAAAGAAGGTATAGATCCAATTCAAGCAACAGCACAAGATATCGTTGAAAATAAATATGAGTTAGAAATAAAAGAAATGGAATCAGCTCAAATCCCACGTACATTAGAAGACTTGGATTATGGTGTAATCCCAGGAAGTATCGTATTTTCTTCAGGAATTGATGCGAAAAATGCAATATTGCAAGAAGATGTTGTGAAAAATTACGAATTAGTAGCAGTAGTAGCTGAAAAAAATAAAGATACTGATTGGGCAAAAGCAGTAAAAGACGCCTATAATTCTCAAGAGTTTAAAAAGTACATGGATGAAAATAACAAAGATAACTATTGGTTTGTCCCAAAAAATGATTAATCCTATTGTAATCAGTATTTATTGCTAGAAATTCTCTAGTGCTAAAAGATTTTGTATAAAAAATCGATATGTCCATCGTTTCTTTTAAGATGCTTTACCTAGAGGAATCTATTTTGATTGATTATTGTCAAAATGGATTCTTCTTTTTTTTCATTAAAATAAACAAATCGTAATTTCGTTTACAAAAAATAAATTTATTATATATTGTTTATTAAATGATAAACACGGAGAGGTTTTGTTTATGAATATAAGTGATGTGACAATAGAGGAGTTATCAAAGGGATATGTAAGCACAGGTGATGGCTATGAGTGTATCTTTTGTAACGAAATATTTGATGTCGAAGAAGTGTTCAAAATAGATAATCGATTTTTTAGGGCTAAAAAAGCTATACAACTCCATATAGAGAATGAACATATCTCTGTGTTTGCAGCATTGCTTCAATTAGATAAGAAGTATACAGGGTTATCAGATATCCAAACCGAATTGCTGAAGCTATTTGCAACAGGGGCGCCAGATAAGGAAATTATTAATAGCACTTCTGCAAATAGCATTTCAACAATTCGACAACATCGATTTAAATTGAAAGAAAAAGAAAAACAAGCAAAAGTTTTTCTGGCTATTATGCAGGTATTAGAAACAACAAAAGTATACGAACCAATTCATAAGGGGGCAACACAGGTGGATGAGCGTTATGCGATTACAGTAGACGAGAAAGAAGAAGTACTAGCGACGTATTTTAAAAATGGCTTAGATGGTTCAATTGATAGTTTTCCAAGTAAGGAAAAACGAAAAATAATTTTACTGCAACATATTGTAACGAATTTTGCGGTAGGGCGTAAATATAATGAAAAAGAAGTAAATGAGATTTTAAAGCTTATTTATAGCGATTATGTATCCATAAGAAGATACTTAATTGAATATGGTTTCCTAGATCGAAGTGACGATTGTACAACGTATTGGGTAAAAGAGGTTTAAAGAACGAGCATAGATGATTTTTATTACCCGAATATTCCTAGAAATAACTTTTGTTGGTGCTATTTTTTCTTTTAATTTCTGTTTTATGGCGCAAAAATTTGGGTTATGAGAAAAATTACAAATTAGTAGTGGAAGTGAATTTTTGTTACATAAGGAGGGATTAGAAAAGCGTGCCGGATAAAATTTGAAGTTATTTTTTTTAATGTTTTTATAAAGAATGCTAATATCTATTTTTGACGTCATACTAAATGTTGTTTGTTGGGTAATATAATGCTCAAATATTCGTGTCGATGCCAGCTCTTTCGATCAATTTTATTGAAAATCATTATTATTTGCCTCCTGAATATTATTACTTTTTATTTAGGAGGCTATTTTCACTGTTTTTTTCATTCATTACACCCTGTCTGATAAAAAAATATATCTAATTTTTGGTACTAGACATCCTAAATCTTTATCATAGTAAAGAGGGCTTTCAAGGACAGCCATTAAATAAACATTACTATTAACGATCAGTCCAATACCACTTAATAGCATCTTTTTCAACGTTTTTAACAAAATCGTCTTTCCCGTCGCAATAGCCATCAATATCATTTGGATTCTGCTTGGCAAGTTGGCTCTTTAATTCCCCATACTGCCTACAAACTTCGGGATGCTCTCGAAGGTAATCTCTAAATGCTAAATGTCTTTCTATTTCTTCAATATTGTTATATTGAAAAGCGTGAATTTGGTGTGTGCGATGATCGCCACCTTTACGGAAATATCTTCTTCCGTTATCCCCAATTCACCCTTAACTTCGTATCCAATCTCTTGAAATTGCTTAGAAAATGAATCCAATTTATGAATATCATTGACTACTAGTAAGATATCAATAATTGGTTTTGCTTTTAAACCTGGAACTGATGTGCTTCCAATATGAAAACTATTCACCAATTCATCTTGAATGATAGTTAAGATCTAATGCATTGTCAATGATCTATTTGAAAACAAAGAATATTTTAATTTCCTCTACAAAGCAGATGATTCGTTTTTTCGTGGTGTTAAAATGAGCGATGAAGAGTTTGATAGCAACTCTTCACCACTCTAAAGGGGAGGGGAGGTAAGCAACGCTCAATCTTTAATTTGCGTTGCACTAATTAATGCTAAATATTGAGTATCCCCTAAACCGTACTGAGGGAAGAGATGCAGTAGGTTTCGCACGATTTCATTTTGAGATAGATGTTGATGTGTTTGAATATATTTTGTAATTTCATTGTCATTTTGCAGAAGTTCTAAATACAATTTGATCCCTTGATACAAAACTGGCATCAATTCTTCATCCGGCATACAGTGGTCTACTAACACTGCTTCATATATTTCATAATAGCTACCTAAAGTTATTTCAGTTTCTTGCACATCATATGTTTGCTCTCTCACCGCATGATAGTATATCGTTCCTTTGAATGATGTTTGTTCTAAATAAGCTAACACAGTTATTAAATTCATCTGACAGAACATTTCTTCACCAAACCAAAGAACGATATATTGATATTCTTTTGAAAATAAGGTCTTTTCAAGAGGTGCAACTGTAATAGCTTCGTAATCCTCAAGTGAGACTTGATGTCCTGCTGCTCGAACCTGTTTGAATGAGTCGCTAAAAATGGTTTTAAAGGTGTCGTGTACACACATTTCATTAAAAGGTGCATAATCGCTTTTCCCCATTAATTGCTGAGAACTGAATTCTTCGTACATATGTTGTCCATTTAAAATGTTCAATACTTCATGATCAAAATGTTCATCCACATGCTTTTGTAAATCTTCAATTCTTAATTTTTTTGAAATATCCATATCATAGCCCCTCGCTTCATTCATAGTGAGTTTCACATATGACTGCAATGGTTCAGGACTTAAACGGAATGCGTTAGGGCTAACTCCAAATATCTCCTTGAAAGCTCTGGAAAATGCCTCTTGGGATGAATAGCCATGCTTTAGCGCTATCTCAATGATCCTTTCATCTGTTTCACTAAGAGAGATTGAAGAAAGATAGGTTTTTCTAAGGGTTATATAGCGTTTTATGCTAATACCTGTTATTTGATGAAATTTAAAAGAACAGTAATAAGAAGAATAACCCATTACTTCACTTAGTTTCATCAGTGAAAACCCCTCAAACAGATGCTCTTCAATCCAATCAATCATATCTTGAATCATGTCGTTCATCATGTATCACTCCTAATTTTAATTATAGTGAAGAATTAAAAGGGGTTTTGATAGTAGTTGTGCTTTTTGAATGAACCGAATTGAATTCAACGATAAGGTGGAAATGATGTAATATCAAGAATTTTTTATGTAAAATCGAATTTGCCTTTAAGTTATTTCTTAGAGTGAATTTGGATGATTGGAAAATAAACTAAAAATAAAACATATGATATGTCTAGGTGCCATGAAATTCGGTGTTAAGAAAAAAGAATAAGGAGAGTAATAGGTGAAAAAAAGAAATTTGCTTATTTTTTCTATATTACTAGGATTGTTAACGCTATTTATAAGTTTTAGTCAATTTTTAAGTCCTTCTTCAGAAGAAATGGGGGAAACAGCTAAGGATTTTTCATCAGAACGAGCTCTTGATTATTTAAAAGACGTAGCAAAGGAACCGCATCCAATGGGCTCTCCTGCGAATAAAAGGGTAAGGGATTATATTGTCAAACAATTTCAAAATCTAGATATACCTGTTGAAATTCAATCGAAGCCAGTGAAGGATATTAGAGATGGGAAGTATGCTGCAAAAATAAGTGCTGGGACTGTTGAAAATATTATTGCGAAAATCCCGGGGACATCAGGAGATGACAATGCGATTTTATTAACAGCTCATTATGATTCTGTAACAGAGGCTCCTGGAGCGTCAGATGATGGTTATGGCGTTGTCACAATTATGGAGACAGCAAGAGCATTAAAACAAATGCCGGCACCTAGAAATACAATCTATTTTGTTCTAACAGACGGTGAGGAGCAGGGATTACTTGGAGCGAGTGCTTTTAAAGATCGAACGGATGTTTTGAATAAAGTAGGCGTAATGTTAAATTTCGAAGCAAGAGGCAATACAGGGGTACCAATTTTGTTTGAAACGAGTTCAAATGATTTAAAGTTAGTGCAATTGTATAAAGAGACCGTTCTATACCCCGTAGCTTACTCATTTGCTTCTGAAATGTATAGAAGAATGCCGAACGATACAGATTTTACTGAATTAAAAGTGACAAAAAAATTAGGCTATAATTTTGCGAATATGAATGGATTAGAGGCATATCATGCGGAGATAGATCGTGTGGAAAATAGTGATGAGGGAACAATTCGTCACTTTGGGAGCTATGTTTTTCCTTTAGTGAAAAAGTTTATGATGATGGATGCAAAAGAGTTTCAAGCCATAGAGGAAAGTAAAAGTGATGCAATTTACTTCCCACTAATGAAAAAGACATTAGTCGTGTATTCCGAAAAGGTTGTCATCCCATTGATGATTGTTTTACTTGTCTTAACAGCCGTAATATTCTTCTTCAGTTTTAAAAAGCGAGTGACACAGATTAAGGGGTTGGCTTTTAGTTTATTAGCGATGATGGGTAGTCTTGTTGCCATTTTCATCTTCTATTTTCTACTAATTCGTCTTTCAACAATTGTATTAATCGGTGAAATAAATGAATTTAATATGGTTATGTTTGGTGCTTATGATTCGACGATGCTTACGTTGATGCTCTTTTTCGCTATTGTGCTCTGTTTCTTCTTTGCGAAGTGGATTTCGAAAAAATGTGGTCTTGAGAATTTCGTGATGAGTACGCATGTATTATGGATTTTATTGGCTGTGATGACGAGTCTTACGTTCAAAGGTATTAGTTACGCATTTACAGTCCCGGCGATTATTAGTTTGCTGTTGATTTTACCAATTATATTAAAAGTGAATTGGGCGAAGGGAGTATACCATTATATAGTTGTTGCAGGATGGACAGTTCCAAGTATTTTATTACTTGCGCCAATTATGTATTTGATGTATGTTGCACAAACGATTAGTATAGCACCTATATTAGCTATTCTAACGGCAATCATTACATTCCCAATAGTAGCAATTGTGAATTGGTTAATGGCGGAAGATGAGGTATAGCCGAGTTTTATATAAAAAGAGGAGAAAAGCGACTTCGTTTTTCTCCTTTTCTTTGTGTGAGCAAAATCTGATTGTTAATGCATAGTAGTTACGCAGCTGGAAAACCCCACAACTTACATTGTTGACTTACATGTTAAATGATAATTTTTGATAGTGATTGAATAGGTTCTCTACTTTATCCTGAATAATTTGTTTTAATGATTCAGGACGGACTGATATAATTATTTTTTAAAGAAAACAACATTGAGCCAAATATTCGATTCGAAAATATGAACGAAAATTCTATTTTTTCGATGGTTGAGAATAATTTAGGTATAAGTATTTTACCAGAAATGATTATCCCTAAAGGATTATATTCCATAAAGGTCATACCACTTGAATTAGAACAAACTAGGACAATCGGTTTAGCCATTAGAAAGCCTAGTTCACCTGCAGTTAAAAAATTCGCTGAGATTACTGAGAATTGGGTAAAACGCACTTAAAAAACTTGATCTTCACGCTTTCTTAAGTGTTGTAAATCTCATTTCATTCCTCTCTTTTATATGTACAATAGGTAAAATAAGGATTATTAATAGAATTTCATTTTAGGGGGTTATAAGTATGCCTGTATTTTCACAAACGATAACTAACTATTGGAAATCGCAATTTTTAAACGGAGATGTTATTTACAACGATAAAGTCCTTTCAATCACCATCAATCCTGACCTGAGCGAAGATCATCGGGTCATGGTACTAGAAACAACTGACGGCCGGGTTATGACTGTAATGACGCCTGGGATAGCCGATAAGTTAGACCTTTTTAAAGTACACGAACTGTCTGTGTTGAACTTCCGTCAGAAATTAAAGGAAGCAGGAATCATACTACATGGAGCAGATAATATTTTTTATTTTTCAGAAGCTGAAAAGAACGTCTTGCTGCAAGAAAGTTTGGAAGGTACATTGCGTCAATTAACAGAACAAGATGATGAGATCTTCTCTGAGTTTGAGTCCTCTGCGTCGGAACAAGACTTGGATGATGCGTATGTGGAGTTGGATCATTGGGCGGTGTTCGGCTCTTTTGAGGAAAACAGATTAGTCTGTGCTGCCAGCATGTATCCTTGGGAAGAAGATACGCAAATTGCAGATCTTGGCGTACTGACTTTGACATCATTTAGAGGAAAAGGTCATGCTCGCAAAGTGGTGCGATCAATTAGCAAGTACGCTTTTAAGCAAGGTTACGAATCACAGTACAGATGCCAGCTTGATAATGAGGCTTCAACGTTCCTAGCTAAAGCGTCTGGTTTGACACTGTTTGGAAAATGGGATGTCATTTCTCCTGATTGCACTGTAGGAAAGTACCTGTAGGATAGGAACATTTAAAAATTTCTGGGCTTGCTTCGCACTCTTTTAATAAAAAATAAACCGATTTTTTCTGCATTGGGAAAAATCGGTTTATTTTTATAGGAATTGTAGTATCGTAGATTTTAGGTCAAAATGTTGGAGCTGTTGAATTTTCATTTTTATCATAAACCTATTTTATTATTTTTCGGAGAACTAGAAAAAGTTAAAAAGAATATAAAGCAATGGATAAGGAGAGTAGCATGTACACAATTGGGCAAGTAGCAAATTTTTTAGGTGTATCTCGAGATACGTTAAAATTTTATGAAGATAAGGAATTAGTAAAGCCAAAACAAAATATTGAGAATGGGTATAGAAAATATAGTCATTTTGATATTTATGATATAACAACAGTAAATTTCTATAGAGAAATTGATATTGAAATTAAAAAAATCCAGGAACTAAGAAAAAGTAAGAGTATTGCGGGAATACAATCATTATTAGAAGAGAAAGAACAAGAGGTTTTACGGGAAATTGAATATAAAAAACTTCTATTAAAGAAGCTTCGAATAGTAAAAGAAGATTGTGAGAAAATCAAGCAATTCTTAGGAAAATACATCGTTAAGGAAATGAAACCTTTAGAAATAAAGGGAGAAATAGAACATTTCACTGCGTATGATGAATACGACACTCTAAAAAACAATGCAGATAGCTTAAAAAAAGCAGTTACTCTCACATCTTTAAGAAGAGCCATCCATTTCAATGAAAATGGAATTTTAGAAGATAAGTTTATTATTGTAAGAAAAGTGGAGGACCTTGATGAAGAAATAGAAGGTGAAACGCTATCCCATCCAAAATGTTTTTATACAATTATTGAAGATGGAAGATGGTCAACAGGTGGAAAAAGTATTGATCATAATGTGGAAGAAAGTTTAAGAAAAGTAGCAATAGAAAAAGGGTATATACTTTTAGGGAAAGTTTATATAAATCTATTACTGGCCACATATGAAGATGGACTAGAAAGGGTATTTTTAGAGATTTATGCACCTATCAAGTGAGACTTACAAATCAAGTAAAAGGGGGGAATACCAATAACTTAGCAATACTAGAAAATCTGAAGGATTAAGAAGGAGATTAAAATGAAAAGATATACTTTATATCTATTACTGGCATTTACTGTTTTGATGTGTGCTTGTTCACACACAATGCCTAACGAAGAGGGCAATAAAGAAAGTAAAGAAAAATCCGTTAGCAATGTTACTGTAAAAATTCCAGACGACATATTTTATTCTAATAAAAAGAATGAAAATATTAGTGAAGATGAAATGAAAGTAAGTATAACAAAGTATATGGATTATAGTCATGTGATCGATAAAGAAATGGAAACAATTGTTTATAAATATGAGGACGCTACTGAATCTGATAAAGAAAAATTACATAAATTAATCGATGAAGGGGAAAAGAATGATGCAAATTTCAATGATTTTATTAGTAATAATAATATCCCTGATGATTATAAAGAACCTTCAAAGACACTCTATGAATTTGTTTCATCCATCAGGGAAACTTTAACACAATTTGACGAGGAAATTGTTGGAGCGGTTGAAAATGGTAGTTTGAAAGATATATCAGATTTTGCTTCAGAACATTTCACTAAAGCGAACGGAAGGCAGCAACAAAAAATCGAACAATTTTTGGACAAGAAAAATATTAAAACTACATATTTTGATGAATAGAAAGAATATATTTATTTGCCCTTCAAGACTTTGAAGGGTATTTTTTTTTCTTTCGCCGAATCTTATGGTGGTAAAAGTATTGACCTATGAGCAACTCCTAGGTTTAAGCTAAAAGTATTCTTAAAAAATCTTTTACGAAAATTTAGTTTGAAGCGGGGAATATGTATGAATAGAGAAAAGAAACTAAAAAAACCAGTAGCAAGTTTTATTCTACTAACCAATATTATTTTTTTGCCACTTTTTTGTCTTGTAGGAGCCATCAGTATATTGGGATTACCTAAATGGATTTTTGATGTCATGCTCTGTATTTCAGCCTGGTCCTCAACCTTTGCTTTCGCATTTTTATTTAAAAAGATCTATCCTGGACAAAGTTTGATGCAATTTGTAAAAGATAAATTCCACCATAAACTTAAGCTTTCTGTGATTCTTACTGCGATAATGATTCAAATCTTCATATTTTTGATGATTGTATTTCTCGTATGGAAAAATAGTGAAGTGAACTCTGTTTTTACTGTTTCTTCATGGGGAATGATGATCTATTTCTTCTTTAAAAACCTTTTTGCAGGGCCACTAGGAGAAGAGATAGGATGGAGAGGTTTCGCTCAAATGGAGCTCCAAAAGAAGTATTCACCATTACTGGCCTCCATCATCATAGGATTTTGGTGGGGGATGTGGCATTTGCCAATATGGTTTACTTCAGGGCTTATGGGCATGGATTTAATCAAATATATTTTATTCTTTATGATTTCACTCATATCCACTAAAATCGTCATGACAGCATTTTATAACTTAAATCAGAATCTAGTCATCCCCATCATTATCCACCAATTGTTTAATTTTTTTATTGGCATAATAAACGGCAACTTAATCGATTTACTTATGTATAATGCCATTTTTTATTTAGGTGCAGCAGTTTTAATCATCATTATAAATCCAAAGAACGTTTTGTATGGAATGGAAGAAATAACAAAAGACGAGTACCTAAAATCATCATCGTATTCAAATTAAGGCTTTTCACCATTACATGGGGTAGATTTATATTTTGTTTAGAATTTACATATTATTTCTAAATAGCAGGGTTTCCTTTGAGCTGCATGCTATAAATGGGTACATTTTGAAGAATACGGAGGAGAATTAGATGAAAAGAGAAAATTTGTTTGTCGTCCCCTTATCAGATTTTGAACCAGAGATTGGTCGATGGATATGGTGTTTGGAAGATGTTCGGCGAACGCTTTTAAAAAAAATATCAGATATAAGTCAGCAACAGCTCGATGCCAAATTAAACGGTCACTCAATCGGAGCGTTGTTATATCATATCGCATTAATCGAAGCAGACTGGCTCTATGAAGAGGTTCTTGGGGGTAAATGGAATCCAGAGATCCGTTCCTTATTTCCTCAAGAAGACCGTAATGAGGATGGCACCTTGAGCTACATATCGGAACAAACCTTAGACGAACATTTACATCGTCTACAATGTGTACGTGATGAACTGCTTTTCCATTTTCGTTCGATGGATTTAGAGGATTGGCGAGAATCTAGAAATCTCCTCCATTACGATGTCACGCCTGAGTGGGTTATTTACCATCTCCTCGAACACGAGGCGCATCATAGGGGACAGATTTTTCAAATGCTTTCCATTTTGAAGAGACAAAGTTAGCCACTATCTTTAGAAGATGGTTGATTCACCTCAAAATCAACATAAAGACACAAATATTGAAGTGGCACAAATTCGATGCTATTATAGATATGTAAAGTCTCTAATTGAGGTGGAAAATATATGAAATATTCTAAAGCTACAAATTATGCACTACACACAATGCTCTTTCTTGCAAAGGAGGCACCGAATAAACCAGTTGGTGTCCAACCATTAGCAGAGATGCAAAATGTTTCTCCTACGTATTTGTCTAAAATACTAACTAAGTTAGTAAAAGAGGGGATGATCAATTCTGTATCGGGTGCCAATGGAGGATATACTCTTAGTCAGAACTGGGAGGATATTTCATTTTTAGATATTATCCATGCAATTGAAGGCAAATCGTCATTATTTGATTGCTGTTTATATGACGACCCCAAGTGTGTCATAAAAGAAGTAATGCTATCCGCAGAAGAGAAGCTGGAAAACGAGTTAAGAAACAGAAAAATATCGGATCTAGTGAAAAAATAGTAGTGGATTTATAGTCCACCATTATTTTTTTGTTAATCGCGGATATAGAGAGTCTTTTAAGTCTGTGATTAATGTGACTAGTTAGCTTAGAAGCAATATAATTTAACATCTCAATTTGAGCCTTGAAGGCATGTTGGGTAGTGAAACAACATGTACTATATACTATTTATGGAGGCAAGTTATACATGAAGGAATTATTTGATTGTGCAGTTATCGGTGCAGGTGGCGCTGGGCTAAATGCTAGTTTGATTTTAGGAAGATCTCGTAAAAAAGTCGCGTTATTTGATAATGGAACAAATCGGAATCGTGTGACTCAGGAATCACATGGATTTCTTACGCGTGATGGGATTACACCAGCTGAGTTTAAAGAAGTAGCTTTGAATGATGTGAAAAAATACTCGTCAGTACATTATTATCAAAACACGGTTATCAATATTAAGAAGCAACCAAATGGCTTGTTTAAAATTGAGACGTTAGAAGATGGTGAGTATGTTGCTGAGAGAATTATATTGGCAACAGGTGTTCAAGAGGAATTTCCATCAATTCCGGATATTCGAAAGTATTATGGGAAAAGTTTATTTAGCTGCCCAACTTGTGATGGATGGGAATTAAGAGATCAACCTCTAATTATTATTTCTGAAAATGAAGAACAAACGCTTTTTAAAGGAAAGCTTGTTTACAATTGGTCAGAGGATTTGGTGATCGCCACAAATGGTCATGAACTTTCTGCTGCTACATTGAATGAACTACAAAGAAAAAATTTAACTGTCATTACTGAACCCATTCAAAATCTACTTGGTGAGGATGGTTATTTAAACAAAATCGTATTTAGTTCAGGACTTGAAATAGAAAGAATTGGAGGTTTTATAGTCCCTAACTTTGTACGTCCCAATCAATTTGCTTAGCAACTCGGTTGTCAATTAAATGAAAATGGTAGCATTGTAGTGGATGAGGTAGGCCATACGTCACAAAAAAATGTATATGTAGCGGGGGAGACAGCTAAATTAGGCCAGTCTTCAATAATAGTCGCTGCTGCTGAAGGTTATAAAGCGGCAATGGCAGTCGTTTTCGATAGTACCATCTAAAATTTTTTTGCATAATTAAGGATATTAAAGATCTTTAATGTGTAATAAAGAAGAGAGAGTAGGGGCTAATAATAAATAAAAGCATATTATAACTTCAAGATTTTTATTTTCACAAAGGAGGAAAAGAATTATGTCAATTGTTCAGGTAACAACAAAGGAAGAATTAAGAGAACAGTTAAAAACAAAAAAGATTGTGTTAATAAATTTTTGGGCTGAGTGGTGTGGCCCGTGTAAAATGTTCAAAGGTGTTCTGAAACAATTTAATGAAGAATTCAGTGGTAAGGTGAAAATTATAAGGGTGAATGTTGAAAATAGCCCAGATATTGCAGCGGAATATAAGGTAATGGGAATTCCACATTCTCGATTGATTATTCAGAATAAATTACATGAACCAATTATTGGATATGTACCTTTTGAAAAACTAAAACAGATGATTGGAATTTGATGTATGCAATTACGGTTGGATTACCAGAAGAATAGACCTATCTAGAGTCTTTCCGAATTTTGGGGAGGTGGAACCTGAAACATTAGAAATGACGAGCCAAAAATAACTTTTGGGGATTAGAAACCGTTGAGGCATCAATATTTGAAGGGAGACGTTAGATAACGATTTCTTGTATCTGTTTAATTGTGTACCAGTTCATGTTATAATAAGTAGCTTAAGGTAATTAAGACGTTCCTTATAATTGAACGGATGCCAAGAAAGCTTCCGCATAGAGATAAAATATAGAGGTGTAAGAGATTGAATAAAAATTGGACGATTGATAAAATTAAAGAATTTGTTGAGAATAATTCGGAAAGCAAGTTGCTAACGACAGAATATCACGGTTTTTCTCAAAAGTTACTGTTGAAATGTGCATGTGGTAGTAAATTTGAAAAAACATTTACAAAGTTTAAAAATAAACACCAACGTAAATGTGACGTCTGCCAACCACCAAAAGAGTCACGCTAAAAGTACAAATGATAAACGAAATGCTAAAATGTACTGGCTAATAAGAAGAGTTCAATGTTTAAATTAATAATAGCTAAAAATAATATTTTAAAGTGAGTAGGAGAACAAACATGATTGAAGTAAAAACATCTCAAATAAGTGATGGAGAATTCAATAGAGGAGTATTTGCTACATGTGATATCAAAAAAGGGGAGCTTTTTCACGAAGCACCTGTCATTTCTTATCCAAACGAACAGCATGAATACATTGAGCAAACCCTACTAGCTGATTACGCTTTTGAGTATGGGATCGGTCGAACTGCTATCCTTCTTGGATATGGGATGTTGTTTAACCATTCTTATGAACCGAATGCAACTTATGAGATTAATTTTGATAATCACACATTTGATTTCTTTGCTTACACGGATATCAAAGCAGGGGATGAAATTCTAATCAATTATAATGGCGACGTTGATGATAAAGAGCTACTATGGTTTGATCAGGAAAAAGAAGAGTAAAATAAATCGAAGCGTTGATCCAAAAAGGATTGACGCTTTTTTTGTTGAAATTATAGAACTAAGGTATAAGCTCGGATTTACTGATGAGGAATTTCTATTAGTGACGTGATATGTTAACAGTAAATAAGACCATCCCGACTGATGGTTTTTGACTTCTTCCGATTAATATATCAACCGTATGGGATGTACAGTGAATTAACTCCATAAATAAGGAATATTATTATTTATCATTACTATGGCGAATTTTCTGTAATAGTGAGACAGTATCTTTCAGCCTTTTAGAATGAAATTAAAAGAGGAGGGTTCATGATATGTCGCAAACCATCATACCTAGAGCTGCTGTGCGCGGGACAGCTTTTGGAGTTATCTTTATGGCATTTTTCGGTACTATGTGGGCGGGAATTGGAATTAGAGGATTGCAGGGCTGGGGGTTTCTCTGGCTGTTAATCTTATCCTTGTTGATTGGTCTTATCCTGCTTATTGGCGGAATCGTATTGATAATAAATTCAAAATGGCTATCAAACGAGATGGTGGAAGGCGATTCCCAACGTTGGAAACGAAAGAATATCTGGTTCGGTATTATTTTCGGTTTGGAAGGAGTGTTGATAGCCGCCGCTTCCGCAATTTGTGGATCGACCAATCATTTGGATTTGTTTATCCCTGTAATGGCTCTTATTGTCGGTGCGCATTTCTTTCCTCTAGCGCACCTTTTCCAGGTCAAGATCTATTATATTACGGGTTCACTTCTTTGTCTGATTTCGGCAATCACACTGTTTACTTTACCAGTAAAAGTTACCTGGGGTAATTATCAAATTATGGTATGGTGGACTTTTCTTGGTTTTAGCTCAGCCCTAATATTGTGGGGGACCGGGGTGGCAGTTTGGATTACAGGCCGTAGACTACTGAATAGGGCTGGGAAAGAAGCTTAGGTTTCTATCAGGTTTTAATGTAGCCTTTTTGAAAAAAATAAGTGAAAAAGAATCTATTTTTTTATTAAAATGGATTCTTTTTATTTGGCAGTTTTCTTAAAGATTGTTGCTATTCAACTATCGAAGCAGTTTAGTTTAATATGAAGGAGATTATTTCCTTATATCGAATATTCTATATAAGAATAGGAAGTATTTCTAGATGAGGTGTTCGATTGAATAAGATAAGAACTGAAACAGAAAGATTAGTTATTCGATTAATAGAAGAGGGAGATTATTCTTCTTGGCTTACCCAATATGAAAATCGTTTACCTTCTCAACATAAATACGATGAAGGTAAATTAGATATGAGCATCTGTACGAAAGAATGGTTTCGTGATTTAGTTACTAAACATCATCAGATGGCTGAGGATGACAAGGTATATGTATTTGGAGTGTTTAGAAAAGTAGATCATACTCATATTGGCTTTATAGACTTTTCGACAATTTTGAGGGAAGAATTTCAATGGGCCAGGTTTGGATATACAATTCATAACCACTTTTGGAGAAACGGTTACGGGAAAGAGGCTGTAAAGGCTGCCTTTGATCTAGCGTTTGAAAAATTAAATTATCATCGAATAGAAGCTCACATAAACCTAGATAATATAGCATCTATAAAGTTAGCAGAAAGTGTTGGAATGGTTTATGAATGCACAAGGAAAGGATTCATATACGAGGACGACAAATGGACTGATCAACTAGTTTACTTTATAAACGCAACATAAGCTTATTAAGGGGATGCCGTCAGGAAGATGCGGATTTACAACGCTAAACCCATTTTCCAGATGGTACCCCTTTATGCAGTTTTAATTTATTCATTTTTGAAATCTTATTCTATCCTTATTTGTTGGAATCCCATGATTTACTTTGTACCATATGCCATTTTTAAATATTTCGTATTGTTCAAAAGCAAAAGGCAATCCATTTGCAGTAGCTATGTCACTACTATCCATTAGTTGAAAATGCAAATGTGGCGCAAAGGAGTTACCTGAATGACCAACTCTACCAATAAATTCACCTTTTTTTACAAGCTGACCAGCTGAAACCTGAATTGACCCTGTTTGAAGATGGACTAATCCAGCATATACCTTGTCGGCACATTCCATAATGATGTAGTTGCCAGCAACTGATTGTATGTCATCTTTCTCTGGGTCGAAATAATGAGCATTTTTATAAGCGTTAGACAAATCTGAAAGCAATTTTGTTCGTGTTCGCTCTTTATAACCATCCTCTGCTTGGACAATGATCCCGTCGCAAGGAGCATATACTTCTTGCCCCCAACAATAATATTCATCTAAAGGAACCCCAAAAAGTAGATATTGCGCCAGACTAAGGCGATAGGCGGGCCAACCCTTTCTTTCCCAATCCACTTGTATAAAGTCATAAGCATATCTTGATCCAAATTTGTTTGTGCCGTGACTCGGAATTTTTGTCCCTGGCGTGTTAGGAGAGTGCCATTCTCCTCTCAAAGGAAACTCTACGATTATTGGCTCACACGCATCTATCATCTTATATCCCTCCTTCGTCTATTCTTTACCTACATTATTGAAAATGACTAGTGCTATATCATCTAATATTTCATTAGTTAAATCCAAAATTAGACCAAAATATAAACTGCTTGCACTTTTCTATATTCAGCGCCTATCTGGACAGTATATTGTTGATAACTCTAAGGCATACATCAAGGCTAAACCCTCGGTAATTGTTATTTTGCGCCTAACATGGTAGCCAGTGCAAGGGTATAAAATCGAATAGATGACCTGACTTGTATGAAATATTTTAATGTCATTCAAGTTGCCTTTAATACTTGCTAGGGGACAGTCCAGTCACCAAATCAAAGATAGCATAAAATGACAGGATGCGAAAATTAGTAAGGTTTAAACTATAAATAAAGAGTGAAAGCTTTGCTTAGGATAGTTTCAAAAAATAAATTAATTATCTGGAAGAACCTATCCAGGTGAGTTTGAAGGGGGGAAGAACCAATGAAGTACAAAATTAATGGTAATTTTAAAAAAAGGAAGAATAAGATTGGAAACCGCACGGATAATGAAATGCTTAAATTAAACAATCTAGAAATCAAAGGGAGACAGGGAGCTTGTGATTCAGACAATAACTATAAGAAAAAAAATAGCATAATGGATTATTGCTTGATGTACAGCAGAATCTATTAGCATTGGAATTAGCATAAAACTGGTTCTTCTTTACACGTTTCTTTGCGCGGTATGTATTGGGCTTCTGTGTAGTCCGATACCCCACCTGATTGGTTTATTAAACTAAAATTCCCTTCAATCTTTTATCAGCAAATGCAAAAACTTCATTATGAAAAAAGATGGATCAATTAAATGAGCCTTCTTCAACTAAAGTAAGTACTGAAGACAGGAATTCATTATTTATTTAGTTGGAGTGGAATATGCCGGGGGAGTCACCCCTTTATTGGATAACAATTGAAAACAAATGATAAAACCAAATAATGAATAACATACTTTATCTTGTTAACTATAGGGACTTTACTTCAAGATGGGATTCCACAGGGGTCCCATCTTTTTCTTAAGCCCCTTGGCTAAATGCACAATATTACTATTCTAATGGAAATGTGACAAGATTAAATGGTTGGAAGAATAAAAAGAACATGAGTTTTTTCAAATTCCCTCAAAAGCCATATGAGACAATCCTTTTTACAATTAATAAATTCGTAAGGAATGAGTAAGAAAAAAGAAAAAGTCGTTTCTTACAATTAAAGTACAAGATAAAAGAGGGTATTATTTCGGAAGGCCGCTACTATAAATTTTACCCTCTGTTTATTTATTTTTTCTTTGCTTTGGTTTTGCTTATGTATACAGCTAAACAATTACAACAAGGAGATACCTTTGTTCGAAATAAGCATTGAAATCAATCACTTTTCTAAGGGGGCAATTTTTTTATGAAAAATAAACTATCTGGGGTGTTAGCTGCTACATTAGCGTTAACGATGAGCCTACCAACAGGGGCGATGGCGTTTTCTAGCAGTCAGACTACGGTTGTAGCTAGCCAAGAAGCAGCTAGCCAAGAACTGAAGAAGATTGCGGCAGAGAAGGCTGCGCTACTTACGAAGTCGTATGAGACGACTAGCGTGCAGTATGCGCTAATTGATAATGGCAAACTTATTTTGTCGGGTCAGACAGGCAAGAACGATATAAAAGGGAAACAGCCGCTGACCAAAGATACCCTATACGGGATTGGTTCAATCAGTAAAATGTATACAGCGGCGGCTGTGATGAAATTGGTCGACGAAGGAAAAGTCGATTTGGATGCTCCTGTCGTCCACTATGTTGCTGATTTCAAGATGAACGATGAGCGTTACAAAAGCATTACGCCACGTATGCTGTTGAACCACTCCTCCGGCTTGCAAGGGACTATGTATAGTAATACATTTTTATTTAAAGATAATGATACCTATGGCCATGATAACTTGTTGCGGCAATTGTCCAACCAGCACTTGAAGGCGGATCCTGGCGCGTTCTCGGTATACTGTAGCGACGGCTTTTCGCTAGCTGAGATTATGGTGGAAAGAGTCAGCGGTATGAGCTTTACCGAATTTATACATCAACGATTTACAGAACCCTTAAAGCTAAATCATACGAAAACGCCGCTGGACAAATGGGAAGACGTTAAGCAGGCTGGACTTTATTTTCCAACATACCAAGGGCAGCTTCCTGCTGAATCGGTGAATGCGATTGCTACGGGAGGGATCTCTTCCACAGCAGAAGATATGGTGCGATTTTCACAATTATTTATGGGACAGGGAAAAGGGATCCTCTCTGAAAAGGCAGTCAAGGCGATGGAGCAAGAGGAATATAAAAAAGGAATGTGGCCGGGGGATGGAGATAATATTATCAACTATGGTCTTGGCTGGGATAGTGTAAAACTATATCCATTCAGTGAATATGGGATAAAGGGCTTGGCTAAAGGTGGCAACACAGCACTGCAACATGCTTCACTGGTCGTACTTCCTGAACAGAAGATGGCAGTGGCTGTGTTGTCATCCGGCGGTAGCAGCACTACAAATCAACTGGTGGCGACTGAATTACTGCTCGCTGCGCTTAAAGAGAAGGGCACAATTAAGGATATCAAGCCGAACAAATCCTTTGGCAAGTCGATCAAGGCCAAGATTCCTCAAGACGTAGCAAAGAAAGCGGGTTATTACGGTAATAGTTACAGTCATTTCAAAATAGAAATTACGAAGAATGGGGAACTGTTCTTACCAACTAATCCAGAAGAAAAATATGTATATACTGCGAATGGAAGCTTTATTAATGAGAAAGGTACCTCCAAGCTCAACTTCGTCACAGAGAAGAATAAACGAACATATTTGAGGGAGAGCACATTTATGTCTCTGCCAGGTTTAGGGCAAGAATTTGCTACTCACTATTTAGCCGAAAAACTAGAAGAAAACGTGCTATCGAAGGAAACAGCTGCCGCATGGGCGAAGCGGGAAGGAGTCAAGTTCTATCTCGTAAACGAGAAATATAGTTCTGCTCAATATCTCCTACCAATGATGCTTACAACACAAATTAATCGCAATGAAGGCCTAGAGGGCTATTGGGACGGCAGAAAAATTACAGGCCCAAACACGGCCGCGCATCAGCTCCAGATCCCTGTGATGGCAGGTCGTGATACGACTGAATCTCGTTTCTATATAGAACGCGGAAATGAATATATGGAGATGTCCGGATTGTTATACGTAAGTGGTACCAACTTAAAACCGCTTGAGGCAAGCCAATCATCCAAAGTTACGCTACAAGCAAATGGGCATGCGAGATGGTATACGATCCCGCAAGCGGTAGTAGAGAAAACGATGACAGTGGCGTTACCACCGAAGAGTTCGTTCGCGGTGTATGATGGTGAGGGAGTATGCGTCAATTTTACTGTTGTAAGCGGCAATAACAAAGTAAAACTGCCGAAGAACGGAACAGTTGTATTTGCTGGCGAGCCGAACTCGCAATTTGCAATTACGTTGAACTAACTACAATTTAAGAATTGAGTTTAATTACTTCTATAAATCTGGATATTCCGTTTATTAGTTTGTCGGCACTTGTACAAGGAATCTATAAATTCAATAGATTCCTTGTTTATTTATATATGGTTTCCCAAAAAAAGTCTTGATAAAGGTTTACTATAATTTTCTCTACACTTATAGTCTTAGTTTACACAAAAAAAGTAAACCTCCTCCGCTTCGCAGGCTGTGAGTAGGTTTACTTTCTTCTATTGCAAATCGCCTTGAAGCGATTGATCTTATTTATTTTATCACTTACCGACTACCACTCCAAAGAACGGAAAGAGCGTAGTCTAGTAAGTAGGAGATGAACGTCGTTTGGCTTTATTATGAGTCGACTTATGTACGCCTCTAAGCTGCGGATATAATGATTATTAGTACGTGTTTTTATTCACATAATAAAATTTGACGTAAAAACGATTGTTTTTTAGCAACGCATCGATCTTTTATAATAAAACCTGCATCTTCTATCATGTCATCAATTGTTTCAATAGTAACGACAACCACCTTATCGGCAATGCGTCGAGCATGTTTTATAATATTAAATTGATCTTCGGCTGAGATATGCGTAAATAAGTTATAGGGTAAATCAATTATGGCCACATCATAATGTTCCTTAACTTCGGATATTGGACCTAATGTAATGTTGCCTGTCAACCCAAAATAAGCGATGTTTTTTCTGGAACCCTGACAAACATGATAATTAATATCTCGCCCCTCAATATTAATCCCCATGGAAAGTGCCTCAATTACTACCGTCCCTATACCACAGCAAGGATCAATCGCACGAATATTTTGAGGCTGGGGAACTGCGATATTCGCAACAGTACGAGCTACTCTAGTACTAAGTGCCGTTGAATAACTGTGTGGTTTGTGTAAATGTTTATTCCAAATGGATTCACTCTTCATATGCTTTCCGAAATACCATATTCCATCAATTAAAATAAGGCCAAATACAATTTCAGGCTCATTTAGGTCTGGTTCGCCCTCCATGCAAAGTCCTACCTCGCGTTCTATCAATCGACGCTCTGGCAAATGAATTTTCTTCTCTTCACCTATATCCATACTATTTAAACAAACTACTTTATAAGTTGTTTCCTTTACTGTTAAATCCTTCACCAGTGTCTTGATGTTCTCTATGCTGTTTCCTTCATATAGCACTTCAAGTCTGTCTTGTATAAAAGGGCTTCGGCTTGGATCAATTTTAATATTGCTTATTAGATAGTTTGATTGGGTATCCAGATTAAAAAATGAACGCATCTCCATTCTGCACAGATCGTATTCATCAACATGATGTACATATGTGTATATAAATTTACTGTTATTTTGTTCGTTACTCAATTGATTATCATCCTTTTAAGTTGTTGTTCACTTGATTTCACTAACGTTCATAAAAAACAAATGAAGTTGTTTATTTGGTAATCGTATCATAGGTGTCTCTATCAAGCCACTCGATATCATTCGATTCACAATTATGCCGATTTTTAATTGAGTAGAGGGAATAGTGGAAATAATCTGCAAGGGGAAATAATATAAAAATAGACATCTATTCATTTCAAGAGGTCGGATTTTATGTCCCACAATAACAGGAGGGTGTTAAATGGTTGTAAAAGAAGATATTTTACATAGAAAGGGAGCTAGAAAGGCTAGTGATATCCCTAATGATGTTTTAATGTTGTTGAATCAAGGGAAAATAGAGAGTGTTAATTTGACGGAATGGCAAGCTGTTAACCATATTTCTTTAGTCAAAAATGTTCTACCATCAATAGGGCTAGAAGAAGAGTTAGAAATTATATTTACTGAAATAGAGAAGCAAAAAGTCGAAACGGGAATGAAGGCTATACGTTTAATAGGATCTTTATTAGATAAAGTCTTGATGGATGAGAGTGATATAAAAAAAGAGGAGCTAATCAAAATATGCGCTCATCACGTATCTGATAGTGTCCGATGTTGGGTAGCATTTATGAATAAAAACAACGATTATTCTTTAGAAGAGAAGCTGTTGTATATTCGACCTTTCGCAGCAGATCATCATTTTGGTGTACGAGAAATTGCTTGGATGTCAATAAGGGAGGACCTTGCAGCGAATATTGAAATCAGTGTAGACTTGTTAACAGAGTGGGCGAAAAGTGAAGATGACAACATTCGGAGGTTCAGTTTAGAATCCATTCGTCCTCGCGGAGTTTGGACAAAGCATATTGAAGTTTTAAAGGAAGAACCACAAATCGCACTTCCTATTTTAAATTTACTAAAATCAGATTCAGCAAAGTATGTTCAAGATTCTGTCGGCAACTGGTTAAATGATGCTAGTAAAACTCAACCAGAGTGGGTAGTAAACTTATGTGATGAATGGCAAAAAGAATCTCCGACTAAGGCAACTGAGAGAATTGTTAAAAAGGCTCAAAGAACAATAGTGAAAAGTTAGTTGGCTATTGAAAAATTACTATCGAGTTTTTGAAAGTTACATTGCTTTTGAAGAAGATTGCCAGAGAAGTCTATTTAGCATTGAATTTTCCACAATAACAATCATCAAGCCGAGCAAGCAAAAGGTATTAATCCTGTTGCTTGTTCATTTTGTGTTGCTTGATTGCTAAATATAATGTGTAGCTAATCGCTATAAACGAAGTTAAAGCCCCAGAGGATGTCACAGAATCATAAGGACTTATTTATGCGAGCATAAAACTAATTCCGGATGCAGTTATGCCAGGGCATAATTGATTTGTCTATAGGATAATGATTAAATATTTTTAATGGCAAAATATTTAAGTGAATACACCAAAAAGGAAGTGCCAAAAATGAATCTAGAAATGGTAATGCAGGAGCTTGAGGCTCTTGGCAAAGAACGAACTAAAAAAATGTATATATCCAATGGTGCACATGAGCCGCTTTTTGGCGTGGCAACAGGTGCAATGAAGCCAATAGCTAAGAAAATAAAAATAAATCACCCGTTAGCTGAAGAACTTTATGCCACAGGGAATTACGACGCGATGTACTTTGCAGGAATTATTGCAGATCCAAAAGCGATGACTATGTCAGATTTTGATCGTTGGATGGATTCGGCATATTTTTATATGCTGTCGGATTATGTGGTAGCAGTAACTTTAGCGGAAGCAAATATCGCACAAGAAGTTGCAGATAAATGGATCGCAAGTGGTGAAGAGCTGAGAATGTCAGCGGGCTGGAGTTGCTACTGTTGGCTTTTAGGGAATCGCTTAGACGATGAATTTTCCGAGAGCAAAATGGCCAACATGATTGAAATTGTAAAAAATACGATTCACGAATCACCAGAACGAACGAAATCTGCGATGAATAATTTTCTATACACTGTTGGGCTTTCGTATTTACCGCTCCATGAAGAGGCTGTCAAAATGGCAAAAGAAATAGGTCCAGTAGAAGTTAAACGGGATAAGAAAAAAAGTAGTGTCCTACATGCTTACGAGAGTATTCAAAAGGATGTAGATAAAGGGAGAATTGGTTTCAAACGCAAATATGTAAGATGTTAAACAATTTCCGTGCATCATGAGACGAGAGGGATTTATCAATGTGGAATGATGCCCTGTTAAATAATTAGAAGGGCTAGGGTTTATTACAATCGAGCCATCTTCAAAGTACACTAGCTATAGAAACCTTATTCTCCTATTAAAGGGAGCTATTTAAAGATTTTATTCTATAGAAAATCAAGGTATTAAGTGGGGAACAGGTTGGTAGGGAAATGCGATTTAGATGTATTATCTAATCTTGTTTTAAAAGAGAAATTCAAAATTATTTGAAATTCTCTTTTTTTATTTATATAGTTACTTTACTTTTGATACTAAAGGATGGTTTTACTATTTTATTTTCCAGAAGGAAGGTCAATATAAGGACCCTTCACTGTAATCCTCATTAGCTGAGTAGCCATAAATTTTGGTGAATAAGGCCTATCATTTTCTAACCACCAAACAATCACCTCAAGAAAGGCGGCAGCAAAATATCTGACAGCCATTTCACGTGGAACTGTAAGTTTGTTATCATCGGGCTGCATAGAATTTATCCCATTTGAGACAAAATCAATGATGATTTCCTTCAAACCTGAAGCGAAATAAGGAATGTCATTTTCAGTTAAAAACACTTTATATAATTTACTATTTAAAGAAATTTGCTCGAATAAATGCACAAATGTATCGTGTGGCTCCTCTGCATCTTTTGAAAAATCAAATTCTATCTTGTCATCAAAATTAACGTTAAGGCTGCTCATTAAATCATTCAATATTTCCTTTGTGCTTTGATAGAGTAGATCAAGTTTATCACTATAATGTAAATAAAATGTAGCGCGATTTAATGTCGCTCGCTCTGTAATATCTTGTACAGTAATCTTTTCATAGCCTCGTTCGTCAATTAATTCTACAAGTGCGTCCCTTAGTAATTGACGCGTCCTCATAACCCTAGGGTCCATTTTCTGTTTTTTATTCGACATTTTTAAGCTCCCTGTCTTATTTTTTCTATTTTTACAACACTAGCTATAAGTTCGTTGATAAAGCTTCGAATCTATGAAATGTGTTGTTTGCCCTTTTGAAGATGATGGATATACTTATATTAACGACACCATGTCGATAATACAACTAATTGTTAATATGTTCATGAATTAGTCATTATTTTTTTCAGTGGATGTCACAGAAATCGGAAAGGAGTTCTTTGTGTATACACAAAGCCGATTCCGGACGCATTTATGCCGAGGCAAAATTGATTTTAGAAAGGGAGTTTTAGTATGGGACGTTTAAATGGAAAAGTAGCCATTATTACAGGAGCAGCAATGGGGATGGGAGCTTCTGAAGCAAAATTATTTGCTCAAGAGGGAGCAAAAGTTATCGCAACAGATGTTCAAATAGAGGCATTGAACCAATTAGTAAAGGAAATTAAAGAAAGTGGCGGGGATGCTATAGGGATCCAACATAATGTGACATCTGAAGAGGAATGGAAGTCCGTCATTGCTGAAGCAGTGAAAATATATGGAAAAGTTGATGTACTTGTTAACAATGCAGGTGTTTCTTCACCAAAAACGATTGCCAACATGGAAATGGATGAATGGAATAAAATAATGGACATTAACTTAAATGGCTGCATTATTGGCATGAAATATGTAATTCCTGAAATGCAAAAAGTAGGTGGTGGCTCAATTATTAATATTTCATCCATTGGTGGAATTGTAGGTATGGCAGGTACTAGTCCATATACAGCTGCAAAAGGAGCACTTCGAGTACTATCAAAATCAGCTGCAATTGAATACGGAAAAGATAAAATTCGTGTAAATTCAGTACATCCAGGTATCATCGTAACCCCAATGACAGCACCAACGATGGAAGAAGGAGGAGGTCTTCCTTTCTATAAAACGTATACACAGCTTCCATACTTTGGTGAACCAGAGGATGTAGCCTATGGCGTTGTATTTTTAGCATCTGACGAATCACGCTTTATGACAGGTGCAGAATTAGTCATTGATGGTGGTTGGACAGCTATTTAATTAAGCTTGAGATAAAAACTAGGTTTCACATAGGATGTGAGCCTAGTTTTTTGTTATTTAAAAGACTATCTTCGTGACGAAGAGGACAAAGAATCGCTCAGGTATAAGAGAAACCTGAGCGGGCCACGCCAAAAACTGCTCAGATTCCTACGAATACAGCCTTACGCAAATCAAAGCAATCCCCGCATAAAACAGTTGGAAAATCAAAAAAAGAATTGCTTGACATCATTCTAAATAGCACAAACATCACAATTTTTTCTGCATATCATAATGGGGAAAGCGTTTTCTTCAATTAATATAGAAGAAAGGCACTACATTTTAATCAAGTTTGCTGAAAAACACTTGCTAATTTAAGTATGCACAAAAGCGACCTTTCATGATGTACACTTCGTCGCTAGGTTTTATTACGACTCTTGAAAAGAAGGGCATGAACTTGATTCGCTAATCAGCTTGGGATAGTCGTCCGAAGAGTTTCGACTTGTTGTAATAATGATCTACATCCTGCTGTTGGAGTGATACATCTTATTTTTATATAAGCAAAATTGTATATATTGAAATCCACATTTATATTCGTAAAGATGTGATTTGTTTTGTCATGTCAGATTTAGAATAAAAAATTAATTCTGTAAATTTGATGATTTCAGCTAGTTCAGACGAATATTTGTACGATTATAGGAAATTTACGAAAAAAATTTGCAAAAACCTTAACTATTTCATACGAAATCCGTATAATAAATCAAACAGTGTGAAAATTGTCCATTTTCTATCGATTAATTGCGTGAATTTTTTAAATTGTATTGACGTAGGGGGCGATAATTTGTACACTGTGTACATTCAATTGTTTTTCGGAGGAATACATTTAATTTAAAAAGTTAGGATTTGATGGTTATGATCGTATGTAAATTTGGTGGAACATCTGTAGCAAGCGCAGAACAAATTCAAAAAGTAGCAAACATTGTAAAATCTAATCCGGCGCGTAAAATCGTAGCCGTTTCTGCACCTGGGAAGCGTTCTGGTGACGATATAAAGGTAACTGATTTATTAATTAATTTAGCAATGGCAGCATTAAAAAATGAAGATATTGAAGAAGAATTGCAAATCGTTGTGCATCGCTTTATGGCGATTGCAGATGGTTTGGAGTTAGATTATACAATTTGTGACGTGATCGCTGAAGATTTGCGTGAACGTGTACAAGGCGATAAATCGAATGAAGAATTATTTATCGATAGCATCAAAGCGGCAGGGGAAGACAATAACGCGAAGCTAATCGCTACTTATTTTAATTCAATCGGTATGCCGGCGCGCTACGTAAGTCCAAAAGAGGGTTTGGTCGTCAATGATTTACCTGAACGCACGTATGCTTTACCAGAGGCATATGCAAATTTAGCGCCTCTAAAATATACCAAGGAAATTATTGTATTCCCAGGTTTCTTTGGTTACACTAAAGCGGGCATACTGCGTACATTTGACCGCGGTGGCTCTGATATTACAGGCTCTATTTTAGCAGCTGCTGTTGAAGCAGAGCTTTATGAAAACTTTACGGATGTGGATTGTGTGTTTTCCGCGAATCCGAAAGTTGTGAATGATCCAGTGGAAATTAAAGAAATTACGTATCGCGAAATGCGCGAATTATCCTATGCAGGCTTTTCCGTTTTCCATGATGAAGCGCTAATGCCTGTTTACAAGATTGGGGTGCCCGTTAACATAAAAAATACAAATAATCCATCAGCCCCAGGTACTCGTATCGTGCCAAGACGCTCTGTGACAGGACGTCCGGTTACTGGTATCTCGGCGGACAGTGGCTTTTCAACTTTATATGTGTCTAAATATTTGATGAATCGTGAAGTAGGCTTTGGCCGTAAGCTTCTACAAATTTTAGAAGATGAAAATATTTCATATGAACACACACCGTCTGGTTTAGACGATATTTCAGTCATTATGCGTTCAAATCAAATAACACTAGAAAATGAAGAACGAATTCTTTCTCGTGTGAAAAATGAGTTAAATGCGGATGATGTGCAAATGCGTCATGGTTTTTCTATGATTGTTATTGTAGGCGAAGGCATGCGTAATAACACAGGTCTAGCGGCACGTGCTGCAACTGCGATTTCAAAAACAGGTGCAAATATAGAGATGATTAATCAAGGTTCATCTGAAGTTAGTTTAGTATTCGGTGTACTACAAGAATATGAAAACCAAATTTTACAAGCACTTTATGGGGAATTTTTTGCACATGTGAGAGTGTAAGGAAATAAAGTGTAACCTTTAACTTCTTTCAGCAGAAGTCTTCCACCTTTATAGGTGGTGAGATGAATGCGGTTTTAAGTCACTTTTCAGCGGGTGCCCAAACATTCGCTGAAATAAGTTAAAGCCTCCGGCGGATGTCACGGAATCGGAAAGGAGTTCTTTGTGCAAGCACAAAGCCGATTCCGGACGCAATTATGCCGAGGCATAATTGATTAAGTGGGGATTCTTCATCCCCCTGAACGGGCAGTTAATGTCCTACCTAATTTCTTTGCTTTCGCTAAATGTTTGGGTAGAATTCTTGGTACCTGACGCTTAGCTTTCGGTACAGATAAATGACTGCCCGTTTACGGCGCTAATCCTTGAACTGGATTAGTGTTTTCTTTTTGTCGAGAATACGGTAAAATCGAGGGCGTATATTAGATTGGAGGTTTTTCTTTTGAAAAAATTATCGATTGGCATGTTTCTATCAATGATTGGCATACTATTTGTTTGTTTAACGATCATGGATATATTACCGTCCTCGACAAAAACAATGAAAATTGTCTATATCGGAATTGGCTGGGTATTTATCATCGCGGGATCCATTATTCGTTTTAAAACCTTAAAACAAAGGCAATAACGGAATATATCTCAAAATTGGATTGTGATAAAACACGGATTTGTGATACAATTTCAAAAAAATAAATAATTTGAGTATTATGAAGTTGTAATGCTGTACAAAATTCAAAAGGTTCAAATTTGAGATAGATCATTAATTTAAAAATGAACAGTACAAATTCTTCTTTGTAAGAATTTGTTTTTTTATTTTTTGTTATCCATTGAATAGGAGGCGAGATAATGCCAGTACTACGTAAGGATGATATTCATATTTCCGACCATTATGTTGCCGTCCAAACAGATTCACCGATGAAGGTCGTATCCTCGGCAGTACATAATCCGGGCTTTGGCTTTTATACACATTTGATGAATCGTTCAGTGCCCTATACATATGATGAACGCAAACCACAGGTAGAATTACAACGTTTTTTAAAGTCTGAGGGTTTTCCAATTGACAATACAGTTGCGATGATGACGGCTGTCTATGCCAGGTATGCAACAATTCGTGAGTTTACATATGAGGGAATTCATCTTGTCATAATGATTACGGCTGGTCTTGGCAATGCCGTCGATATTACGCGTGCCTTTCATCGTCAGGAGCAGTATCATGCTGGGACAATTAATACGTGGGTACTAATAAATGGGAGATTGTCGGATGAAGCTTTATTTCAGGCAATGATTTCTACGACAGAGGCAAAGGTCAAGGCACTTATGGATGAGGGCATAACAGATCCAACAACGGGTACACAAGCTACAGGTACTTCAACGGATAGCTTGTTGATTGCCTCGACAGAGGAAGGTGACTACCATCAATATGCAGGACCGATTACGATGCTAGGAAAAGTTATTGGCCACGGTGTTTATGAAACGATGCGTGAGGCTATTCAAAAATATAAAAAAGATAAAGAGGAGAATCCTATATGATGGTACTGATGATTGCCTGTATCATCGGGCTTGTTTTTGATTTAATTGTAGGGGATCCTCCTAAAATGCCTCATCCAGTACGCTGGATTGGGAAGCTCATTCAATCTCAAACAGAATTATGGAATAAAGGAAGAATGAGAAAATTCCGTGGCATGGTGATGGCGCTCGCTGTAGTTGGCACAACGATGTTTGTTGTGACGGCCATTATGCTACTAAGCTATCAGGTAAGTCTGCTATTTGGCATCTTGGTTGAGGGCTTATTAATTGGAATTGGACTAGCACAGCGTAGCTTGAAGGAAGCGGCGATGGCTGTTTATGAACCGCTCGTCAAAGGCGATTTTGCTGAAGCTCGCGTGAAGCTTTCTTGGATTGTCGGCCGTGATACGGAGAAACTTGACGAAGATGAGATTGTGCGTGGTGTTGTGGAAACGGTGTCAGAAAATACGAGTGATGGGGTAACAGCTCCTTTATTTTATGCCTTCTTATTTGGCGCAATAGGGTTATGGGGCTATAAGGCAGTCAATACGTTAGACTCTATGATCGGCTATAAAAACGAAAAGTATAAAGATTTTGGTATGTTTGCTGCCAAGCTAGACGATGTACTCAATTTTATACCAAGTCGATTAACTGGCTTATTGATGGTGCTAGGTACGAAAAATGAAACAACCGTATCTCTCGGTAAGCGCTTAAAACGTTGGGCACAGGATGCAAAAAAACATCCAAGTCCTAATAGTGGTTATTTAGAAGCAGCTACAGCTGTTCAATTAGGGGTACAGCTTGGTGGAAAAAATACATATCAGGGTGTCGTTTCTTATCGAGCAATAATGGGCGAGAAATTAGTTCCATTAACAAAAGAGCATATTGCAACGTCTGTGATTCATATGCGTATTGCGACCTTGCTCTTTACGCTTGTTATGTTAGCAGTGGAGGTGTTAATTTTTGCAATTACCTAATCACGGAGCAAATCCGCAAAATGTTTATCATCAGCTAGGGCTAAATATGCCCGAAAAGGTGTATGATTTTAGCGAAAATGTTAATTCGGCAGGGCCACCCCCGTTTGTTGAGGCCCGTTGGCGGACGTTTTATCCGCTTATTCAACGTTATCCAGATCCGGACGGTGAGCCGTTTTTATCAAAGGTGGCAGCTTTTCATGATGTGCAGAAAGATTCTATATTACTAGGTAACGGTGCATCCGAGCTTTTTAGTGTTCTAGTTAGACGCTACGCCAATAAGCGTGTTATTATCGTACATCCAACGTTTTCAGAATATGAACGAACTTTAACAGCAGCAGGCGCTGAAATTGTGCCTGTTATTGTAGAGGATTTTGTTCACTACACATTGCCGATGGAGCATCTGAAGCGTGAAATGGTGAACGCAGATGCTTTATATATTTGTACGCCGAACAATCCGACGGGGGTGCTTCCAAAGAAAGAGGAGCTTCTCGAATTAATCTCTCACGGTGCAAAGGTCCATTGTGAGCTTGTTATTGATGAGGCATTTATTGACTGGGTAGATGAAGCTTATTCATTGATCCAGCATGTGGTAGAAAACCCTCATCTGATCGTCGTTCGTTCGATGACAAAAATGTATGCGATCCCAGGGTTACGCCTTGGCTATTTAGTAGCAAGTCCGGTAATTGTTACTGAGCTAAAGAATATCCTACCGCATTGGAATTTGAATGCCTTTGCCCTTGTTATAGGTACAGGCTGTTTAGATGAACATGTATATTGTGAGCAAGCTATTGCCTATGCTAAACATCAACGGGAATCGCTGCAGAGCTATTTACAAGAAAATGGTTGTCAGGTGACGAATAGTGTAACGAATTATGTATGTTTTGCATTACCGAAAAATCAGCAAGCAGATACATTTTTTACATATTGTTTATCAAAGGGCGTCGTGCTCCGTCATACAAAAAACTTTATGGGCTTAAATGGTGAATGGTTCCGCATTGGGATTAAAGATATTACAGCTATGACGTATTTACAGAATTGTTTGCAAGCGTGGTTTAACGCAAATTAGGGGTGAGAAAGTTGACAACTTTTTATTTAGTGAGACATGGCGAAACGATGTGGAATAAAGAACATCGGCTACAGGGATGGTTAGATTCGCCATTATCCGAGAATGGTATTTTACATGCAGAAAAACTCCGAGATCATTTGGAAAATTTCTCTTTTACAGCTGCATTTAGCAGTTCAAGTGGCCGTGCTAAGGAAACGTTGCATATTCTTCTAGGTGATCGACAGCTTCCAATCAATTATGAGGATAATTTACGGGAGATTTTTTTAGGAGATTGGCAAGGACAAACAGTCGAGAACATTATGACTACGCATCGCCTTGATTATGAACTATATACCGATTATCCTGGACAATTCGTCGCAACCCATACGGAAAGCTTTGGTACGGTAACAGAACGAGCAATGTTTACGTTAAAGAAAATTGCAGAAAAATATCCCAAGAACAATATTTTAATTGTGTCCCATGCTATAACAATTAAATGCATCATTAACGCCATTTTAGGGCGAAGTATCAATCAGTTGTGGGCAGAACCATTTATTAATGGTACAAGTGTCACGATTATTGAACAAGTCGGATCGCAATGGCACGTTAAAGATATCGGGAACATTCAACATTTACAATAGGAGGCGTAACGATGCCACTGATTTTCATTACAGGGGGAGTACGCAGTGGTAAATCCCACTTTGCTGAAAAAGCGGCTGTTACTCACTATCAAACAGAGTTTAACCAAGCACAACAACTTATTTATATTGCTTCTGGAGTAGCGTTGGACCATGAGATGGAGAAGCGAATAGTGCGCCATCAGGCAGACAGACGTGCTCAAAACATTGAGTGGCTGACGATAGAAGCACCTTATGACATCGCAGGTACATTGCATAAACTGTCCGATGGAGATGTCGTGTTATGGGATTGTGTTACAACATGGCTGACGAATGCTTTTTACGAAGGTTTTGACACGGGAACTCCCTGTGTGGAACAACCTGGTTGTTTAGTGCAGAAGCTTGATAATTTAAAAAAGGCGATAGGGACGTTACTTGAGAAAAGGGTGACGTTTTTTATCGTCTCGAATGAATTATTCGATGAGCCCCCATATTCTAGCGAGGAAGTAGAATTATACCGACAAACGCTTGGGAGATTACATCAATGGTTCGTTTCTATAGCAGATGAGGCGTATGAAATAAATTATGGTGTCGTAAAGAAATGGAAATAATATATGACGCTTTGAAAATAAAAAGAAGGTAGGCAAGGCGATGAAAAATTTCTGGCATAGCATACAACTTGCGTTTCAATTTTTTACAGTTTTGCCGGTACATAAAGAAATTCCTTTAACTAAGGCAACTATAACAGGGATGTTCGCCTTTTTACCATGGATAGGGGCTCTTATGGGCACCGCAGTGGCAACGGTGATCTATAGTTTAACTGAATGGACGGCAAGCAGTGAGATCTTGCTTTCCTTTGTGATTATCGGACTATTTGCTTTATTTACGGGAGGTTTACATTTAGACGGTTTTATTGATATGGGGGATGCTTATTTTTCATATCGGGACCGTGAGAAGCGGCTTGAAATTTTAGATGATCCACGTGTTGGTGCATTTGGTGTGCTTTCTGTGCTATTTTTAGTGCTTAGTAAATTTGTCATACTGCATGAGCTATTCGTCCAGCATAAGTTAGCGCTGTGGATGCTAGTGTTTATTCCGTTATTAACACGAGTGGGCATGAGCTTTTATTTTATGTCGCTCAAGTGCTCAAAAGAAAAGGGGCTTGCCTACTTTTTTAAAACACATATTAAGCCGGGATTACTTATTTGCTTTATGCTTTTAACATTAGTTGTGGCGTATAGTAGCTTGTTGTTTGTCATAGGCTTCTCCATTGTTCCATTTGTGTTGATGGCTGTATTAGCGTTTGCCTTTTTAGTCTTTCGTCAATTTACAGTGCGCAACTTTGGTGGCGTTTCTGGGGATTTACTCGGTGCATCAATTGAAGGAATGGAGGTTGTGCTGTGGGTGACGTTGTTATTGTGCACTTAATGAGACATGCACCAACTAAGGAAAATTTGGAGAAGCGTTATATCGGCTGGACAGATTCTTCATTAGCTGATGCATCTTTACTGACTACAGTAGATCAAGATGTCACGAAGGTGTATGGTAGTGATTTGCTGCGCTGTAGGGAAACAGCTGCCCATTATTTTCCGAATGCAATATATGTGTCTGATAGGAGATTTCGAGAGTCGAACTTCGGTGAATTTGAAGGGCGAACATATGAGGACTTAAAAACGGATAGTCGTTATTGTGCATGGTTAGATGATCCCGTACAGTCACCGCCTCCAAAGGGGGAAGGCTTTGATGCTTTTTGTGCGCGTGTCATTGAAGGGTTTACTGAGTTACCAAAAGGTGAAGATGTTTATCATCTCGTTGTCCATGGTGGAGTGATTCGAGCACTTCTTGTAGAATTTGCACCGACTGAGCAATCTTTTTGGTCATATCAATCACCGCATGATAAAATGTTTTCTTTAACGTTTACAAGAAAGGCTTGGGGGGAGGGAGCGAGATGCATGTCTTTATCGGAGGAGCCTATAGTGGAAAAACCGACTATGTTATGAAATTGCTTGCAGGTCAAAAAGTTGAGCTAGTAGATGGCAATCTACCTGATGGCAGCCCAGCCTGTGATGTACTAGTTATTAAAAACATAGAGAAGTGGCTCGTGACACAAGATCTTGAGGAGGATGAACCCCTTGTCAAAACCATTTTGACAAGACTAAAGACTCTTGAAGAAAATTGTGCCGTCTATATAATAGTGACCGATATGGGACGTGGAGTTGTGCCAATGGAAAAACAGGCACGATTGTTGCGTGATACATGTGGACGTTTGTACCAGGCGTTATTTGCTGAAGCCGAACAAATCATACGCATTTGGTACGGTATCGGGGAACAAATCAAATAATATAGTTTTATAAAGTAGGCTTTTCATTAAAAGTTGGGGATGACATGATTGGGGTGAAAGCTGGCGACTCCTTGGGATTAGTCGGACGCACCTAGCTGGAATGGAAATCAACCCAACGTTTTAATGACGAGCCAAATATTAAAGGAATGAGGAAATGGGATGGATCGACAAAGATTGATGAAATTGACGCTCACTGCCATGGTAGCGGCAATTTGTGCAGTGGGTGCAGTCATTAAAATTCCAACATTTATTTCAACTGCAGCGCTTGACTCTGCACCTGCATTGTTGAGTGTTGTATTTTTATCTCCAGTATTAGCTGGGGTTGCGGGAGTCATTGGGCATTTTATTTCAGCCTTAACTACTGGCTTCCCCTATGGACCACTACATATTATTATCGCAGTAGAAATGTTTATGGTTGTATGGGTCTTTGGGGTTATGCATAAAAAAGGAATGCATTTCTGGAAATGGCCTGTGGCACTTATTTTAAATGGTGTCGTGGCACCTTTACCATTTTACTTTATCATTAGTCCGGCATTCTACTGGACGTCACTGACTAGCCTTCCATTGGCAACACTCATAAATTTAGTGATCGTTGCGGTTGCGATGCCAATTCTCTCAAAGGTGTTTGTGCGTAAGGAAGGTCGAGTCCATTGAGAAATGCAATAAAAATAGGTGAGCTATTTGCTACAACTGACAATGCCGCAGCCATTGGTGAAAAGCCACAAGATGTTGTGGCTGCTTCAGACAAACTAACGGCATACTTAACGGCACGTGTTACATTTTTAGAGCAGCTTGCTGCAAATGCTTTACCAAGCCATATTTTACTCGCTAATTTTTCAGGGGATGCTGCATGGTCTCGTTATGTGGCAGGCATTCAGCAGGTTTTTGATGAGGCTGGTCTTAGTTGTCCGCCAATAGACGGTAGCACAGAGTCCAATATGCCCACTTTACAATCAGGGTTGTCTGTAACGATGCTTGGTGAGCAACAGAAACGCACAGCAACTAAGCTTGAGCAACTAAGTTGGTACACCTATGGACTGCCACTTGTAGGCAATGAAGTCCTTGCACAGCCTGAAGATGTCGCACAGCTGCAACCCATTTTTCAGGCATGGAATGAGGAAATAGTGCAGCAAATATGGCCAGTTGGATCAAAAGGTCTGCAAGCAGAATTTACCCGACTTTTTGGCAAACAACAGGTCAAAAGTTCATTAGATGTTGAGAAATCGGCTGGTCCATGTGCAGTAGTTTTGCTAGGAATACAGCCAGAAAAAGAGCAGCAAGCACAAAAAAATTTTCCTAGAAATTTTGAAAAACTATGTAAAACTGCATTGTAATTGGGCTTGCTTCGAGAAAATGTAGCACTTTATAACGTGCAAGGGGCAAAACGCCTATTGCAACAATAAACACAATATGTTAGATTTGTTTAGGAGTTAAAACACAATATATAGTATTTTGGACAAGCGGTACCAATATGGTTTAAAAGGGAATTCGGAAAAAGAGTCATCTTAGGCCGAAGCTGTCCCCGCAACTGTAAATGCTGACAAATGATGATTAGGCCACTGTGAAGAACGGGAAGGCCATCGTTTGGAGGAAGCATGAGCCAGGAGACCTGCCGAGTTGTTCAAGACAGCAACACATTCTTCGGGGATTGAGAAGTGGAGGCGAAAGATTTGTTCACTTCTTTGTGTGCATGTCCTTCATTTCCATTTCCGATTTTACAGCGATCACGTAACCGATAAATGTTGCGTGATCGCTTTTTGTGTTGCTGTAGAAGGAAAGGGAGAGAATGTTACATGACAATTCAAATTGAACAGCAAATGACTAAGCTCAAGAAAAGTTACACGGAGGATGAACTCGAAAGTTTTGTAAGGTTATCGGATCGATGGCTACGAAAAAACGACAATGCCACATTTGAAGCATGGGCAGATGCGATGATTTTACAAACGCTTAGCCTCATTGATGAAGAGGAGCCATACTGGACATTTGTCGCAGCTCAAATTTATTTAGAAAAGTTATATGATCAATTTGCAATGCGCCGTGGTGTTTCAGTGAAGGATGTTTATAAAGTTTTCCCAGAACATTTAGCACACTATACAGAAGCTGGTTTGTATCATGAAAGTTTAACAACAAAGTATAGTGAGCAGGAGCTTCAGGAACTCGCTTCTTATTTAGAATCAAGTCGAGATGAGTTGTTTACGTATATTGGCTTAAAAACATTAATGGACCGCTATGTAGTCCGTGACTACACGAAAACACCAGTGGAGCTACCGCAGGAACGATGGATGGTCATTGCGATGACCCTGATGCAGGATGAAACAGAAAATCGTTTAGAAAAAGTACGTGAATCGTATTGGGCGATGAGTAATTTATATATGACTGTTGCCACACCAACATTATCGAATGCTGGTAAAACACATGGACAGCTATCTAGCTGCTTTATCGATACAGTAGATGATAGTTTACAAAGTATTTATGACACGAATACAGATGTCGCAACATTATCGAAGTACGGCGGTGGCATTGGTGTTTATATGGGCAAAATTCGTAGCCGAGGCTCATCTATTAAAGGCTTTAAAGGTGCATCAAGTGGCGTTTTACCATGGATTAAACAACTTAATAATACGGCGGTTTCAGTCGATCAGCTAGGTCAACGACAAGGAGCTATTGCTGTATACCTAGATATTTGGCATAAAGACGTCTTTACGTTTTTAGATTTACGCTTAAACAATGGGGATGAGCGTTTGCGTGCCCATGATATTTTCACAGGGCTGTGCTTACCGGATTTATTTATGGAAACTGTTGAGGCACGTGGGGAGTGGCATTTATTTGACCCACATGAAGTGCGAGAAATCATGGGCTACTCACTAGAGGATTACTACGATGAGAAAAAGGGTGACGGCTCTTTCCGTACTAAATATGCGGAATGTATCGCGAATCCATTGTTAAGTCGTGAAGTCGTACCAGCCATTGATATTATGAAGCGTATTATGCGCTCACAGCTTGAAACAGGCGTGCCTTTTATGTTCTATCGAGATGAAGTAAATCGTATGAATCCGAATAAGCATGAGGGGATGGTTTACAGCTCGAACCTGTGCACAGAAATTTTCCAAAATATGTCATCTACTGAATTTGAGTCTATTACCCTAGAGGATGATGTCATCGTAACACGTCGCAAGCCTGGAGATTTCGTGGTATGTAACTTATCATCTATTAATTTAGGTAGAGCTGTACCGGCTGGTGTTCTAGAACGATTGATCCCAGTTCAAGTACGTATGCTAGATAACGTTATTGCTCTTAATACAATTCCAGTAAAACAAGCAGAGCGTACGAACCTACGCTACCGTGGTATTGGACTTGGCACATTTGGCTGGCACCATTTATTAGCTTTGAAAGAAATTCAATGGGAGTCTGAGGAAGCTGTAGAATTTGCGGACAAGCTATATGAGGAAATTGCGTATTTAACGATTCGTGCTTCTAACGATTTGGCATGTGAAAAAGGAGCTTACCCATTATTTGAAGGCTCAGATTGGCATACGGGTGCGTATTTTGACAAACGTGGCTATGACAGTCATAAATGGAACGCGTTACGCGCCGCGGTTGCTGAAAAAGGTATGCGTAACGGCTATGTAATGGCGGTTGCACCGAACTCATCAACATCCATTTTAGCAGGTAGTACGGCTACGATTGATCCAATCTTCCAAAAGAGTTATTCGGAGGAGAAGAAGGATTACAAAATTCCAGTAACCGTACCTGATCTATCACCAGTGACGACTTGGTATTATAAATCTGCTTATTTCATCGATCAAAATTGGACAATCAAGCAAAATGCTGCACGAGCACGTCATATCGACCAAGGCATTTCACTTAATTTATATGTTCAAAATACGATTAAGGCGAAAGACTTACTAGCATTGCATATGAATGCTTGGGCGAGCGGTGTGAAAACGACTTATTATGTGCGCTCGACGTCTGTAGAATTGCTAGAATGTGAGTCTTGCGCGAGCTAGGAGGAAGTAACAATGACAACTATTACAAAACGACAAATTATGGATAAGGATGCACCGAACCGTTCAACAGGAATTGTCAACGGACGCTCTTCTAACATTTTAAACTGGGATGATGTCCGTTTTAGCTGGGCTTATCCAAAGTATAAAAAAATGCTAGGTAACTTCTGGACACCGTTTGAAATTAATATGAGCAATGATGTCAAACAGTTTCCAGGGCTATCAGCAGATGAACAGGAATCCTTTTTAAAAATCATTGGCTTGCTAGCACTATTAGACAGTGTACAAACAGATTTTGCTGGGAAAGTAGCAGATTATTTAACAGATTCAAGCTTAAATGCACTCATGATTATTTTAGCGCAGCAAGAGGTAATCCATAATCACTCTTATTCCTATGTGCTATCAAGTATTGTGAACAAAGATGAGCAGGATCGTACGTTTGATTTTTGGCGTACAGAGCCAGTGCTAGAGCGACGTAATGACTTCGTTATTAAGGGCTACCATGCATTTTCAGAGGAACCAACTGTTGAAAATATGCTAGAAGCGATTGTTTATGATGTGATTTTAGAAGGTTTATTCTTCTATTCTGGCTTCGCGTTCTTCTATCATTTAGCGCGCAATCAAAAAATGGTGGCCACGTCAACGATGATTAATTATATTAATCGCGATGAGCAGCTACATGTGGATTTATTTGTGAAGATTTATCAGGAGCTATTAGAGGAATATCCTGAATACGATACACCTGAACGAGCAGCTCGTGTCCAAGAGATCTTCCGTGAAGCCGTTCAGTTAGAAATCGATTGGGCCAATGAAGTAATTGGCGATAAAGTTGAAGGCCTCGATGTCGAAGATGTGCACGATTATGTACATTTCTATGCCAATGTACGCTGTAATCAGCTTGGCGTAGAGCGTCCATTTGAAGGCTATCGCAAAAATCCATTGAAGTGGGTTAAAGCATATGAAGATGTTGACTTAGGGAAAACCGATTTCTTCGAGCAACGTTCTCGTCAATATGTGAAGGTCAATGTAGAAGATAACGGCTTTGATGATTTGTAATGACGGATACACCTCAATGTTGAAATAACATTGAGGTGTTTTTTTGGTGTGAGTGATCGGATCAAGGGGGGGGAGATGCTCAGGTCAGAAGAGGAGAGGCACATCAAATAGGAAGAACTGCAAAGGAGCTTGAACAATTGCTACAGTTGCCAAAACCTACATAAATTATCATTCATGTCCCGAATATTACGAGACACGAAAAATTAAATTCCACTTGAGAATGATTTTCAGTTATAATTATTAATGATTGTGATTTAAATAGAACGGAGTCGAAAGAATGCAGGCAATTAAACAGTTAGGAGGGTTTTTAGGGCCCTATAAATTTTTTACCTTGATTGCACCATTATTAATGGTACTAGAGGTAACGATGGATTTACTTCAGCCAACGATTATGCAGCATATGATTGATACGGGTATTGCCAATGGCGACAATCCGTATGTGCTGAAAATGTTCGTCTGGATGCTGATGAGTGCGGTATTCGGACTTGTTGGTGGGATTGGCTGCTCCTATTATAGTTCGAAGGCAGCCATCCATTTTGCATCGGATGTTCGTCAGTCACTGTATGAAAAAATGATGACGTATTCGGCAAAGGAACGTGACGCTTTTACAACAGGGAAGCTTATTACGATTTTAACGAGTGATGTGGAAAGCGTTCAGCGTGCGTTTATGATGACATTGCGTATTTTTGTGCGGGGTCCTCTATTATTTATTGGAGCCGTCATTATTGTTTTTGTAACAGCACGTGAGCTATTTTCCATACTACTTATGATCGTGCCGATATTAATTATTGCGATGTACTTTTTCACAAAGTACTCAGGTGTCCTGTACCGTAGAGTGCAAGAGGCAATTGATGGTGTCAATACGAAGCTTCAGGAGAATTTAGCGGGGATTCGTGTCGTTAAGGCGTTCCGTCGAGAAACGCAACAGATTGAACAATTTGGTGGTCTTAATGATACGCTGACGAAACGCTTTATTACGGCTGAACAAATTGTTGGCGTGCTCGTGCCATTTACGATGTTCGTTGTCAATCTAGGAATTGTCGCAGCGCTTTGGCTAGGCGCTATTAAAGTAGAAGTCGGTACATTACAGGTTGGAGTCATTCTCGCCTTTATAAACTATTTAACGATTATTTTAAATGGATTGATGACTTCTAGCATGGTGCTAATGCAAATTGCACGTGCTATTCCTTCAGGGGAGCGTATCGTAGACGTCTTAAATAAAGAAGTAGCGGTCAAGGAAGCAGAAAATCCACTTACATCGCGAATTCAAGGAGCGATTGACTTTCACAATGTGAACTATCGTTATTATGAAACGGCTGAAGATGTACTGAAAAATATTACATTTTCCGTAAAGCCCGGGCAAACTGTTGGTCTTATCGGAAAAACAGGTAGTGGAAAATCAACGCTAGTCAAGCTTTTACCACGTTTATTTGACCCAACGAGTGGAGAAATACACTTGGATGGAAAGCCTCTAAAAGATTATGCATTATCCACTTTACGTAAACATATCGGCTTTACCTCCCAAAAAGCATTACTGTTCTCAGGTGCAATTGACAACAATATCCGTCTTGGTAAAGAGGATGCAACGTCAGAGGAATTACAGCAAGCTCTAGATGCAGCATGTGCTACTGAATTTGTGGACCGACTGGATAAAGGCTTAGCACATGAACTTTCACAGGGGGCCACAAATCTGTCTGGCGGTCAAAAGCAACGATTAACGTTAACACGTGCACTCGTAAGAAAGCCTGCCATTTTAGTGCTAGATGATACAACTTCTGCTCTTGATAGTGCCTCTGAAAAACATGTCCAACAAGCTATTAGCGATCAATATAATGACACAACGACGTTTATCGTAGCGTCTAAAATTGCTTCTATTCAACAGGCGGACCTGATTCTAGTATTAGAGGATGGTGAAATTGTTGGTCAAGGTACACATCAACAGTTATTGCGAAATAATAATCACTACCAAGCAATTTACGCTTCACAGCAAAAGGCTGGTGTACAACAATGAGTAAAAGTCAACCAAAGCAAATGAATTTTGGACGTGGGCCACGTATGGCTGGGCCAGCTGAAAAGGCTAGAAATCAAAAAGCCACGATCTCTCGTGTGTGGCACTATGTGAAACAGCAAAAAATAGGACTTTATTTCTCTATATTTTTTGTAGTAGCTTCAACATTTTTAAGCTTAGCAGGACCGTACTTAATCGGACATATCGTTGATGAATATATTATGAAAAAGGACATTGCTGGTACGATTCGTCTAGGTATTGTGCTTGCAGTTATCTATACTGCAGCGTCTATTTTTACGTGGCTACAAACGTATGTCATGATTCATGTAGCGATGAAAATAATTCGAACATTACGACTTGAACTGTTTAAAAAGCTACAAACGTTAACACTGAGATTTTTCGATCTGCGAGCACTCGGTGATTTAATGAGCCGTGTGACGAATGATATCGATAATTTAAATACGGCACTTGCACAAAGTGTGACACAAATCGTATCGTCGGTCCTAACGGTAATTGGTGTTAGTATTGCTATGTTCTCTCTTAGCTGGCAACTAGCAATCGTGACACTAATCATTATTCCGCTAATTGTTTTTACGACGAAGCAAATTGTCAAACGTAGTAGTAAAAACTATGCAGCACGTCAACGTGATTTAGGGAAGCTTAACGGTACTATTGAAGAAATGATTACGGGCGCAGAGGTTGTAACGCTTTTTGGAACAGAAAAACAAACGATTGAGACGTTCCATCAACAGAACGAAAGTCTCCGTAACTCGGCACAGCGAGCAGAAATTACTTCAGGTCTACTTGGTCCCATTAATAACTTTATGAATAACCTAGGTTTAGCTGTTGTTATTGGCACAGGGGCATTATTATCGGTAAAAGGGATCGTTTCAATTGGGGTTATCGCCGCATTTGTCACGTATACACGTCAATTTTTCCGTCCGCTGAATCAGCTGTCTAACCTTTTGAATACCTTCCAGTCGGCGATTGCTGGGGCAGAACGAGTCTTCGAAATTTTAGATGAAACTTCGGAAATAGCTGATAAAAAGCATGCCATTGATTGTCAAAGTTTAAAAGGGGATGTGTCATTTCAACAAGTATCCTTCAGCTATGTGCCAGAGAAGCCAGTACTGAAAAATATTAGCTTCCAAGCCAAGGCGGGTGAAACTATTGCACTTGTCGGTCCAACCGGATCAGGGAAAACAACGATTATCAATTTGTTAACTCGTTTTTATGATGTCGATGCAGGTGAAATTTTGATTGATGGTCACAATATCGAGGATTACAAAATGGCAACGATCCGTCAAAGAGTAGGTGTCGTACTACAGGATACCTATTTATTCTCTGGAACGATTCGTGAAAATATTCGTTTCGGTAAACTTGATGCTACAGATGAAGAGGTAGAAGAAGCGGCAAAAATCGCGAATGCCCATAACTTTATTAAATATTTACCAGCACAATATGATACACCTGTACAGGCAGGTGGGGCAAACTTAAGTCAAGGCCAACGACAATTATTAGCTATTGCCCGGGAAATTTTAGAAAATTCGGATATTTTAATTTTGGATGAAGCCACATCCAGTGTGGATACGCAAACAGAGGTCGATATTCAAAAAGGTCTGCAGCATTTAATGCAGGGTCGCACAAGCTTTGTCATTGCGCACCGTCTAAAAACAATCGAAAATGCTGACCAAATTCTTGTTATTCAACAAGGTGAAATTGTTGAGCAAGGTAATCACCATCAGCTCATGCAAAAAAAAGGTATCTATAGTAATCTCCAGCAAAAACTTTTGCTTGAGCAAGTAGAATAACATATAGAAGGCTGTCTATTAAGGTTGTAAAAACTTATTAGACAGTTTTTTTATTTTCTGCAAAAAATTTATGGGAAATTTATTTTTATTGTTTATCCTTTCATTATCAACTGAAAGGGGAATTATATGAAAAAAATGTTTAAGAAAATAGTCATCTACTTTATCGCGTTCATGCTTTTTGGACTAGTGGCGATATTCAGCTATCATCGATATCAGCTTAGTAAGGAATCCAAACTTTTGGATACTAAAGGAACACTTGTTGAGGTCGATCATCAAAAAATCAATGTTTACACTGAGGGAGATGGACAGGACACTTATGTGTTTATGGCAGGCTCAGGGATTGCGGCACCGATTTATGAAATGAAAGGGCTGTACAGTAAATTTTCTCAAGAACAGAAGATTGCTGTTATTGATAGAGCGGGATATGGTTATAGTGATGTCTCGAGTGACGAACGTGATATTGATACAATTTTAGCACAGACGAGAGAAGCGCTTCTGAAAAGTGGAAATAAGCCTCCTTATATATTAGTACCACATTCCATCTCGGGGGTTGAAGCGATATATTGGGCACAAAAATATCCTGATGAAATTAAGGGGATTATTGCGTTAGATATTGGTTTGCCAAGTCAGTATGTGGAGCATAAAATGGGAGTAGTCGATGTATGGACTGTTAGGGGAATGAATATGCTTACGAAATTGGGCGTACATCGATTAACACCTTCGAAAGTGTACAATCCAGAAGTAATGAAGCAATCATTTTTAACTGCGGAAGAAAAAGAAGTTTATAAAGCACTATCTTATAAACAATTTTTTAATGATGATATGAAAAATGAGCTACTACATGTGTATGAAAATAGTTTGAAATCAGAAAAGCTTCCGAAACCAAAAGACACACCGATATTATTAATAGATGCCATTGCTAAAAAAAATAAAGATTCGAAATTTACGAAGTACCACAGCCAGAAATATGCGGAATTTGCCGAGCAAATTAACATTTCGGAAGTGAGAGAATTAAGTGGTACTCATAGTATTTATTTATACAAACCTGATGAAATTTATAATCTTGCTATAAAATTTATGAAGACAAAAGTTGGCAACACAGAAAGGCCGAGGTAATGAAAGGATTTACGATTTTAATAGTAGAAGACGACCAAATGATTGGTGATTTGATGCAAAAAATACTACAACGTGAAGGTTACGACGTTGAATGGAAAACTGATGGACGAGAAATTATGAACATGATCCATCAAATCGATTTAGTCATAATGGACATTATGCTCCCAGGGGAAGATGGCTATCAGCTGACAAAAAACATTAAAAGCTTAGGCTTAAATATCCCCATTATTTTTCTTTCAGCTCGTAATGATATAGAGAGCAAGCTTCAAGGGTTAACAGTTGGTGAAGACTATATGACAAAACCATTTGATCCGAGAGAGCTTCTTTTAAGAATGCAGAAAATGCTAGAGCAGCAATATGGGACATTTACACAAATCCAGCATCTATTGATTGATATAGAGTATCGTAAATTATTTAAAAATAATATACATGATGAAATTTCATTAACAGCAATCGAGCGTAAAATCTTCTTTTATTTATTTGACAACAAGGATAGGGTGTTAACGAAGGATCATTTTTTTGACTACTTATGGCCGCTTGAAGATCGAAATCAAAATATCATCAATGTCCACATCAAAAAGATCAGATCGAAAATTCATGATTCATCAGGTACCATCCTACAAAATATTTACGGAGAAGGGTATCGAATAAATACCTACATAAAGAAATGACATTAAAAGCAAAATATCGATTATTATTATTTACTGCTATAGTCAGTGTTCCAATCGTATTATTAGGGATTAGTGTGTCGATGTCTATTATTTATGAATTCGCTTTTAAAACTAGAAATAAAGGCACTCCATTCCATGAATCTTTCGCCTATCCAACGATGCTTTTTGTGTTCTTCCTATCATTATGTTTGCTAGCATTTTTATTTTCGAAATCGATCAATACATTACTAACGAAAATTAATATGCTAAACAAAACGATTCGTGACTTAGCCAGTAATGAAAGAATACCGAGTACATTAGAGGTTGGTAGTGAGGATGAAATTGGACAGTTAATTCAGTCAGTTAATATACTAATTGAGCGAACTACTTATCGGGAATTAGAGCTTAAACAACAGCAGGAGCTACAAAAAGAGCTACTACAAAAGCTTAGACACGACATTAATACACCGTTAACAGCGATCCGTTTACAATTATTTTATCTAGAAGATACCCTTAAGGAACAACCAAAATTAGTGGAATCCTTGAATGAGCAAATTCAATATATCGCTAGCTTAACGAATGAATTTAATTTACAGTCCTTAGACACTTTGGAGAATTCGTATATCGTTACGGAAGAAGTGCAACTCACAATATTGTTAGAAACGATGATAAAAAAGTGGAGCTATTTATATCGAATGCAAAACATCGAATTAATCTATCATCTAGAGGATACTCATTTAGTATGGACGAGTAATGAGCTATGGCTACAACGAATGTTCGATAATGTGTTCCAAAACACTTTGAAACATTCAAAAGCTACAAAGCTCGAGATAACAATGAAAGATAATAAGATTTTCATGATGGATAACGGTATTGGCTTTGAACAAAATCGTTTAAGTGGGGGTCTAGGTTTGAAGATCATTGATGACATCGCTAGAATTCTTAAAGTAAGCTATTCACTCCATTCAAACGAAGAAGGAACATCATTTTGTTTTTCTATTTCAACCTAAAAACAACGGCTAGTATTCATCTAATTCATATCAGTAAAACATTATATAAAGCAGTAATAAAACTTGAGGAGGTAATGTAGTGAACCAACACAAAATGATAATTACTCAGTATAATCCCAAATACGATGAACAAACAGTGAAAATGTGGCGAGATAGTAAGGAACAGGCTATTGGTCAGAAAGAAATTCACAGCTTTGAAAGTCACGTTTATTTTTTAAATCATATATTATCTGAACAGTTTCAAATAGATTTAGCGTTAATTGATGAAAAAGTAGTTGGAATGATTGCCTATAATGAAAGGGAAATAAGCCAACTATATATTCATATAGATTATCAAGGAATCGGTATAGGTCATACATTACTAGAAAAAGTAAAAGCACAATCAAGTGGGAGATTAACATTATACACATTTGAAGTAAATGAAAATGCACAACGATTTTATGAAAAACACGGATTTGAAATCATAGGTAGAGGACATGAAAATGAAGAAAATTTAGCTGATATTCAATATGAATGGATAACCAAATAAATGATTATCAGGTGCTTTTATTACCGAAATATCAAACATAAAAAAAGAGTTGATTCTACACATTTTGTAGATTAACTCTATTTATGTTTTAACAGCAACAATCTTTTAGAAAGGCTGTCTTCAAAGCTTGTTGCTTCTAGTTTGACTATCTTCTACAACTAAGCCCCTGTTTAATAAGCCAATTTATCAATATTTTTTTCGCTTTTCTAGCCATAAGTGGAATTTGTTTAATAACTTAATACAAATGTAACCGTCCAAAATGGCGATTAGTAAAGCGATCAATAACATACTTATTCCAGTATGATCAAGCATAACAATCGGTTTAAGTAATCCAAAAATAAGCGATAAAAGAATAGGGATAGTTAAACCAACCAAAATACCAATAAAAATGGTATCCATATGTATACACCTCATTTAAAAATATCCTCTTTAAATCTTCCTTACTATTGCTTCAACTATAAGGACTTTAAATGTATCTAGAAATAATTTTGATTAAATTTCTAAAATAAAAAAGACGCGTTTCTAAATAAATGGCCTCAGAATTAAAATAAAACTTCTAATATCTCCCGGTAATAAAGAGGAATATGAATAAAGCTGACAAAAGTAACCCAAATAAAAATAGTAATATTCTTTTAAACCGTATTGAAGAAAGATTGAATATTAAATTAACTACTAACACGATTAAATCTGTCGCACCCGTAATAAATAACATTTCTATATCTTTATTTTTTGAGTATATTGCAGAATACATTAATATAAATCCAACCAATATCATCAATGACATCATTATTATAGCAATCAAGTTTGTCCGTCTACTCCTTGTTTATTTCATCAACAATACTAACAAAAAGCATATAATCAATTCACTGGGTAAATATGGATATAACTAAATACAACCTTTACAGAAGAAGGAAAACCAAAGTTCTTCATAAACTAAACTGCTTCGTAGTTGAATAGCAACAATATTTTCGAAAACAGCCTAAATAAAAGGGGGAATCGAAAACGTAAAAGAACCATATAGAACTATAAAAGGAGGAAAGTTTGAATGAACAAAAATTCCCCTGCAAGTGTAAGTATGGTTTACATGATGACGAATAATGAAGGCATGAATCAAGTCATTGCCTTTTACAGGGACACAAATGGAATGCTCGCCTTTGTAGGTGCCTATCCAACTAATGGAAGAGGTACTGGCATAAGGAAAGTCTCTGCTGCAACCCCAAACAACGGTGTCGATCCTCTGACGTCACAAGGAGCATTAACCTTATCCCGTGATGGTCGTTTTCTTCTCGCAGTGAACGCAGGCAGTCATAGTATCAGCAGTTTTATCATTAGTGACAGCGGTGTGCCCGTTCTCGTGGACGTGAAGCCATCGGGAGGTGCTCAGCCAAATAGTGTAGATGTGTTTGGTGATCTTGTCTATGTTGCCAATGTAGGGTATGCCGCAAATAATTTTGCATCTAACATCATGGGTTTTCGCATAGATGAACACGGGCGCCTTACTCCTATTTCTGGCTCCTCACGTTCTCTCAGCACTTTCAATGCCGAGCCCGCTCAGGTTCTTTTCACACATGATGGTAGTAAGCTCCTAGTAACCGAGTATACTTCAAACCGTCTTAGTGTTTTCAACGTAAATCAAAACGGTATGGTTACAAAACCAATCGTTAATGATTCTTATGGTGACGGTCCATTGGGTGCCTATTTTCTATCCTCTGGAATCCTCTTAGTTACTGAAGCAAGTTCAAATGCCCTGTCATCCTATTCAATGAGCAACGACGGGATTCTTCAAGTGATCAGTGGCTCTGTAACAAACGGATATAAAACAGCATGCTGGGTAATCACGACAAGAGATGAACGTTTCGCATTCATAACTAATACTTTAAGTGGCACTATTTCCACTTACCGGATCGGTAACGATGGAGCACTGTCAGTAGCAGGGCATATTACCAGTACACCGATAGGAACAACTCCAGGACTGCCAATGGATGTTGGTGTGAGTAAAGATGGACGGCATTTTTACACCCTGAACGGAAATCAGGGAACGGTCTTCGTATTTGCGATTCAAGAGGGTGGAAGTCTGGTTAGATTACAAGTTGCTGCATGGACTCAACTCCCTTATTTTGGATCACAAGGGTTAGCTGTTCTTTGATTTTAAGTTGGGTGATAAATTTAAAGTTAGGCAATAAATTAAAAAAGTTAGGTGATAAATTAAAGTTGGGTGATAAATTTTAAAAGTTAGGCGATAAATTAAAAAAGTTGGTGATAAATTAAAGTTAGGTGATAAATCATAAAATAGTTCCGATAAATCTTGGAATAGTTCCGATAAATCATAAAATAGTTCCGATAAATCACAGAATTGTTCCGATAAATTGCGAAGACCCTATCGAACTAGCTTTGTTCGATAGGGTCTTCCAACAATGATTCAATAACATGTTTTAATTGAAAGATAGAAGATTGTTGACTCTCGCTCTTCTTGTAAATAAAGACAGTCTCTATTACTTTATGTAACTGCGGCAAATCGTAATAGTGAATGTTGGAGTAGTTATAAAGGTCAATTAGTTTTGTATTTAACACAGCAATTGCATTGTCTATTTGTAGGAAATCAAGGATACTACTTACCGATTTTATTTCCTTCATCGTAAATGGAACTTGATTCTTTTTTAACCACTCTACCATCGCCCGAGTATACATACAGCCTCTGCTTAACACTAGTAGTGTGACAGGAGAACGTTTTTCAAAATCAATAATATGTGAATCGTTCGAAATGACTTCAAATGTTTCTGTTGCAATTATGTCATAGTTTAATTCAGGGTAGTGTTTAATAGGATTACTCGTCAGTGCACAATCCATTTCAGCAAGATGTATTTTTTCATTTAAGGAAGTGCTAGATTCCACAGTGAAATCGATGTCTAACGGAATATCATTTGTTTGTAAGGCATTCATAATGGATGCGCCATAAATTTTAATCGTTGTATGGGAAGTGCCTAGTGTAATTTTCGTATTCGTTTGTGCCGAACCAATCTCTTGTAAAAATTCATCGTACTCCTGTGTAATAAGCTTTAGAAATTTTAAATATTGTATCCCTACATTCGTAATCTTCAAGCCCTGCGGTGTACGCTTAAACACCTCGTGACCAATTTCAGCCTCCATTTTCTTCACTTTAGAGGTTAAGGCAGATTGAGTATAATTTGTATTTTCAGCGGATTTACTAAGATTTTGCCTCTCCAAAATTTCGATTTTTAATACTATTTCTTCTATGTTCATGTTGTTTGTCACACACCTATTAAATTTTTTGATAGTTACTATCATTTTTCTCTATTTTACGCATTCATTGGGCAGGCGTAAACTTTAGATACATAAAGTTATCCTACACAAATAAATCAGTGTAACGACAATGGAGGAATTTTTATGAATACATATTATAAATGGATCATCGTTTTAGTGGCTACTTTGTCCCAAACTGCGGCAACTTTTGTGACGTACGGCATGGGACCAATTGCCACATTTTATCAAATTGAATGGAATTTATCATCGCTCCAAACAGGTTTTATCGTTTCTGCCGTTAATATTGGCCCAATTTTTTCGATGATTATGTTCGGCTACTTGATGGATAAAAAAGGGGAGAAACAAATCATTGGTTGGGGCTCCATTTTATTAGGATTCTCAGCTTTACTACTCATGTTGGTCAATAATTATGCAGTGTTGTTATTTTTATTATTAATCGTGGGCGTATGGTACGGAAGTGCGCAAACAGGGGGCAGCACCGCAATTGTGAAATGGTTTCCAGATAAGCATCGTGGGCTAGCAATTGGCATTCGACAAACAGGCATCCCAATCGGTGGAGCCTTAGCATCTGTTATTCTGACATATATGTACCATCATTATAGCCTGACATCGGTACATCTTGTACAAGGCTTAGTAGCTATTGCAGGCGGACTGCTCTTTTTACTGAGCTATCAGGAGCCTAAAAATCGAGTAGCAGTAGCTGCAACCTCTGTCACTTTTAAAGAGAAGCTCGAAGCTATAAAAAATAATAAGGATTTATATCCAATCTACATTGTAGGAATTGTGATGATGACCCTACAAATGATACTTGTTGCCCATTTCATGAGTTATTTACATGAAGAAGGAGGTTATTCCTTAACAGCTGCGGGGCAGTATTTAAGCCTTGTATTACTCGGTGGGATGATTGGAAGGGTAGCCATTGCTTGGATTAGTGATCAATTTTTTGCGCAGAAGCGAGAATATTTATTAATGATCGTAATGGCTAGTGCAGTTATTCTGACTGTTATATTGCCATTTATGCTACATGCGAAAATTGTGATGCTATTATGTTGTTTCTTATTAGGCTTCGTAGCACTTGGCTGGTATTCATTGTTTATCGCCTGTGTGACAGAGCAATCGAATCCACATTATGTTGGTCTAACTGTGGGTGCAGCCTTGACGTTGAATCAGTTTTTTATTGTGATCGCTCCTTCATTATATGGTTTAATGGTAACGGCATTTTCAAGCTATCAAGTAGCATTGGATATTGTTGCATTAGTTGTCGCTCTTGGTGCAATGAATTTATATAGGACGACCAAAAATATGAAGAGTTCAAAAACAGCCGATCAAATTCAATGAATGACTTAAATTATTCGGTTCACATTCAGTTCACAAATTTGTTGTATTATCCGTTTATAGACAATTAATAAAATCTATAAAAGTTATTTTCATCTGTTTCATGAAAAATGAAACGATGGTAATAAGCGAAGGAGGAATTACAATGGGTAATGTGAATAGAATGAAAAGCTCGTTAACGAATAGTGAGTGGGCCATTGAAGCACATGGTCTCATGAAACATTTTGGAGAAAATCGTGCTGTTGATGGTGTCGATCTAAATGTACGTGCTGGCACTATCTATGGTGTACTTGGTCCTAACGGAGCAGGAAAGACTACCACTATCAGAATGCTTGCAACCTTACTAAGAGCAGATGCTGGGGCGGCACGAATATTCGGTTATGACATAGTGAAAGAACCACATATTGTACGTCAATTAATTGGAGTCACTGGTCAGTATGCTTCAGTTGACGAGTCACTTAGTGCAACGGAAAATTTGATCATCTTCTCTCGTTTGCTAGGATTGGGACGTACAGAGGCACGAAATAAAGCAGCTGAATTACTGGAAGAGTTCGGTTTATCAGAAGCTGCTAAACGTCCTTTGAAAAATTTCTCTGGCGGTATGCGTCGTCGCTTGGACTTGGCAGCAAGCCTTATCTCACAGCCACCATTGATTTTCTTAGATGAGCCGACTACAGGATTAGACCCTCGAACACGTAATCAAATGTGGGACACGATCCGTAGATTAGTAGATACAGGATCAACCGTCCTGTTAACGACACAGTATCTTCAAGAGGTTGATGAGCTGGCAGATCGACTTGCCGTTATAGATCATGGCCGAGTTGTTGCGGAGGGGACAGTCGATGAGCTAAAGGCATCTGTAGGTACATCATCTTTACATTTGAACATTCAAAATCCTCAGGAGATCCTAGTTGCTCGTGAAACCGTAGAACAAATACTCAAAGTAAAAACTACAGTTACACAGGATATCGGAAAGATTACTGCCCCGATGGCAAATGTTGACGCAGTTACTGATTTATTGATCGCACTTCGTCAAAAAGGAATACAACTTGATGAGTTCAGTGTACAAAAACCGACCTTAGATGAAGTGTTTTTGACAATTACCGGTGAGAATGTTCCCCAAGAACAGCAAGTAGAGGGGGAAAGAGTATGAAAAGTCAATTACTAAAGAAGCCGAGCTTCAATCAATCTTTAAGAAATTCGTTAACGATGGCCTATCGAGGTGTATTAAAAATTCGACGTACACCAGAGCAATTATTTGATGTAACGCTTCAGCCGATTATTTTCACGCTGATGTTCACCTACATTTTTGGGGGAGCCATTTCGGGGAATGTGCAAAACTATTTGCCAGTCATCATTCCAGGAATTCTCGTGCAAACGGTCATCACTACTTCAATCGTTACAGGAGTTCAATTGCGGGAAGATATGGATAAAGGAGTGTTCGACCGGTTTAAATCATTACCGATTGCACGTATTGCTCCACTAGCAGGGGCCCTATTGGCAGATACCATTCGTTATACAATAGCAACTGTACTTACTTTTACCATGGGATATATCATGGGATATCGACCAGAAGGTGGAGTGGGGTATGTTGTACTTGCGGGGCTTTTAGTTATTGTCTGTGCTTGGGCTATAAGCTGGATTTTTGCTTTCTTTGGTGTCATTGCGCGTACAGCTTCAAGTGTACAGGGAATATCCATGCTCGTACTGTTTCCACTGACATTTCTTTCTAACGCTTTTGTTCCAGCCGAGACCCTGCCAAATTTCTTGCAGTGGTTTGTGAAAATTAATCCAATTTCACATCTCGTCACGGCCGTTAGAGAACTTTCAAATTCGGGAGCAATAGGTTGGGATTTGTCAGCTTCACTTATTGGAGCGGCTATTGTTGTGGCAATCTTTGCGCCACTGACAGTTCGTGCTTATATGCGTAGAACATAAAAAAGTCTTTAAGTGTGTTTTGATCAAGCAATTGTCAAAACACGCTTTTTTATGGATTAATACGTAAAAGCAGAACAAAACCTAAATACAAGAATTAAAGTTGTAACTGTTGTCGATTCCTATAATAGGATAAAATAATAGAAAAAGACATGAATTCAGCAAACGGAGGAATGCGATGATGGATAAAGAAAAAAGTTCGATTTGGATTGATGCAACTATTGCTAAAGTTTGGCGGGCTGTCACAGAGGAGCAGCTGCTGACGCAATGGTACGCCCTAGATTCAACTTGGGAAATTCCTAAATTAGAGGCTGGAGAAGAGATAATTTTCTCGATAATGCCAGATGAACAAAATCAGCTTGCGGAAAAATTACCAATGGTGTTAACGATAAAAAATGTAACGCCGAATCGAGAGTTTTCGTTTTACTTAGGTGTAGAAGAAACACTGATTGCTATAGTATTAGAGGAAGAACAAAATGGCACCACGGTCACTTTTAATACGAGTGGCTACGAGGCTTCTCTCGCAAGCTTAAAAGCTTTAGTGGAGGGAAATGAAATCAGTTAACTTGTAAGTTTCATGGAAAATGTTATTTTTTCATGAAACTTTTTTATTGTTCATCAGTCTAACTGTAAATAATTTTTTGTAAAAGCAAAGGGGGCGAGCAAATTGTTAAAAGAACAGAAGGGCGCTCACTTAACTAGAGCTATGACAAAGTACGGAGATTATTTATTACGAGTTTGCTATACATATGTACAAGATTGGACAGTGGCAGAGGACTTGGTACAAGACACATTCGTTAAATACTATGAAAAAATGGAGCAATTTCGTGAAGAGTCTTCCGTCAAAACCTATTTATATCGAATTACGATTAACAATTGTCATAGTTATCTTTCAAGCTGGCGTTATAAAAAATTACAAGTCATTGATTATTGGAGCAAATTAAAGAGCCTTTCCAATAATCCTGAAAAAGAAGTATTGATGGGAGAGACGGATGCATTGTTAGTGGCATCGATTGAGAAACTCCCGACGAAATACAAAGATGTATTACTATTATTTCACTTTGCCGAATTTTCCTTAAAGGACGTTGCAGCTTTACTAAAGCTACCAGAAAATACGGTCAAAACACGATTAAGGCGAGCACGTCAAATGGTTGGCATCACGCTATTGGAGGAGGGATTCGAATATGGATCAGATTCGTAATGCCATCAATGAGATGTATAAGGATGGTAAGTTCTCTCATGAAAGTCATGTGAAAACGTTTCAAAAAATCAATCAAAAAACGAAGAGGCGAACACCATTAATGCCAATTATCCTAACAGTAGTCGTAACAGCTTGTCTGATCATCGGTTTAAAGATGATTCTTTTCCAACATGATATCCAATCAACGACGTCGACGGTTATCGATTCAAGTTTCTATCCAGAAAAGTCTGGAAGGGTGAAAGACTATAGCGTATTAACACAACCTTGGATGGTAGTAGGATTAGTGAGTTCTGTGTTCTTATTTATTTTTGCGATATTAGCATTCTTGAAAAAATGGTTTTGGCGAGTACTTCTATGTATCGTTATTATTATCGCCATTTTAGGGAATATGTCTGAACGAATTGGCTATCGTGTTTACGTACAAAATGAAGCGGAAATTCAAAGTACTGTAAAAATAGGACCATTCCATCCAGATACTGTTAAAATGAATAGTGCAATAACGATACAACAGTATAGAATTGGTTATTTTTCGGAGAATGGCTTTCAAGGTATTTCAATTTTCAAGCATGATGGAAAAGGCTATGCACTGGATCAATATATCCAGAGTGAACTAGATACAATGGTTGCTATTTATTTGAAAGACATCCACAATCTTGTTATTCCGTTACTTAACAATCATAACATTGAAAAATTAATAATAGACACTGGGACCGAGCGTATTGAGAAAGCAGTTGATTCGAATGATGCGCAATTAATATCAGTGCCTCTAAAATCAGAAATAGCTACTTCTCAATTGCTGATATATGCATTGGATCATGAAGGAAATACTTCTATTCTCTATAAAACTTCACGTATTTTCACCTATTAACAGCTGTCCCGTATGAATAGGATGCTTTCATACGGGGTTCATTTTTGACATATCCATGGAAGGAGTGCTCACTACGTCTTAGGTCTTAGAAGATTTTAAAGCGGAGGGTCGTTTTTATAAATGAAAATTCCTATATAATGAATTTATTGGAAGAATATATAGTGGGAGGAATTACATTGAAAAAATTTATGGGACTTGGTTTGGTTATAGGCGCCTCATTAATTGCGCTATCGGGGTGCAACTCAGTCATACCAGGTAAAACCAAAGATGAAACGATCTTAGTAGAAAAGGATAAAGCAGAAAAGTTAGATGTTGAATTACAACTTGGAATTGGAGAAATAACAGTAGAAAAAGGTGCCAAGGATTGGGTTGAAGGTACGGCTCAATATAATATTGAAAAACTTGCTCCAAAAGTAAAATATGACTTACGTGGCAAGACAGGAAAAGTATCGATTGACCATAAAGGCTCAACTAGCGTGCGTTTAGGGAAAATAAAAAATATATGGGATATTAAACTGAATGAAGATATTCCAATGGACCTCTCAATCGAAACGGGAGCGTCGGATGCAGAACTAGATTTACAAGGGTTGCAGCTGGAAAAATTAGATATTAACACGGGTGTTGGCGATCTTAAAGTAAATTTAGGTGGCGATTGGAAAAAAAGCTTCGAAACGAATATTGAAACGGGTGTTGGGCAAACTACGGTCATTTTACCATCAGAGGTTGGAGTAAAGCTTACGACAGAAAAAGGCATCGGCACATCAAATATTGAAGGCCTCATTTCTAAAGGAGAAGGGGTTTATGTAAACGAAGCGTATGACAAAGCAGATGTAAAAATAGAGGTTAATTCAGAAATTGGGGTTGGCGACATTACTTTCAAATTGGATAAATAAAGAAAAGTTTAGTAGGCTACTTTAGATGAAGTAGTCTACTTTTTTTTGTAGAAACATGGGTTACGGATAGATTGGAAAAGTGATGGGTAGAACGATATAAGTGCACGATAGAAGAGCCAAAGTCGTGGATAGAACGAATAAAATGCACGGTAGCAGAGCGAAAGTGACGGATTGAACGTCATTCCAACATTTGAGAAAGATCTTATTTTCAAATCTCTTGTTAAGAAATGGTATTAATGGTATCATGTGAATATATTATATGAATATTCGTATAATATATTCGTAAGGAGGTATATACCTATGGCGAGAGGAAAAAAAGTTTTTTCAGAAGAAGATAAATTTCTGATTAAAAGTAAATTGAAAGATGAGTGTATGGCATTTTGGATTTCTCAGGGTTATAAAGAAACGAGTATTGGTGCATTTTGTAAAAAAGCAGAAATATCAACGGGTACTTTTTATAATTTATATTCAAGTAAGGAAGAACTTTTTTTTGAAGTGTTATATGACATTCAAGAAACAATTTATGGGGATTTTATTAAACAAATTGAACAATGCCCTGAAAAGTTCGGTTTTGAAACAGCAATTATCCAACTTTACTATGAATACGAAAGCAAACCATTTCTTTATGACGTAAAAACAACCGATTTCACATCATTTTTTAGTAAACTATCGGAGGAAATGAAAGAAAAACTAACATTTGATAGTAGTGATCTTTTTCGTACTGCAATTAAACGGGCAAATCTTAAATTAAAAGTTTCTGAAAAGTTAGCATTTTCGACTTTCAGCGTACTTCTTTCTAGTATTGCAAGTAAAGAAGGAATTTCAAAGGAATGTGATCATTTTGCCGCATTTCAATTTATGACAAAGCAGTTAGTAGCAAGTATCTTTGAGTAGGGGCTCTATTTCAAATATACAATAGGAGGAGAGCAATGAGTTTATTTTGGGGTATTATAGACTTTCTTAAAGGAACAACACCTTTCTTTATCGTGTTTAACATCATTGTAGCAATCGTTCTGCTGATCTTAGGGTTTATTTTATTATCCAAGACGAAAAAGGTTATCGGGATGGTTTGTTTATCAATTTCATTGTTAGCTTTTTTGGGCGCTCTGTCCAATGCTTTGTTTTCTTACATCGTATTTAAAAATTAGGGAGAAAGAGGGATAAACAGATGTTAGACAAATTACTCAATATCATGGATGCGGCTTGTAAATGGGGAAATAAAAATCTGGAGACTTCTATTCAATTCCCTAAACCCCGTAAAAAGTCCATTATATTTAGCGCTGTTTCAAGTGGAATTATTAGTAGTGCAATCCTGGTGTATGGACTTTTTTTAAATAAAAAATGGATTTTGTTATTTGGTGGACTTGGAATAATAAGCAGTGTTTTTATCTATCGACAAAGTGTAAAAAACGATTAGATAAGAAATATAATCTTTTTGTATAATAGTGAAGTAGAGGTTGGATAAATGCATATTTTAATACTTAAAAGCGCGAGAAATCAACGTTTCTAAAATTGATTTCTCGCGCTTTTAGGTTTTGACCAGTTTTGTCCCAGCTTCTTTATATGGCTACAGGGTATAAATTAGGAAAATAAATGGTTTTTGTTCGAACTATAACATAAAATGTCGATTTTAGAGTGGAGGCTGGACGCCCCCAAGAAAGCGCCCAGTCGTAAGGAAATCAATTTCACGTTATATTAAAGAAAAAGAATTTTGTCAAAGTGAAACCTTTTGATAGAGATATTGACTCTAAGTATTGAAAGGAGGAAACAGCATGGAACATGACTTATCAATCGTCAAACAGGCTATTGCAGGGAATAAGGAAGCGTTTGAACAGTTACTCATTCTAGAGGAAGAAAAACTATTTTATACTGCGCTTTCTTATGTTGGCCAAAAAGAGGATGCGTTGGATGCTATTCAAGAAGCAGCGTGTAAAGCCTATCTAACCGTGCATCAGCTAAAGCATCCTGAATTTTTCTCCACATGGCTGTTTCGGATTTTAATACATGAGTGCTACCGGTTACTAAAAAAAGGGCAAAAAATCATTCCTTACGAAGAAAGTGAATTATTAAATCGTTTACAGGAGCAAGAAAAAGTTATTGCGAATCCAATTGATTTATCGGATGCTATACAACATTTGAGTCATTCTCAGCAAGTGGCCATCATCTTATTTTATTATCACGATTTACCGATTAAAGAAATTGCAGAAATAATGGAAAAGCCTGTTAGCACTATTAAAACGTATTTGCATCGTGGAAAAAAGCAATTAAAGCGAGAATTAGAAAGGAGTGCAACGTTAAATGAAAAAGCTATTTAATGAAAACGGACCCCTTCCAGAATTCCCTAGAGATGAGGTGCGATCAGCAATTACCAAAGGAATCCAACAAGCAGAGGAGCAAAAGAATATGAGTCAAGCCCCTATTCAAATGAAAAGAAAAAGTAAACGTAAACCATTATTATATGTAGCAAGTACGGCAGCCGCATTTAGTATTATGATAGGTTCTGCCGCGTATGTATCACCAACTTTCGCAAGCACATTATCACAGCTACCAATTGTCGGGTCGGTATTCAGTAATTCTGGCTTACCCGGGCTAAAACAGGCGAGTGAACAAGGGTTAACAAGTACTATTGGAGAAAAACATACAATTAACGGTATTTCCGTAACGATAAATGAAGTCCTTTATGACGCGTCTATTATTACGGTAGGACTTACAATTGATTCTGAAAAGCAATTAAGTGATTATTACTTAGGGGCAGGACCGAACTTTACTATTAATGGTAAAAATCCTAAAGTAAGTTCTGGTGGCTATGGTGAAAAAGTTGTAAGTCCAACTGTTCGTACAGGCATCGCAAGACTTGAAGTGAAGGAGGACATGCCGGATTCCTTTGAAATGGGCTTAACGTTAGAAGGTAAAGAAGGGGAAAAATGGGAATTCTCAGTTCCTGTTAAAAAGATTACGAATACTATTGATGTTCCAGTTAATCATCAGCAACAAGCAGAGGGCATTCAACTGGATGTGTCCAAAATTTCATTAAGTCCAACAGGTATAGCTCTTGATTATAAAGCTACTGAAAAGGGCACAATTGATAATCCACATATAGGGGCATCGTTTATAGAATTCCGTATGACAGATGAACATGGCAAGGAAATTACATCGCATTCTGGTGGGTCAGAAGGTCATTTCGATAATGGTGCATGGGACTTTAGTAGCACCAAGTCCTTTGCCCCGATTACAGACGATGTTCAAAAATTAATAATTACACCGTATTTAGTGATTCCTTCAGGTGGAGGCGGTGTATCAGTTGATGTAGCCGGGGTAGAAACAAAAATTCCATTTAAGAAACCATCTGTAAAAGAAGTGAAGTTCCAACCATTTACAGTCGAAGTTCCGTCACAACAAAAATAATCAGGTAAGCGCCAAATACAACCTTTGTATTTGGCGTTTATTTTATGTTAGTTTATAGAAAGCAACTGAATGAAGGAGCGAACGGATTGAAAATTTATACATATAAACAACCAGCGGCAATTGAGTCAACAGAGGCAGTAGCAATTGTAAATGAAGCGGGGGAAGTATCGTCTACTGTTCAACGAGTTTATTCGAATGGCTTGAAAAAGGCGTTTGACCGCACAATGGACTATCGCTATTTTGTGCGTTTCGATGTCAGCGATGTCGCTGGACAGCCTCTTTTTACATGTAAAAAGGTGTCGCGTCGTGGCCGAGTGCATTTTAAAGGGAAGGATTTTGTCACAGGAAAGGACTATATGATTGCCTATGATGGTTGGCAAATTATGATCCCTGATTTAATCATTACAGATGGCGTCCAAAAAATAAATCTGAACAAAGAGATGGAGGACTGGTCCGTATTTTCTCTAGATGATCAGCCAATTGCACGCTGGCAGGCTACTTTTCGTGAAACTCATTTTGAGATTACCCTGCAAATTGAAGACAACAGTCCAATACAGCATGAAGCCTTTTTTATTGCGATCGGACAGGCAGTGTTGTTTGTAGGAGCGTAAGATGTCGATAAATTTGAAAAAGTGTCTGATAAAATGAAAAAGTTGGGCGATAAAACTAAAAAATGGCTCGATAAATGAAAACAGACCCTCAGCTGCTTAGAGGGTCTGCTTCGTTTAAATATCAAGCATTTCATTCGCTAATTTTTTACGACTAATCCAGTAACCTTGTAGCGTAAAGACAATAAGTGTCGCGCCTAAAAAGACGATACTCGTAACACCTAATGTAACGAAGTCATAAGATCCTCCGTCAATCGTAAACATTAATTTTGTAAATAGAAGTCCAAGAAATGTCCCAACAGCCAGTCCATAAAGTACAAAGGATAACACTTGCGTCAAAATCAGCTTGATTAATCCTCCCGGTGAAAGACCTATAAGCCGCTGAATCGCATAATCGGCACGTTTTGAGTAAATGGAGTGAAGCAGTGTTTGCAATACGCCGAGACAAGTAGCAGAAATTAAAATAACAAAGACTCCAACAAAAAGGCTCCAGCGCTGGAAGGTCATTTCATCGTTTTGTTTGATAAATGTCTCTTTATCAGTAATTTTTAAAGCTGGCCAACGCTCTTGTAAGTATGAGAGATCAGCTAATGCCTGCTCTGTATCATCTGCTTCCACCATTATTTTTGTAATGATAGTTGAATCAGAAGATACTAAAAAAGAAGACCAATCCACAAATAAATCTATATATTTAGTATAAGAATCAAGAGCTACATCAATTACTAGCAATTCACCAATTGGCACATTTTGTTGAAGTGTTTCATCAAATGTCCCTGCCATTATACGATCACCAACTGCTAATTGATGTTTTCTAGCAAATCTTTCTGTAATGATCACTCCATTTTTCAAATCTCCTTTAACAGCATCAAGCTTTTTTAATTGGACGTATTTTTCAACATCAATGGCCTCGAAGTTACTACCTTCTTCCCAGCCATTTTCGCCTTCAAGCGCGATCCAAGGTGCTTCACTTCGTGCATAGGCATAGGCCACATTCGGCAATGCCTCAATATCTTTTATTAGATCCGGTGTAATGGTTGGGTCATTTAATTCATTATCGATTTTAATCGATGTTTCATATTGAGAGTTAATATACTCATAGGAGCTTTGCTGAGCAGATTTAAATAAAGAGCTACCAAATATTAAAATGACCATTAATCCGATAATACTAAGTATAATCGGCATATTTCTTCGTACCTGTGGCATAAGCTGCTGACACGCTAAGTATGCTTCTTTGCCGAGCGCAGTACGAATAGGCTTCAATGTAATTTTGAATAGTGCTGTAAAGAGGTATGGCATTATATAAAGGAAAATTCCACTGACGAGTAATGTGCCTATTAAAATCATAAGTGCACCTTGTCCACTATTCTTTCCAACTTGATAAGCATTTAAAAACAAGAATAGGGACATGAACGCAACGCCACTCACAACAATCGTTTTCCATTTTGTCCATCGTAAACTTAAATTTTCATTCTCTGTTGCGATTTGTAAAGGTAATAGACTTGAGCTTTTATGAACTTGCCATTGTGTGATTAGCTGTAGCAATAAAAAACTTACAATAGCAATCACCAACACAAAGATCATCGGTAAATCAGTTTTTGCATCTGGCATTTTCATCAAACTAATGAGCTGTGGTAACCAACTTTTTATTATCAATAAACTGACCGCTGTCCCCAGCAATACGCCAACGCCAATGATTGTAGATAATTGCAATTGTACAATGCGTCCTACTTGCTTGGTAGAGGCGCCAAGTGCACGAAATACCATAAGCTGTTCTTTAATTTTGTAAAATAATAGCTGGAACGTTGATAGTAGTAAAACACTTGAAATAAGTAATATAAAGAATGAAAGTACAATCATAAAAATGATTAATGCTTGTAAATTTCTCTTAAATTCATCATAGTCACTCATGACATCTACACGTAATGTTTCATCAAGTTGTTTCAAATCTGTACCAACTGCGGTAGCCATATTATCTTCCGTTTTAATGAGTGCAAACATACCGGCTGTTTGTGCATTACTATTATTCATCCAAGATTTCAACACATCATTTTGCATAAGGATAAAATTAGGACTATCTGTGCCTTTAAGGGGTGGAAGGACTTCTTGGATCGTAAAGCTACCTGTATTTGTTTCAACAGAGTCTCCAACCGTTTTATTGAAAGTAACATTTAGCGTATCGCCGACCTCTTTGTGAAAAAGACGTGCCACATTTTCGGTAATCACAACTTCGTTCGGGCCAAGATCGACATTAAAATGATAGCGGCTTTTCACTAAGTCGTCGTTTTCCACACCAACTGTATAAAATGATGTATTTTTCTCATTTTCAACATTTGTTTGAGCTAGTGACACACTCGAAACTTTTGTAACACCAGGCCTAGCTTCGAAATTTTCGATTTGCTGTGAAGTTAACAGCCTATTTTGCTCGGGGTTATAGCCAACCATTAAATCCATTTCTCCAAATTGTGCTTGTATGTCTTCTTTCATTTGACTATGGGCATTCCATATGTAAACACTCATTGTCATGACAAGGCAAATGGAAATGGTAATAATACTAATACTCGTTAATACATTGGCCCATGCTGCACGAAATAGCTTCAGAGCAATGGTACGCATCGTAAACATTACACATCACCTCTAGTAATCAGCTTGAACTTCGCTAAAATACAATCTAAATCCTTCGCTGTTTGCGTATTTTGATAGGAATCCACAATGGCACCATCATGGAAAAATAATACACGATCTGCATAAGTCGCAACATAAGGGTCATGTGTCACGAGTAACATGGTTTGATTCATATTTTTTTGCAAGTCTACTAACAGCTCTAAAATTTCATCAGTCGTATTCACATCCAATGCACCCGTCGGCTCATCTGCCAGCAATATTGGTGGGTTTGCAATAATAGCGCGGGCTATGGCGATTCGTTGCTTTTGACCACCAGAAAGCTCATTTGGTCGATGCTTTGACCATGCAGCTATATTAAGCTTTTCCATCATTTGCTGTACCCGTACTTTGATCTCTTTACTCGGTATATCATTGAGGATAAGAGGAAGCGCAATATTATCTTCAACTGATAAATCCTTCAACAGATGGAATGATTGGAAGATAAAGCCGATATTCTCTTTGCGGAATTTCGATGCTTTTGGCTCTTGATAAATATCATGCGCTTCCTTGCCAAATAAGAATAACGCACCTTCAGTCGGTTCATCGATGGCGCTAATCATATTGAGTAGTGTGCTTTTACCAGAACCGCTCGTCCCCATAATGGCAACCATTTCACCTTGATAAATCGTACAATGGATATTTTTCAATGCATTGACCGTATGATGCTTTTGTTGAAAGATTTTTGACATCCCTTCGATGCGTAACACTTCTGTTAAACGTCCTCCGGGGATTGGAATCGCATTAATAACTCCTTTCAACGGATTGAACCCATTCATCTATATATGCCCCCTTTAATTGTTGTCGTAAAGCTTGTAAGCCTCTGCGAATATGAGTTTTTACAGTGCCCTCAGGACATTGTAAAATCACTGCAATATCCTTTACCGAGTAGTCCTGATAAAAACGTAATAGTAAAGCCGTTTTGTATTTTTCCTCTAGCTTGCAGAGAGAATGCCATAAATCAAGTTCTTCTTCGATGTATGTAGGTGATGTACTATTGAGATCCTCTAATGTATGTGGTTCAACAAGCTGTACCGAGTTTTTCTTGGCAAGATAAGTTTTACAGCAATTAATAATAATGCGTATTAACCAGGTAGAAAAATATTGAGGGTCGTTTAATTTAGGTAAGCCCTCATATGCACGGATAATGGTTTGTTGAAAAACTTCTACGGCGTCATTTTCATTTTGGACATAAACATAGGCCATTCGATATAACTTATCTTGCTCCTGCTCTATAAGCTGGTAAAAGGCTTGCTCATCTCCGTTGTGTGCTAATTGTACTAATGATTCTTGCTTTGTAGTAATGAAAATCGCCTCCTTCCGACTATTAGACTTGGCAAACCATCACTTCGATTCAACTTTTTTTATTTTATGGAATTAAGTGGGTCATCACCAGAACGTGGGGGATGATTTCCGTTCCGACTGGGGGTGTCCGATGAGCCACTTTTGTTGTTGTTGTTGTTGTTGTTGTTGTCGCTTTGCTTTCGCACAGAAAACATCTGCTGAGCTCCAGGGTCTCGGGCCAATACGAAGTTGTTGTTCACGTAGGCGTTATCACAGGACGTAATGTTTTTAGCCTTCGTTCCTCTATCGCTAATGACAAAGAAGTAGCTCAGTCTCCACGCCAATCAACTTATATACAAGTGTCATCTCAAACTTATTGTGTTGTTCCAATTTAATAGATAAAGTCCAATTTATGGTGAAAAATTAATTTATTGCTATAATACCATTAATTAGAGTGGTGGTTATGGAAGTTTATAGAAAGTAAACCAAAATAACCGATAAGCTTGTTTTAAGGAGGAAATCTAGATGAAGAAAAAGCCTATTTATGTGGAGGTGGATATACGAGCATCCATCGACGAGGCTTGGAATTATACCCAAAATCCTAAGCTGCATGAGCAATGGGATTTACGTTTTACTTCTATTACATATATCGATAAAAAATTTCCTGAAGAACCTCAGCGCTTTACCTATGAAACGAAGGTGATGCCGGGCATATCAGTTAGTGGCTGGGGTGAGAGTAAAAGAGAGCATCATAAAAAAGATGGCACGAAAACATCCTCGTTACATTTTGGTACACCCAAAAAAATATCCCCAATCGCTGAGGGGAAAGGATACTGGCAGTATATTCCTAATGACAAGGGGCTTACATTTTTAACTAAGTATGACTATGATGTTCGCTACGGAAAACTAGGGAAATTATTTGATGGCGTGTTTCGTCCCGTAATGGGCTGGGCAACAGCTCTTAGTTTCGACGTTTTAAAAAGATGGCTTGAACAAGGAGAAAATCCTTTTTCACAGTATCGTCGCTTCTTTGTAACAATGCTCATTAGTGTGCTTTTTTGTTTTGTGTGGTTGTACCACGGTCTTGTACCGAAAATCATCGTACAACATCCAACTGAGGTGATGATGATTGAGGAATTACTAGGTGGGGATTATAGTCAGTTGAATGGATCAAATAACACTAGCCAAATAGTAAACTGGATTGGACTTGCAGAGATAATCTTTGCGCTTTGTTGGCTATTGCCTCGAGGAAAGCGTTTATTGTTTGGAGTGCAAATATTGCTATTTCCATTATTAACATTGGGTGCCGTTCTAGCAGATAAAACAATTGTTACTGCTCCATTTAATCCTGTAACACTTAATGTAGCATTATGGGTATTGTCCATTATCGGGTTGATTCTTAGTAAAGATATGCCTAGTGCCAAAAGCTGTAAACGAAAGCGAGGAGGAACAACATGACGATTTATCAAACTTTATTAGGCGAGGACTTTACTCGACTCCATCCAATGCTGCAGAAGCGTTATATGTTACCTGTAGATCAGCCTTTTTATGCTACTGGCGTGATGCATAAAATTGAGTCTGGTGCAAAGTGGCTGCGTCCTTTTTATGCGATAGCTACCAAAACTAAATTCCTGTTTCCTGAATCAGGCGACGATGTTCCATTCTCAATTTGTAATACTTGTCGAGTATTGCCAAGTGGAGAACTTGAAGTGTTATGGGAGCGTACTTTCAATTTTTCAAACAGAACTAGACATTTTGATGCGAGGATGACGATTGATCCAGTCCGAAAAATAGTCAAGGATTACTTAGGATCGCCAGCTCTTTTTTATTCAGATTTGCATTTTGCCTTGACACGTGAGGGGAAATTGGTCATTCGCTCTGGGGTTCAACGATTTGTAGTTTCCAAAATGGAATGTCCAATACCAAAAATATTAGAGGGGCGTGTTATCGTCGAGGAAGGATTTGATGACAAAAGGAATGTGTTTACGATTCATGTGTCCATCCATAATCCATTGATAGGGAGGCTAATGATGTATGCTGGAGAATTTACGCAACAATCTATGTAGTCCAGTCCTAGTATTAGGTCTTATACTGTCGGTCGTTTGTTATTTGTTTAGCCCGCAGCCTGAATATATGTTGCTACTCACAGTTGCACAGCTGATCTTTGTACCTGCGATGGTGAAAATGGTCATTCCCTTTAACAAAGCCGGCGATGCTATTATTGTCGCGATGATGCTTGCTATTACGATGCTACATTGGTGGTTTGAAGGTTGGATAGCAATCGTTCTCGTACTTATTTATGTTCTTTATACGGCGTTTATAGCTATACAAGGTGTGAAGCGATTTTTACAGCGAGGCTTTACAAACATGGCGGAGATATCAATTGACGTGGGGCTTATTTATATATTGATCGGTGGACTATGGTTTTTTGCTTTTATCGCAAACATCGATACAGGCTTTTCATCGTTAATAACGTGGTTAACAGCCATACATTTTCATTATTCAGCTTGTTTATTAGCTATTTCTATAGGTCTTTTTGGGCGAATACATAAGAGTAGTTGGTACAATGCAGTCGTTGTTATTTTATTGACAGGCCCGCTTCTTGTTGCAATAGGTATAACGTTCTCTACAATAATAGAAATTATTTCAGTGACACTTTATATCGTTGCGATTTACAGTTTATTTTTCCTTGCTCTAAAAACGAAACTTCCTCGTGGACAAGGTTTACTGTTACGCATTTCCTATGGGTCTCTATGTATCACGATATTATGGTCGTTTATATATGCATTTGGATATGTAGGGATACCAGAAATGCTAAAATTCCATGGATTAATGAATGGTATTTTCTTTGGTAGTGTAGGGGTACTAGCTTGGGCTATAGCTATTCCCGAAACTAAATTTCAACCATTTCATTTTCCAGTTAGCCAAATTAGGGGAAAATTGCGAGAACGAAAAGACCCGCACCCAGGTTTAGTCGATGCGCTTAGTGACTTTGTTGATACGACAAAGCTGCCACACATCATTCCACATTTTTATGAAGAAACCAATCAGTATCGTTTAATGGCATCTGTAAAGTGGAAAAGCTGGTTTAAACCGTTTGCTTTGATTTATCAATGCTTAAGTCGCTTCATGCAACAGTTAAATTTACCCTTCTCCAGTAAGCAAATTGAGATGACAGGAATGGTTGTTAAAGTAGATGAGCTACACGATGGACGTCTAGCTCCACGTGCATGGATTCGTAAAATAGACAAACAAACAACCTTTGTCGCAATCTATTCAAAGCATACAACAGGACAAACCACCTATATGAATATTGCACTTCCACTACCTTTTTCAACAATGATTGGGGTGTTACATTTATATGAAGATAATGGTGCTTTATATTTAACGAGTAATCACGATGGGGATGCTGGGATTTATTTAGCCATTAACCGTTTTTTATTTCAACTACCTTTACAGGAGCATTTTAAGATATAGGCAGAAGATGAAACAACACTAACAGCTGTGCACAAGATGCGTATTTTCGGTCTTCCTTTTTTAGAAATTAACTATCAAATAATAAGAGAATAGATCCTTATTGAAGGAATCTGCCTACCTTTACTAGAAGGTCATATAGACACAATAATAAAGGGGTGATTCGTTGCGATTAACTAAAGGGATTTCAGGTTTTAATGCAGACCATTTAATTGAACAGGATATGCGATCTTTCCAGTCGATGGTTTATCATTTAGTTACAAGTGAACAACGAGCAAAAGTTTTACAATTTATTGATCAGCCTCATTTTGTTTATATGCAAGCGGTGATTCAACTAGAAGATGAACGTTTGACGATACTTCATCAAAGACTGATGCCTTATATTGCGTTTGCTAAATTTGATGAAGAGCTAAGCTTTCAATTTTTAACAAAAGCTCAATTACACAAATATTTTCCGATGCGTAAATGCCTTACTGCCGATACATTAAACACATTGTTGACGCAAGATAAGGAGCTGCACAGTTTGTCTGAGGTGGAATGGAAATACATTTCATACTTTGATAGTGAAACAATCGGAGAAGTTATGTTTAATTATTGGGATTAATATTTAAATAGAAGGAACAGCTTACTTTTGAGGCTATTCCTTTTTTGCACCAAAAGCCCTACTTTGGGATTATTGGGGTAGTTCATATGTCTGAAAATTATGGCTTTTATAAACCGCTGAAAATTACATAAATATCAACTAGTTATTTCGTTTAATCTAGAAAAAATTCCAAATCAATCCAAACTTAGCTCAAGAGTGTTAGATTACTAATGGTGTGCAAATTATGACAGTGCACATTAGATTGCATTTGGAAAATAAGGAGAATTTGAAATGAATTTTAAGTCAATTAGTAAAAGAATCGTTTTTTCCTTCAGCATTGTAGTAGCAGTAGTGGTTTTATACATTGGTTACAATATTTATGCAGTCAACCAAAGCAACAACGCAACGGAACAAATTATTGATGAAGAAATGCAATTACTAATTACAGATTATGAGGAAGCCCAGACCATTGGGCTAAGAATCGCGGCAGCTAGAGGGTATATACTTTCTGGTGATGAAAAGTATAAGAAAATTTTTGAAGATAATGTTAAGCGTGCTGATGAGAATGAGAAACTACGTTTAGCAATATCAGAGACAGGTGATTTCAACAAATTTGCAGAAATGGCTAAAGAATGGAGCAGTTATGTTGAAAAAGAAGTTTTTACTGTTTATGACCAAGGCCAAATTGAACAAGCAACAAAAAATTTAGCAACTATGAGTGATAAGGCTACGGAAATACGTGAAGGCTTTGAGGGATTAGCTGAGCATCGTAAGCAATCGATTAATGCGACTGGTGCAGACATTGTCAGTGCAGGCGAGACTAAGCAGCTTACAGGTATAATCGTCGGTATTGTAATTGTTATTGTTTCCATCATGATTGCATTGTTAAGTGCTCGAAACATTTCAAAACCAATCATCACTTTGACAAATCGTATGCAACGAATTACTGAGGGTGATTTAAGTGAACCTGCACTTATTGTAAAATCAAAAGATGAAGTAGGTCAGCTGACAGCAGCGACTAATACGATGTCCGATATTTTGAACAGTTTATTAAAGCAAATTCAAACAGTCTCCAATGACGTAGCTGCGCATAGTGAAGAGCTTATGCAATCAGCAACAGAGGTGAAAACTGGTACGGAACAAATTGTCGACACAGTCACTGAAATCGCAAGTGGCACAGAAGTGCAGGCAAGTAATGCATCCGATGTAGCTACAACAATGACAGAATTCACATTGAAGATGACAGATGTCAATAATAGCAGTACGGATGTTCAGCAATATTCCCAAAATGTCATGGCTTTAACGAAAGAGGGTCAAGGTTTAATGGACGCATCTACTGAGCAAATGACATCCATTCATCATATTGTGAAGGATGCTGTATATAAGGTAGACGAACTAAGTAAACAAACACAGGACATTTCAAAAATCGTGGCAGTGATTCAGGATATTGCAGCACAAACGAATTTACTGGCGCTTAATGCAGCTATCGAAGCGGCCCGAGCAGGGGAGCATGGTAAAGGATTTGCGGTCGTTGCAGATGAGGTTCGTAAACTTGCTGAACAAGTAGCCATCTCAGTGGACGATATCACGGACATTGTACAAAAAATCCAACAAGAATCTAACATGGTGACATCTTCACTGGAAAACGGTTATCAAGAGGTTGAAAAAGGTACAATTCAAATTGCCTCTACAAATGATACATTCGGCCACATTGCAGAGGCAGTTTACTCGATGTCAACAAACATTGATAGCATGACGACAAAGCTAGAAGACATAGTACAAAACACTGTCAATATTAATAAATCAGTGGACGAAATTGCTACTGTATCAGAACAATCCGCTGCAGGCATACAAGAAACTTCTGCCACGATCGAACAAGCAGCAAGCTCGATGGATGAAATCAAAAACAGTTCATCCAATTTAGCGGACATGGCAGAGAAACTCAACGACCTCGTTGGGAAATTTAAATTGTAATTAAATTTATAAATACAATCAGCAAACGCTACAAACAAAAGCGGCTGACGAAACATCATTAAATTTAAGCACCGTTTGGATTTTGAGCAATTGTATTACTAATGAAAAGAATAATGAAAATCTGTTAAACCAGCAATTGACAAGAAAATTGTGATTGCTGGTTTTATTTTATGATGTGGTTAAGAAGGGAGGATGAAATCAGGAGATATTTTTACCAATTAAATGCTGGTGTCTCTTTTCTTATAAATAGAACTTAATAAAATTACTTCTTTAGTTTCTTCAAGATGAATTTTTTATTGGATATTTATGCTAAAATTAGCGTGAAGATTTTGAAGAAATTTGTGCATATGAACGGAACAGGCTGGAAGAACTTTCATTTGAATGTTGGAGGTTATTTAATGACAATAGACAAATTTTTAATGAATGTAAAAACATTGATAAAAATGTACTCAGAAGGACATCTTGGTGGAGAAACAATGCCTGAAGATGTTTTAATTGGCATTGTACCAAAAGAGGATTTACTTGAAGTATTAACGTTAGCTATGGCTTTAAATTATCAAAGAAACTCTTATACTCTGTGGGAATCCGTTGTTAAAGCTTATCAAGATGAAGTAACAAAGTGGATATTTGACCTCAAAATTGTGGTAAATAGCGACTTAAATGTCTTACGAGATGCATTACTCCTCCATCGTGTAGGTTTGCAACCAAATCGACATCCGGAGATTTGGCAACGTGTAGCAAAAGGAATTGTTAATTCTTCAGCACAAGGAAATGTACAAGGTCTTATCCAATCTGTTCAATATGATATTCATTCTTTGAAAGAATTGATGCAGAGTTCTCGAAAATCTGATTTTCCGTATCTTTCTGGGCCTAAAATCTTTAATTACTGGGTTTATGTTCTTGAGAGCTATACAGATATTCATTGGAAGTCGCGTGAACTTATTACAATAGCACCAGATACCCATATTTTGCAGGCTACTGTTAAATTAGGATTATGCCCTGAAGATGTATTAAATGGTAGTGCTGCTGATAGGAAAGTGGTTGCTAATGCTTGGGAAAGAGCGCTCAGTGGTACAGGAATTGCACCGATTGATGTCCATACACCTTTATGGCTATGGTCTCGAGCTGGATTTCCTTCGCTAGTAGATTCTTAATCATAATAATAGTGAGGCAGGCATCCTAATAGTTAAGCCTATTTTTTCTAACATTAAAGTTGACCAAAGGAATCCTTCTATCCGTATTACCAATTGTCGCTACACAGTACCGGTTCTAAATTATTTATACAAAATTGAATAATAGGAAGTTCAATGGGGATATAAATAAAATAAAACCGACAATAGGAGTGTAGAGATGGCGACACTTGTTGTAAAGAGAGGAATTATGCACCGATACCAAAGCATTGGGCAGGCGATTCAAGAGGCAGAGCCGGGGGATTTTATTGAAATCCGGGATGGGATATATGAAGAAAGCTTCGAAATTTCCAAAAGGCTGACACTTTATGGAGTGGGGAATGTGACCATTAAAGGTGGCGTGTTTATACGCTATCGGACACTTGTAAATATGCGAAATCTGCGTTTTACTCAAGGGCAGGGTATTTATGTAAAGGGAGATTTACAGCTAGAAAACTGTGTCATTGAGCAGCAAATGGTGCAGGCACAAGTGACCGTAAGCTTCGGTAGTTTAATGATGAAAAATGTTGATATTTTAGCGAGCCCTGTCAATCATTTTGGCTTACGTATTGATAATGGTTCGAGCGTTATTCTTGTGGATACGACTATCCAGCATCATGTAAAGGCTCAAATCTCTGTGCAAAAAAGTGATATCGCATTGACTAATTGTATGCTATTAGAAGGAAGAACGAATGGCATTTTTGCAATACAGGATGTAAAGATGGAGATGACGGATTGTGAAATTCATGGACATCAAAAGGCGCAAATTGTTGCAGCCTCCAGTTCAATTTCAATGACCAATACACTTATTCACCAAGGGCAAGATGTAGGGATGCAAGTTTTCGATAGCTCGAAACTAACGATGGATGGCTGTGAAATCAAGCAACATCAAGACACGCACCTAGTTGTTCATCAAAGTGAGTTGTTGGTGACGGATTCTATCTTTTCTGATGGAGCAGGGAATGGCCTTTATCTTGGCGAGAAAACTAAGGCAATATTGTATGATTGTAAGATCCATCGACATGGGAAGTCACAGTTGTTAATTGAAAATAGTAAAGCGGAGTTTCGTACATGTAGAATAGAAAAGGGAGAGGCAACAGGAGTTACGATTGTCAATGAAGCCGATGTATCCATGACAGAGTGTGATCTCCAAGAACACCCGCAATTTCACTTTATTATTGACTCAAGCGGTCTAAAGCTTAATCAGTGCATGATTCAATTTGGGCAGGCAGGTGGTATTTATGGCAATGATCACGCCAAGATTACGCTTCAGAACACAACAATTCGAGAGCTCAAAAGTCATCACCTTTATATAAATAATGCTCGACTATTTGCTGATAATTGTACTTTTGAACACATTAGCGGAAATGCGATTACTTGTATTGATACTATTTTTGAAGTTGCGAATAGTGAATTTAAAAACTGTTATGAAGGCCCATATGCAATAGTTTGGTCTGATAAGACAATGGGTCGTATTGAGCATTGTACGATTGATAAAGCAGATCGTCCATTTTTAGCGATGTCTAATCAATCTTTACTTGAGTTGGTTTACACAGATCTAACTGCTGTAAAAATACCGGCTATTGTACAGGGGAAGAGTCAGTTATTTATCGAAGGGTATACAAATGAGACAATATGGAAGACGGATGCATCGTCGAGAATAGTTTATTTGCCAGTCAATACTAGCGATAAGACAAAGCACGTTGTATTAAATCAAGCTAAAATAGACGATGTCCAAAAACTGGAGGGCGGATTGCAAATACCACTCGAAAATTTACAAAAATTTAACAAAACCCTTCTTAAGAATAATATTAATAAAACAGTGTAATAACCGAATAATAAAGTAGGATAAGTAGTTTCAATTATTTTGAAATTACTTTTTTTATGAAATCAAAGCACTGTAATAACGAGGGGAAAGGTATAATCAAGGTGAATACATATTAACAAAGTGAGTGTTCTATCCGCTGCCATTATTCATTACAATCTTAAGCATATTTTTATGTAAACGGTTTCTTATTGTGAATTATAAGCAATGACGAAGAATGCTATAATTCGACAAAAGGGCTTGTTATTTTTATAATAGAATTAATAGATAAAAAAATGGTTATAGACACTTCATTAGAAAATTATTGATTGGATAACAATGATTTTTTAGAGAGCTTAAATTATTATTAAATTAATGTAGATTTTGGATTGATAAAGTGCCATGTTCTATCCTGTAATCAGTAAAAATGGTTCATAAAATGGTTGTATTAGTTCGTTGTTTGAGAAATATGAATAATGATTGTAAAATAATAAATGGATGGATTAGAGGTGAAAAAAGTATGTTTGGACTTTCGAAAGAAGAAATTATGTTAATGCTTGAGAAGGTGGGATTAGAAGAGAAGCAAAAAAATGCAATTGCCGACATCATGCATCTTAACAATTTGCGAATTGAGCAACAACTTGCATTTATTATCCACCTAGTAATTGAAGAGCGCGAAAGAAATATTTCAAACAATACATATTTAAATTAATAAATGTTGAAGTATAAAAAATTTAACCTTTTGACATATTACATATCTTTTAGTACCCAAAATAAATGGACATTTAAAGTTTGTGTTCATGATATTTATTGTCGAAAAAAATATAAATCACAAGTGTGTAAAAAAAAGCACTTGTGATTTTTTTCTTTTTTGGCAATTAACTGTATACATTTTGGGGTTTAATTGGTTATATAGATGAGTTAACTACGAAATGGATATCCAAAAGTTGGTGAAGTATGAATAAAGAGTGGGAGCGTCTATTGCTTGCGCATGCAGAAGTCGTTTTCAAATATTTGATAAAAATAGGGGCTACAAAAGAAGATGCCGAGGACGTTATACAAGAAGCAATTATTAAAACAATTGAATGTTTGTCTACAATTCAACATGATAATTTACGAGCTTGGTTATTCAAGGTAGCCCTTAATCGTTACTATACGTTGTATAACAAGCAAAAGCGCGCAACATTAATCGGTGACAATGAAATCGAAAAATTAAAAATTGCATTAGATGATGTAGAGCAACATTATTTACAAAAAGAGCAAAATGTAAAGATTAATGAAGCCTTGGAGGGGCTACAGCCGTCATTTCAGCAATTACTTTTAATGAAATACGATATGGAATTGTCCTATAAAGAAATGGCTGCGATTCTCGCGGTGAGTGAGTCGCATGTAAAAACTTATTTACAGCGAGCTCGAAAAGCATTTAAAAAACAGTGGGAGGTGTTAGAAGATGGACAATCTTTTTAATACAGAAAAGATGACAAAAACAATGAAAAAAGCACAACGTTGCGCAACATGGAAAACGATCATCATCACTTTTTGCGTCATCATTGTGACATCATTTGCTGGGAAAATAGCTAATGATGTTATCACTGGATTTTTGCAAAGTCATGCACAGAATTATTTTTATACGCTACACCAAGTAGAAGGGGCAAATGAGTTTATTGGAACAACGAGGAATTACCCAGGCATTTTAGGAGGTGAAATGCATTATAAAACGTTTAAATACATTGAAGGTAAAATTGTTCCTACAGGAGATGATACATTTGGCTACGGTTTTTTACGAGATGAGGTACTTTATGAAGGTTCTAGTTCTCCGGTTCCATTTGGAACGAGCAACAGTGATGAAGATTTAGATGTTCAGCGTTACAATGAGCTAGGACAGCGTGAAATGTTGTTTTTCTATCCATTTTTAAATTATAAAAAGACACGCAATGATTTAGCATTGTTGCCTAAAATTGGTGACGATAAAATTATGGAAATCGCTTTATCTTTTGATAAAGGTTATACGATGCAAGAAGCACTTACAAAGCTGCCGAAAAATGTGACTACTACTTGGTTATGGGTAAAGGACGTGGATGAAGCAGCTGACAATACTGGTAAGATTGTAGAAAATGGAAAAGTTAAAGGAAGTTACAATTTGTTGCGAACAGAACAAGATGTATATGGTTTTTCACTTTTAAACGCAAATGGTGATGAAGAAGAGAACCCAGCTGAGCTATTTGTGCGTGCAATAAGTAGTGGTACTAGACAAAAATCAAGTTTACAAGATGAGTACAAACGGTTAGAAAAAGAAATTGGTGGTGCGGATAGTCTATCAGTAAAAGATCTTGTCATTTATGGGGCTGTCGTCACTGGGAATACGAAGACACTCGCAAGCTTACAAAATCTTGATTTTATTAAAGCATCTTCAATCGGAGTAATAACAGATAAGTATTGACATCTAAATAAGGTCATTCCATAGGGGGATGACCTCATTTTTATAATCCCTTCGTAAAACAAATAATGCGGTTAGCCTCTGTGAAACCTAGTTTAAGATGGACAGCTAGACTTTCGAGATTTTGTAATTCACAATCACTCGCAAATTCACTACATCCCTTACGTTTAGCCCACTGCTCGCAACTCTCGACAAGTAGCTTTGCAAAGCCATTCTGTCGATATGGTTCTTTTACGAAGAGTCCTTCTAAATAGCCGACTGGGCTTGAGTGAGTACCTTCAACATAATCTGTTCGAAGTTGACATTGTGCAAAACCAATTGCTTTATCATCCTCATAGGCAAGGAAAATAGCATCGTTTTCAGCATTAATTAGTTGCGCCATCTCCTCGCAAAATTCTTCTAACGTATGATTTGGCCAAAGTTGTAGTGCTAATAATGCTGCTGTTTGAACATCTTCTATGAGGGCTTGTTTAATCATATCGATTCTCCTTTTTAAAAAAATGGAAAAAATTGAAACTTTTTGTTTTTAAGAACGTAAAAATATCAGATAAAATAATACAGGGAGGTTAATATTTTGAAGCAAGCGTTAATACTTGATATTCAAAATGATTACCTTTTGCCTATCGCCAAGCATCAAATTGAGCCAACTTTAAATGGCATAAATGACCTGATAAAAAGCGCTGAAAAGTCAAATGTCCCTATCATCTATATTAGGAAAGTATTTGAGCGAACGCAAATACTTTCGAACCTTTTACGAAAATTCACTGCGTTAAAAGGCAGTAAAGGTGCTGAATTGGATGAACGACTAATAAGAGCCAAGGGTGCGTATTTTTCAAAAAAGAAAGCGGATGCATTTAGTAATCCCAGCTTAAGTACGTATTTAAATAATAATGACATAAAGGACTTAATAGTAACGGGCGTATTTATAGAAGGCTGTGTCACTGCAACAGTGGAAGGGGCTTTAGCTAGAAAATTTGCTGTAACTGTTGTGGAGGATGCAGTCGCAGGTGCTACAGATCAAAGTAAGGAAGCAGCCTTAACTAAGCTAGCTACACAGAACATCTTAATCCTTAGTTCGGAGCAGATTTTTAAAAGTGAAACTGACAAGGGGGAAATTTGCAATGACGCTTTTACAAAGATTAATTGAGCAAGCTAAGAAACCAAGAGGATTCGTAGGTTCACTGATGCTACGAATTATGAATAAGGCACATAGTGGTATGAATACTTGGCTAATGAAACAGGAAGCCATAAATGATGGCGATATTGTATTAGATATTGGATGTGGGGGTGGAAAAACACTGCAATCCTTATCGAAAATTAATCCTAGTGGTAAAATCTATGGTATAGACTTTTCTGCGCAGGCTGTCAAAGACTCTATAAAAACAAATCAAATGGATGTAGCAACTGGAAAAGTGATCGTGACGCAAGCTAGTGTGTCGAGCATTCCGTACTCAGATAAGTTTTTCGATACAATTACAGCATTCCAAACGCATTATTTTTGGCCAGACTTGGCAAATGATGTGAAGGAAGTATTTAGAGTGTTGAAGGACGATGGGAAGTTTATTATAATTTCGGAGCTCTATAAAATTAATTATCATATGAAAGCCTATAAAACGAAATCTGAAATCAAGCAGTTGTTTAAAAGTGTTGGGTTTCAAACCGTTACGATACGAGAAAACACACAAAAAGGATGGCTATGTATAACAGGGATTAAATGATACATAAAAATGGAGGATATATAAATGAAAAGATGTGAATGGGTCAAGCTAAATGAACCTTTATATGTTGAGTATCATGACAAGGAGTGGGGTATTCCCGTCTATGATGATCAGCATTTATTTGAAATGCTCTGTCTAGAAGGAGCACAAGCTGGACTTAGCTGGTGGACAATTTTACAAAAAAGGGAGGGCTACCGGGCAGCATTCGACCAATTCGATGTATCGAAAATCATTCTCTATACGGAAGACAAGCTACAGGAACTTCGTCAGGATTCTCGCATCGTTCGTAATAAGCTTAAAATTGCAAGTGTTGTGACGAATGCCCAAGCTTTTTTACGTATACAGGAGAAATATGGCTCCTTCTCTGACTATATTTGGGGCTTTGTGGATCATCAGCCGATCATCAATGAATGGTCGTCCATAGCAGATGTACCTGCTACAACAGAAATTAGTGAACGAATGAGCAAGCAATTAAAAAAAGACGGCTTTAAATTTGTTGGAAGTACGATTTGCTATTCATTTATGCAGGCAACAGGGATGGTGAATGATCATGTCGTAGATTGTTTTTGTCGCAGTGAGGGATCAGCTGATGAAAATTGATGAAATTAAGGCACAGCTAGTTAGACAGGCAACCATCTTTAAAACAGGTGGAGTTAGACCTACACATGACCTGCATGAAAGTTGGATTGGCTATGTAGGCTGGTCATTACCTGCGGAACAGTGGCCACAAGGGTTTCAGCCTCTTGCTACATTATTTTTAAGGGACCTTCCTTTTGTACCCGCATCTCTGCAGCATATCGAGCTGCTAACGTTATCTATCAATGAAGAAATATTTGATCACCTCATAGAAGATGATCTGAGTCGTTTTTTTGAAATAAGAGCATATACATCTCTAGAAGGCTTAATCCAACAAAATTGGCAGCATGACCGTATTCGCGCTTTCCCGCTTATTCCAAAACTTATTGAAAATGATTATCCGACATGGGATGGAGGAGGGATTCCATCTGATGTGGAGGATGAAATTTTGAGGTTAGAGCACGAGGAGGATGTTGAATACTTCGATGATATCGTAGAAGAAATATACGCTATTCATAAAATAGGTGGCTATCCAGCTTATTGCCAAAGTGGTCATGATTACGGTGAGGACTTTCCCTTTGTATTACAGATTGCCTCAGACGAGAAGGCGTATTTCAATATCGTCGATAATGGAAATTTCTATTTCTTTTTTAATCCAGCGCTAAATGAGTGGTGTGTGTATTGCGATTTTTATTAGCAGTGAAATCTATCTGGAATAAAAGAAGCAAATACAGCATAACTAAGATAGAAGTTACAGTTATACGTCCATTGATGACATGATTAGGAGGAATAATGATGAGGAGGCAAACATCTGAAATTAGAAAAATAAAGAAGGTGAAGAAAATGGAAAACAAAACAGTTATTAAGAGCGGTATTAGTTTTGGCTCGGTATTGGCCATTACTATTTCTTGGAGTGTAAATCATTCAATAATATGGGCAATCATACATGGTTGTTTAAGTTGGTTGTATGTAATTTATTACGCACTAATAAGATAAATGGTGATGAGCATGTGAAATCTATTCAGAGAAGCGGGATGAATGTGGAACCTGACGCTGTGCAATTGTTTAGAGGGAAATTGCATCGTATACATACAATAGTGAATGTGTGCTTCGTTCATAACTTTTGAGCATCTAGCATAAATAACTAAGTGCTCTTTTTTCGATGAAAAGCTCATATTAAGAAAGAATACTTACATCTTTCCACGTATCGTAGAAGAAAGGTTGATAGGATGACACATCAAGTGACCGCCACGAGCAATATTGATTGTACTGCTACAGGCGTTGATGAAATATTACAAAATGTAGCTTTTATATTATCTACTTTCGTAATATCTTGCCCATTATACAGAGATTTTGGTCCACCTTTCCAGCTTGTCAAAAGGCGTAATACCGCACGTCTTATTGAAAGCATTCAACGTTTCGTGCCACAAGCTATAGTTATAGATGTTGATTATCTTGGAGATGCATATGTAGGAAAATTAGAACCCGTTGTGAAAGTCATCGTAAACGAATAAATGACTAAGGTGGATTTTAACCTTTACCTTACACCAATTTGCCAGGCTATTTACATGTTAGCCTGGCAAATTTTAATAGCTATAAAATAAAACATAAATTTCAAAGTGGGATTAATTCATTAAGATAAGCGTATTCTATTAAAAAGAAGAAATGGAGAGAATGTATGAGAGGGTTAATAAAAGGCCTTTTTGTTATATTTTCCTTGATAATAATAACCGCAGCCTTGATTAAGTATAATAATCAGCCTTCATTTGAAAGACCCATAGTTCAAAAAAATCCCGATACAAATTATGCTGATGAAATTGGTGAAAAATTACAAAACACAAATTTTACACAAAAAATTATTGTAGCGTTACGAGCAGCAGGCTATTTCCCAGATAGTATGATCGGCTATTTAATTGAATCTCCGAATAATCAAGTAATCACTATACAATTACATAATTTAGATAAATTCGATAAAAGTACAGAAAGCGAAATCCAAAATATCGTCAACAGTATTGCAGAAAATAATGATTTTCAGTTGTTTATCGTTAATCTCAAACTTATTGATGTTCATTAGCAACGCTTAAGGATGGTTAGGGACCTCTAAATAGTTACAGGAAATTTATGTGCTATAATCTAAGAAAAGAGGTGATCATTCTGAGGATTTTAGTTTTAGGTGCCACTGGGCGCGTTGGTAGCCACATCGTTTCCCTAGCTTTACGAGATGAACATAGCGTCACAGCTTTAGTTCGTAACCCAAATAAGCTACAAATAAATGATGAAAATTTACATATTGTACAAGGAAATGTCTTAGAAAAACAAGATTTAAAAAATGTCATAGCGAATGTTGATGTTGTGATTAGTGCATTAAACACAGATGGCACAAATACATTAACTAAAAGTATGCCGCTAATCCTTGACGCTATGGAAAAAGAGCATGTGAAAAGAATTATAACTGTTGGAACAGCTGGTATTCTTCAAAGTCGTCTGACACCGAGTATTTTACGTTATCAATCGAGCGAATCAAAAAGAAGATCAACCTTTGCGGCAGAGGAGCATCATAAAGTCTATCATTTATTGAAAAAATCTGACACTGATTGGACAATCGTCTGTCCTACATACTTACCTGATGGTGAATACACAGGCACTTATCGTATCGAACAAGACTTTTTACCGGATGATGGGGTAGAAATATCTGTAGCAGATACCGCGGAGTTTGCCTATCAACAAATTCAGAGCAAAGAATATGTGAAAACGCGTGTAGGGATTGCTTACTGATTTCCTAAACAATTGTCTCTATAAGTATAAGAAGCGGATAAAAAGGGTCTGAAAAAAACCAATAAGATAGAATGTGCGTTAATCGAAATAGGATTAACGCTTTTTTTGTTGTAAGGAAATTATTAAATTTTGTGTTTGTGGATAACTAAAGCATGTATTCGAGGGGAATAAGTATGATGATAGAGCAATAGACGTGTTGGGGAATATAGGATATAGAAGACATTATCTATTAAGAAGGATTCTGAGGATATTTCTGGAATAAGTACACTAAGATATGGATTGTTTGAAAATAGGCGAATTAAAGTAGGAGTGAAGACTTATTTCGAATCGTAAAAGAAGTTTACCTTATATCGTGACTTTCCTTTTAATATTTCTCTATTATGGTATAGTTCTATTTTTGTATCTTCAAGATGTAATTGGTGGAATTACTTTTGTTGCTATACTTTTGATTAATTTTATCATCTTATTAATGGTTCGCATTTTATTTAGAAAAAAAATATATAAAAGAAAAATCACGCTCGCTACTTCCATAATGTTCTTGCTTTTTTGCTTCGAAATACCCCTTATATTTTATGAAGGAACTTCGCATGTCGCATACATATATACAGAGCCACTACATGCCAAAGGTACTGAAATCTATTTAATAGGGGTAAATAAAGTAGAATTTCAATTTATGGAGAGTATTCAATCTGTTGAAAATCTTTTAAATAAACAGCATGTTCCTTTTTTTAATGTAGCTGAAATTACGAATTTAGTTCTTTACGAGAGCAAAAATCAACAAATATTGAAGTGGCTTCATCTTCAAAAAAATGAAGTAGATCAAATGAAAGACAACGTAAACCATTATCTAGGTAAAGAAGATGTACGTATCAATGAATTTTTTTATCAGGATCGTATTGGAGGAAATAGTGCTGGGTTAGGGCTAGCATTAACAGGACTTATTATACGAGGCGATTTGCAAAACAATGTAGCAATTGCAGTTACTGGGGCAATAAACGAAACTGGTGAAGTATTACCGATAGGGGTACTAAAAGAAAAAATTCTAAGCGCAGAAAAATACGGTCTACCTTTTATGATGATTCCCACTAAAAATGCAGAAGAAGCAGAAGAGATTCAAAAGGAGCAAAATATCAATATGAAAATTTTGACTGTGTCTCATGTCGATGAAGCTGTTCAACTAATTAATGAGATGAACGATAAAACAAGATAAAAGTTGTTAGAATATTAATTGAGCATGGGAAAGGCGTCTAAAAACAAAAGTCTTTATCTTTTATTCCATAGACAAAAAAGGTCACCTTCAAAGTATAAAGGTGACCTTAACTTAAACATGTAGTCTCTTTTCAGTAAATCAGCCCTCAGATAGAACTAAATACCGTTTAACCACATTGTCATATTTCACGATTAAAACATCATCACGTTCTTTTACTGAACCCTCAGCATTAGTGGCATTAAATTGTATGTCACCAATATATTGATCTTCATTCATTTCAAGTTCATCGATCCATTCTATATTGGTCGCAAAAATGTTACCTTCCCATTGAAAAATATCTGCCTGGTTGTTCAACCTTAAAGCTTCAGCTGCGTCAGGTTTTCCAAAGGTAAAAGTATCTACTGCGACGGTTTCATTACAACCAACTAAAAACAAACTAAACAATACTACAAATAATAAACAGTCTTTCGTCTTCAATATATCACCCACTTCATTCAGTCGGGCTCAACTTTATTTACATTTACTTATGCATCATTTGATGTGGCATGAAAAGGAGTAATTTAATGCAAGAAGATCTCTTTCTACAATGGGTTCTCCACCTGCTTTTAGACACCTTTCACTTGCCAAATTAATTTCCTGTTGATTAAAAAAAGATTGCACCCCAGTTAAAAACACTATGCCAAAAACAAGTAATAGACCAAGTTTTAAAAATGGCCTTTTCATTTTATCGCTCCTTCTTTTAAACATGAAGTTCTATACATCAATACGATTGAATTCTTAACCCCTAGAAGTCACACAATTATTAATTACCGTTTTATGGTGATGGCTGTTATTTACAGTTTAATGGAAGAACAAAGGGAAGTACATATTACAAAATTCCTTAAAATGTTTAATGTTTCTGTTGTTAAAGTATGAAATCAGGAAACGGGAAATGAATAGAGAAGGTTTATTGACAAAACGTATACATTTGTATACACTGTAAATGTAATCGAGGTTGTATACAAATGTATACAACGAAAGGAGAATGAAAATGAGAAGTGAAAAATTTAAGGAATTTAGAGAAGAGGGACATCATCGTGGTGGACGTCACAGAGGAAGAGACGGCTCTCAACAACGTGGAGCTAAAACCTTCCGACGTGGAAGAGCTATTGCTTTTTTAGAGATGATGAATCTAAAGCGTGCAACGATTAAGCAACAATTGGAGCAACCAGAGTTTCAATCTATTCAGCCAATATTAGTGGGTGAATTAAAAGCCATTGATATGGTCATCAATGAGTTCATTCAATTATTTGAATTACATGAAAATGAAACAATGGCTACATCCGACAGTCAAGAAGATGATGAAACATCTTTAAATCATGAAGAGGAAGGGAAGAACCTGAATGAAAATAATTAATCATTACATTGATGCCGTGTTTCATAACGAAGACTCAATTTTAGAGGAGGTTATTACATCCATTCAAGAAAACGGAATGCCCGCCATTTCTGTTTCTGCTTCCTCTGGAAAACTTTTAACAATGCTTGTTTCGATGACAGGCGCTAAAAACATTCTTGAAGTAGGGGCTCTCGGTGGATATAGTGGAATTTGTCTAGCTAGAGGGTTCGACAGTGAAGGTAAATTAACTTCTCTTGAATTAGAGGAAAAATACGCACAGTTAGCTTACAGTAATTTATCAAAGGCAGGTTTTGGTGAACAAGTGACTTATATGACGGGACCTGCATTGCAAAGCCTTGAAAAGCTGGTGCAGGGTAATGAGCGATTTGATTTTTTCTTTATCGATGCTGATAAGGATAATTATGAAAACTATTTAAATTATTGTGTAAAGCTAGCAAATCCCGATGCTATTATCGTTACTGATAATGTCCTTGCTAATGGGAGTGTGGCAGATCCAAATGCCCAACCAAAACGTTATACGGAATTAATGAAGAAATTCAATGTAGCAGTAGCGAACCACCCTCAATTAGAGTCGATTATTATTCCAATTGGTGATGGTATGACACTTTCAAAAGTGAAGAAATAAGCACCATATTGATACGAGGAGGCACTGACGGACGAATGCATGTTAGTGCTTTTTTGCTTAATACTTTTCATAGCCTACAAATATAAATAATTGAGTACCCATCCGGCAATCCCAACTATAATGCCTACAATAATTAAGACAAGTCCATGCTTTTTCGCATGATAATCATTTCTTAAAACGATGCCCATACAAATGGCAATAATACCACAAAACAATTGAAAAAAGACAAGTGCAAACGAAACGTTTATCCAACCAATTAGTATGAGTAGGGATTCATAGCTTTTTTCAGTTTCCATATACATTCCTCTTTTCATGTTATGGATATATACCATTTTATTGGACAGTTTTATTAAAAATACATGATTTAAATTGAATATTATCAGTAGTAAAAAATTGGGGATCTACGATAAGTTGGGGGGCAATTAAAAAAAGACTAAAGTCGACCTTGTTGTAAGCTTGAATTCAGTCTAATTTCACATTTAACTTTTCTGATATGCTTCTAAGTATTTCAGTTTGTTCCTGCTGAATTTTAATGAATATAATTAAAATCCAAATGATAAAGGCAGCTGGAACAATGTAAAACATAAATATACCAAAAAGAGGTATATTTGTGTTTTACATCTCTTTTTTGAATAAAGTAGAGGGTTGGCCTCTGCTATTTACTTTAATTCTAAATGTAGTATTGGATAATGGCGACCTGAACTATCTGTTGGTTCTTCACTGACAATCGTGAAATCATTTTTCAAATAAAACATCTTTGCGTTTTCATTGTCTTTATTAACATCAACAGACCTTATATTAAAATCTCTAATAAGTTGTTGTATTATTTGTTTACCATAACCTTTTCCAATTTCAGCAGGTTCTAAAAATAGCATTTCTAAGTGCTGATTATGGGTACCTGAAAAACCAATCAATTCATTTTCTGCAAACCAAAGTCTCACATCAAGATGTGGGAAAAACATAGGAATTTCCTTTTTAATGTCTTCCTTATCTTTTAAACTTAAAAAATCATGGGTTTTGGTAACGGATCTATCCCAAAGATTTAGTATAGTTTCATAGTCATCAGTTGTTGTTTGTCTGTTTTTCATAATGTTCTCTCCTTATTCTCTTCATTATCACGCTCCTTTCTATTTTTTATTTGAAGATCTTAATGATGTAGCACCAATCAAAATAAATTTTCATTTTCTATGATCCTCTCGATTTAGGGGATTTGTTCTACTTATAATTTATATGTAACATGTGGTACTAGATGTTACAAAATAATAAAAGGGCCACACATTCGTGACCCTTAGTATCAAGTCAGGAGGTGTAAGGCTAAATTAGCTTTACATTATTAAATATATGATGTAGATGTAATATAAGTTAGTTTTGTGCCTGTGAAATAGATTCATTAAAAATTAAATTTTCAAATCATAAAATCCTAGACTTAACTAATTTTAGTGCCGTTTGGGACAGGCTGATCAGGAGATAATAGAATTACATCTCCTTCTACAGGAACGCCACCGATCACTAAAACTTCAGATTTAAAGCCTGCTACACGACGGGGAGGGAAATTAACGATTGCTACTACTTGCTTATTAATAATTCCTTCAGGCGTATAGCGTTTCGTAATTTGTGCAGAGGATTGCTTGATGCCAAAATCTTCTCCAAAATCAATTTTCATTTTAATAGCAGGAACCCTTGCTTTCGGAAGTTCCTCAGCTTGGATCACAGTACCAATTCTAATATCAAGATTCACAAAGTCTTCTATAGTTGCCATAAAAAATACTCCTTAATTTCCAATTTGTATAAACTCTTGTAAATTTTTTTCGATGAATTTATTTATTTTTTCTATAGTACTTGGATAAATATTTTCGAATATTGCATAAAGCGATTCAAATGATGCAAGAAGCTTTTTGTTTTGATTTAATTCATCTCGAGTGATTGAAAAATTCTCTAATGTAGTAGGGTGATTATGTCGTTTTAGTTCTTGTTCAATTTTCTCAAGGAGTAAAAGAAAGGGTTCATCATTAAAATACTTAAAACAGGCTTTGATCGCTGCCCAATTTTTAGGCTGAGCCATGAAATAAGCACTCCACCAATAGAATTCGATAAGAGATTTACTAATATGGTTATAATAAACATAAAACATAAATAATGCTCTTTGACCTTCTGTAAGTTCCTCATAAAAACGTTCTTTTACACCGATATTAGTTTCTTCGGACATTCTTACCTTATAAATCTTAATGAGTGGATCGAAACACCTTTGACTTAAACTGGAGCAATTAAAATCTAAATCCTCTTTCTTTACACTTATTATCAAAATAATCACACTCCTTCCAAATAATATAACATTTTGGCATAGGGATGTGCAGTGTTATTTACATACATTTTGGATTGTTATTGGTTTTGTATACAGTTAAAAGTAAAAAAATAAAAGCATCTTTTAGTTTAAACCTCAAATAATAATGATTAGAAATAATTATTATTTGCAGGAGGTGAAAACTTGAGGAAATATTATCTGCTAATCGCTTTATGCTTTTTCGGGGTATTTTTATTTTTTATCAATGAAAAATCCTTTGCAGACAAAGGAAGGAAGTATTACGAAGAAGCAGGTCAAATTTTGTGGGATATTAATACGGATGAAAAAGTGATCGCCCTAACCTTTGATGATGGTCCTCATAAAAAGTACACACCTGATATTTTAGATATATTAGACAAGTACAATGCTAAAGCCACATTCTTTATTGTGGGTGAAAATGCAGAAAAAAATCCTGAGCTTGCTTTACGTATACACGAAGAAGGTCACGAATTAGCCATTCACACATACACGCATCCTTTAAGGACGAATGTTTCTAATTTAATGAAAGAAATAAAACAAACACATGCAACAATTTATGGTATTACTGGTTATGTCCCTGTTTTATTTAGACCAGTAGAGGGCCAATACACGGATTCCATGATTGATGCAATAGCAAAAGAAGGGTATAAAGTTGTCATGTGGTCATGGCATTTAGATACATTTGATTGGAAAAATCTTGGAGAAAAGAAAATTGTCAATACTGTTTTAAAAGGTGCTAAGCCTGGAAGTGTCGTGTTATTTCATGACGGCGGTGGAAATCGTGAGCAAACTGTGAAAGCATTGAAAAAAATCTTACCTGAACTTGAAGACCAGGGATATAAATTTGTAACGATTTCTGAGCTTCTGGAGATTCAAAAGTTAAGTAATAAGGATGCAAAATAAATAGTGGCAGGGCTCAGTTCTTAATGTAATCTGGGCCTTGCTTTTTAGTATTATTGAACCCTTTGTATTTATATTGGAATAAATAATGTAAAATAAGGATGTTTGTGGTGATTTCAACTTTTAATGGACTGTGCTAATTTCTAGACCTTTAAATAATTTATGAAAAAGAACATTTAAGAAATCTACAACAAGGAATGAGGGTATCAATTATGAATGATTACATTAAAACGATGAGACAGTTGATTGGGCAGTAAACTCTATTGACTATTGGCTGTGGAGCAATAATTGAAGATGATAGGGGACGTATTCTTTTACAAAAAAGAATTGACGGTGATATTTGGGGAATCCCAGGAGGCATCTTGGAAATCGGAGAAACATTTGAAGAGACAGTTAAAAGGGAAGTCTTTGAAGAAACTAATCTTATTCTGAACAATATGACATTGTTTGGATTATATTCTGGTAAAAATGGTTTTGCAGAGTACTCAAACGGAGATAAAGTATTTAGTGTTCAGATAATTTTTTACTCAAGCGATTATAAAGGTACTTTACAAATCAATGATGAAAGTAGCGAATTGCACTTTTTATCGAGAAATGAAATACCAATCAATTATGCCTCGGCATAATTGCGTCCGGAATCAGCTTTGTGCTTGCACAAAGAACTCCTTTCCGATTCCGTGACATCCGCCGGAGGCTTTAACTTCTTTCAGCGGATGTTTGGACACCCGCTGAAAGAAGTTAATCTTAATCCTCATCAATCCTCATATATTAAGGATTGGTACAATGGTATACCTACACCAGTAATAAAATGAAAAAGTTTTTAATCTAATGGGTGCGTTTCCTCTAGAAGTTTTATATAATTTGAAAATACAGTATTTTCAAAAAAAAGGTGAAAAAGATGAAACAAATTATTACATTAGGAGGAGGGGGCTTTTCTATGGAGCCTCATAATCCTTTATTAGATACATATATTTTACAGCAGTCTAACAAAGCCAATCCTAAGATCTGCTTTGTTCCTACTGCAAGCGGAGACTCAGAAAATTATATTGCAAGATTTTATTCTTTCTTTAACGCTCAACAATGTATTCCGTCCCACTTATCACTGTTTTCTCCTCCTACGCGAGATTTAGAAAGCTTTATTATGGAAAAGGATATAATTTATGTTGGCGGAGGAAATACTAAAAACCTTTTAGCTTTGTGGAAAGAATGGTCGTTAGATAGCATTTTTAAGACTGCTTGGCATGAGGGAATCCTTTTAACAGGCATTAGTGCTGGCTCAATTTGTTGGTTTGAGGAAGGAATAACAGATTCATTTGGAGGAGATTTAGAGCCGATAACATGTTTAGGGTTTCTTCCAGGAAGTAATTGTCCTCATTATGATGGAGAAATTGATCGAAGACCAGCTTACCACAATTTAGTTAAAGCTAATAAGATATCATCCGGAATTGCTGTTGATGATGGAGTAGGCGTACATTTTATCGATCAAGAAATCCATAAAATCGTTAGTTCAAAACCTAATGGTAAAGCATATAGGGTCTCCTTGGAGAAAGATATCGATGAGCAAGAGCTAGCTGTAGAATTTTTAGGAAGTATTGATTAATAATAAATTACAATTAAAGACTGACGATGTAAATGAAAAAGGGAGTACAATAGAAAAATTTGATAGTTTAGCTAAAACGCTAAGATTTATTCAAGTAAGTTGTTAGATACTTTTTGAGAATCTTGTTTGTATTAGCACCACCTAAGATAAAGAAAACGCCGATAAAATCAACGTTTTCTTTATTTTTCACCATAGAAATTGCTGGAAGGGAATAGATTGGTCGATGATATCAAATGCTGCTTTTGTATTCCATTTTGTATTTTTTACATGAAGACTACTCGAAGAATACCGAGTAGCCCTCCTTTAAGGTAGTGACCCCTAATATTTGTAAAAGAGAGCTGTTTTTATATAGATATTTGTTGCAATGGGCTAAGCACATTAAAAAAGCGAAACAAAATATGTAATTAAACGTAAAATAAGGATAGGGGGGATATGGGGTGAAATATTTATTAATTGGTGTCTTCTTATCACTATGCGGTGTATTAATATCGATGATTTTGTGGGGAATGGAAAAGATATATTTAGTTTCAGGAACGGTTGGCTGTATTTTTATTGTCATTTCAATGGTTTTTTCAGGGTCCATGGTTAGTGGGGATAGGAATAGGGCAAACTTCGCTACCGAAACAACAGAACATCGGGACGAACGCAATAAAATTACTGTAAATTCCTTATACGTTGCATTACCAAATATTATTGTTGCGCTTTTATTTTATTATTTAAGTAAATGACATTGAATGGAAAGAAAAGTTGAACAATCTAAAATAAAAGGTCACTCGGACAAAAGTGACCTTTTTTGTTTTAACTGTAGTATGTTAGGCTGGTTAGTTATCATACTATTACTGGGTATATGATATTTAGCAAAAGAGGTTTTGAAAGTGATTAATTGTGACAATGATAAATAGCATTAACTTTATTATAAATCTGAATACTAAATTATTGGAAAATTTAATACATGAATGTTGTACCAACAATAATTAAAAGAATGAATAGAACTACAATTAAGGCGAATGCTGAACCATGGCCTCCGCCATGGCCTCCCCCATAGCCATAGTAACCACCGCCGCCGTATCCACCGCCGTAGCCGCCGCCACCGCCATAGCCTCCGTAACAACAGTTACCGTAATTTCCACCGTAATATCCCATAAAATATCCCTCCCTTCTACAGTCTATAATATGTTTAGGTGTAGAAAGGAGGGGAGGTATTCATCTTGGTTGTACTCAGTTTGAATTAAAAATCCCAAAAATTAATGATAAAGGAATTATTCAATTTTAATTTCTTTCAACAAGTGTTTTGGTAGCGAAAACAAGGCGTCAGCTACAGATGTTTTATGTAACGTAAGTGAAACGGCAGTTACAAATGTTTTATGTAACGTAAGTGAAACGGCAGTTACAAATGTCCTTTGACCGAAAGTGTAGCGACAGGTACAGAAGTCTCCCATCTCTGTAGGTGGTGAGATGATTATGTAGAGGCATAATTGATAAATGGAGCCACCTATGTAAAGTGTTCCTCGAAATTTTGAGGTTTCTTAGGAAATAAAATATGTAAGCAACATTTTTATAGAAAAATAATATTGAAACTATTACAAATTTCAATCGTATAAAATAAGGAAGGTTCTAGGAGGTGTTTTACTATGCCGTTTATTGGATGGGCTATTCTAACTTTTTCAATTGTATGTTACTTACCTTTCTTTATCTGGCTTTCTGCTAGTTATCTAAGTAATGGTGATCAATCGAAAAGAAAAAATAACTTTTGGTTATTATTGATGTCAGCTGGATTATTAAATTCTTTGAATACTTTCTTGTTTAAGATTCAAGATACATATTTTTTAGCAGTAACAGTCATCATTATTTTATTATCTAGCCTTTACATGTTGTTAATTGTTCGGAAGGATAAAAGAAAAGTATCGTTTAGGTAAATTAAAAGTGGTGGAATGATTACCGAAACGTTTGAGAAATTGTGCAACAGTGACATAATGAACGCAAACGATGATCCCCTTGAAGTAGACAATGTAAATTCCATTTCAACTTCAATGGGAATTTTTAAATTCTCCGACCTCGGTTTTTTAAAATTTTTTCTGTTTCAATACCTGCATTGAAAACAGACAATACCATAATAAAGAAAAATAGAGTTTGAATAAATCTATCTGCAGTTCCATATCCCAAATAATTCATAAATACAAGGATGACAAATAAGATAGCAGAAATAATGGGAGAACAAAGGCGTAATTTACGAGACATGTTATATCCTCCTTTTTACGTTAATGAAATCGCAATATAAGGTTAACATAAAAATGGATTGAAAAGTAAAAAAAGAGCCTGAGCAAGACTCTTATGAAAGTGGTTTATTAATTATTTGTTTCCAGAGCAAAGTGGCTACTGTACCTAGACATATACAAACGGCATATATAATACCACTAATGATACCCCAAAATTCTAATCCAAAAGGTAATAGAAAAGTAGCGATACCTACTATGTATGAGAAAACACCAAATAGCTTAGCTAGTTTATCTTTATCGCCATTAAAACTATCTTCTTGATAACCCGCAATAAGCCACAGTTCCTTTTTTACATGGATAAGATAACCCATAAAAGTAATAATTAAAGCAAGAACCATACAAGTAATATATCCACCAGTCATTTTTCGTCACCTCACTTATGTTAGTTCTAATAAATATACGAATATAACAAGAAAAGGTTTTCCAAATTATTACTGAAGGTGATGTATTAGATACTACAGTCAAATTAAACGATGGAACTACTAAAAATAATATAAGAGTGGCATTAATTAATCTAAAAAAGACTTTAGGGGAAGGTATGGAAAATCTCATCATACAAAATCAGAGATAATTCATCAGAAAATGCTTATATATTTATCAGTATAGGCATAAAAAATGAGGGGATTTGAATAACAATGAAAGAGAAGTAAATAAGGGTCACTTGAACCAAAGTGACCCTAAACCACAAACTAGGAGGGCAAAGCAAGGTTAGCTTTACACTACTATTAATATGCTTTGATAGTTATGTTTGTATAGTGATATGCCTGTGAATTAGATTGAAAAATAAAAGTTACAGGTAAACTTTTGAAATTATGTATAAGTGACATCTACTACATGTTCTCCTTATTTATTTTAACGTAATACAAGTAATAAGCATAGCAAGTATAAATAAAGGGCTATGAGACTAAAAAAGGAAACCTTGTTCATATAACCAAACATCGCTAATGCTAGAAGACCGAAGCCAAATAAATAAATCATCAAATCAAATGCTCTTGATTTGGCGTTTTGACGCATTACAATATTTCGTTCATCATTTTCCTCAATAAGATGTTCCTTCATTGTTTTCTTTTCATCTACCAATTTAGTGATGCCCGTACCTAATAGCATCACTCCACAAGATCCAACTCCTATTGGTACTAAAGCCATTCGAATAAAAGGTATGTTTAAAATTTCTGCGCCGACACCACCTAAAATGATAGCCGAAATTATAAGTAATGAACCAGCAATTATCACTGACCATAATAGCTTATTTTTCATTATTCGTTTTCTCCTTAGATAAAAAATGTCGAAATATCATAAGACTGAAGAGGAAATTTGATGAATTTGCATCTGAAACTCTAATTCCTAGAAATAATACGATTGCTCCAATATGTCTATAAGAATAATCCTTACTAAAAAAGTTTCATTAATGATGCTCATTACCAAACCTCCAAATAAAATAATAACAACACCTAGAAACCTATTAAATATCTCATGAATCTGCCTTTCATCTTAATAAAGTAAGAAGCTATAGCCTAATATAGCTTACAGATAAGAAGGTTTGTTACCTAAAGCTGCTTGTAATACTAAGTGTGCAAACTCATGGTCATTAATTACATAAGTTACCTCTTCCGGCTCAACCCAAATGCGTGAAATCGTTTCATGCTCTCGAAGAAATGGGAGACACTCTTGGATTTCCATACTATAAAACATTTGATAGCCGATTAAGGGGTACTTACTATCAGCATTGAATAAAGGGTTCTCTTCGTGACTGACTTCAATTGCACCAATATAGTTGATATGACCCTTTACATAGCCTTCTTCAAATGCCTCTCTATGGAATGCTTCTTCAGGTGTTTCTCCATTTTCTATATGACCTCCAGGAAAGTTAAATCCCCTTCCGTCTACATGAACTAACAAAACTTTTCCTTGATAAAAACAAACCCCATGTACACTTGTTACTTTACCGTAATCTTCAATACTTTTATTTTGAAGCCAAGTCAGTATAAGATGGTGTCCGCTCCAGTTTACATAAGTTTGGTTGTTCATCTGCATCCTTCCTGCCTACAAAAATCATTATATTTCCATTTTAGTTAATTAAAAGATGTGTGTATATTATAATTTTTAACTTAATAATTAAAAAAAACCTTCAGTAATAGTTCATATGTTCATATTCAGAAGGTCTATAAATAGATAATATTTCGAGCTGATTTATTTTTTTAGGGAGTCAAAGTAATTTGAATACACTTTTAGTGAACATCTACATCAATTGCTTCATCAAAGCGGAAGCTAAGAGTTAATGAATTACTGCTGTTATGAAGTGGATGTTTGGGATGCACCAACAGAACAAAAATACAAAAAGAGTCACATTTAACTAGATGTGGCTTTTTCTGATGCATCTAATAGCTATGAAGAAGTGCGATGGAGGCAATCTTAAAGCAAGCTGGTTAAGGTGCAGCCATGTTTGTCAATCAACTTTACGCAACGAAAGAGGTGGTACTATGCAATTAACAGATGGTACAAGGACATTTGATTCAGCAACGATCGATGAAGCTGCAAAAAAAATACAACGAGATGAGCAGGAGCGAGAGATGTTAAATGCTTTTGCTAGATATGCTTACCTTCGTTATAAGCAGATTCGAGATTGTGTAAACCCTCGTAAATGTAAATACATGAGGATTGAACAAGTGCGTGAACAATTAAAATCACCAGCCAAACTACGGAAAGTTAGCGGTCTATTCAATATTTCAGAAGAAGAAGTGCTTTACATTGTAGATTTTGTGAAAAAGTATTTGAAGTATGTTAAATAAATCTAAATCTCCCGGTCAAAAATTTCAACCGGGAGATAATTATTTTAAGCGCTAGTTTAAAATTCCTCATGTTTTTCATTAACTCTGGCGAATTGTTCTGTTGGATCGTAGATGAGTTTCATCTGTAAATAATTCTAGAAAATTCATTGCGTGCTTTGCTAAATATCGATCTTTTGACCAAACAATATTCGCTTTTGATTGGATATTGCAATTAGAAAATTGAATGATTCGAATACCGTGAATTGAAAATTTATCGAGACTCGTTTTTGGTAAAATCGTTACCCCCAAACCTTCACTTATTAAGGAAATAACCATCGCAATATCAATGCACTCACAAATAATATTAGGCTCGAAACCGTGACGTTTGAATTCATCGATTATAATGCGAAATGTACTACAACTACGATGACGATAAAACGAAAGAAACGGTATATCCTTTAAGTCTTCTATTTGAATGGGATTCGGTAAATTCCAATGTGCAGGTGTGGCAAGTACAAACTCTTCTAACTCTAACCCGATTGAAAAGAAATTATCATCTTCAATTGGTTGTTGCAGGATCGCTAAATCGATTTCTTTACTTACAAGACTTTTCGTTAGGAAAAATGTATCTCCTTCAATAATTTTGAAGCATAAATTAGGATATCTCTCATGCATCAACTTAATTTTTTCAGGTAGGTAAGATAAACAGGTTTGATCTGCCCCAATTGATAGTACCCCCTTTAACCCTTCTCCAACTTCTTTTATTTCTGAAATTGTATCTTCGAAATTAGCTAATAATGCTTTGCCTTTTTTATATAAAATCTTTCCTGGTTCAGTAAGCTCTAATGCTCTACCGTTTCGATCCAATAGTTTACAATTTAATTCTTTTTCCATAATTTTTAATTGATTGCTAAGCGGCGGTTGTGCCATATGCAATTTTTTGGCTGCTTTCGTAATTTGTTTTTCTTCAACAATCGTAATGAAATAATTTAATTGTCTTAAATCCATTAATCTCTCACCCCTATACTTAAAATTAAATAGTTTATGCAATTTGTATACTTATTCTGTATAGTAACATTTTTTCGCGTGTTTTCGATATATTTGTTAGATATTTCTGGTTTTTTAGTTAGATAATCTAGGGAAACCTAGAATTAGCAAGGATTTCGCGGATTATTAAATGGCATGTTCTTTATGGATTTTATATAACAATTAACGTACGAGTATATTAAAAACGTATATATATGAATTTTTAATATATATTTTTAGTATTTATCATTTATTAAAATACATGTTATTCTTTTGATTAACTGAAATCAGAAAATTCTGCTTAATGTAGCTTTTGATCTCCAAAAATCTATTTTTTCTTATTTATTTTTATTATTTTTAAAAATTAAAACATTACAGGTAATATCAGAGATGTTTATTTTTGTTACATCGGAGGGCTATACATACCGTCATTTAAAAGGGGATGCGGTTTCTATAGGTATAAAAATTATTAAGGGGTGTAGTGTTTATGAAAAAGACTTTATTGTCTCTTTTCCTATTGATGGGTGCACTATTGTTGGTGGCTTGTAGTTCATCATCAGATTCGGGGAGAAGTGATGCATCTTCCTCTAGTTCTGGTAGTGAAGCATCAGCAAATTCAATCAAAATAGCTGGAATCTTTTCTGCATCTGGTGGAGCAGCTGCTCTAGGGGAACCGGAAATGCAAACGCTGAAAATGTTAGTCGAACAAAAAAATGCGGATGGGGGAATTAACGGTCGAAAAATTGACTTAGTAACATATGATGATAAATCTGACCAAAATGAAGCCATTCTTGCAATGAAAAAAGCATTAACACAAGACAAGGTATCAATGGTTATCGGAGGGACAACAAGTGGTAACTCATTAGCGATGTTACCTTTGGCAGAGCAAAATCAAGTGCCTTACATTTCTGTTGCTGCTAGTAAACAAATTTATATGAATGAAAATGGACAAGCACGCCAATGGGTATTTAAAATGCCACAAGATGATCAACAAGCTGTGGAGCGGATTTTACAGTATTTAAAAGATAATAACTTAACGAAAGTTGCTTGGTTAAATGTTGCAAATTCTTTTGGAACTGGTGGTCATGAAGAGTTTGTTAAACACATGGCAAATTACGGTGTGGAATCAGTCATTGAAGATGAATTTGAAGCGACAGTCACAGATGCAAAGCCACTGTTAACTCGTGTCAAAAAAGCAAGTCCAGATGCAATAATTGTATGGGGAACCGTACAAGAGTCAGCAGTTGTCATAAAAAATATTCGTGAATTAGCACTAGATATACCAGTTCTTGCAAGTCATGGTGTTGCAACGGGCCAATTTATCGAAGTAGCAGGTAATGCAGCAAACGATGTGATATTACCAACGGGTAAATTATTAATTGCGGACAAATTAGAGGATTCAAATCCGCAAAAAGAATTATTAAAAGCGTATAACGAAGCTTTCACAGCGAAATACAATAAACCAGCAAGTACATTTGGTGCCTATGCAGCAGATGCCTTCTCGATTGCTACGAAAGCAATTGAAGCAAAAGGTAGTGATAGCGCTGCACTTCGAGATTACATTGAAAAAGAACTTGGTGAATATGTAGGTTTGACAGGTACTTTTAACATAACTGCGGATAATCATATGGGATTGAGTCCAGATAGTTTTGCTATGGTACGAATTGTTGATGGTAAATGGACATTAGAAGACAAATAAATAATACAAATGCAATGAACAGTGGTGTCTCTCTATCACTGTTCATTCATTTATGAGCTTAGTAACCCCGAAATGAATGGAGTGAAAGACATTATGGAAACATTTTCTCAAATGTTGCAATTATTATTCTCAGGCTTAACAATTGGAGCCATTTATGCATTGATTGCGGTTGGATTTGTCATTATTTATAACGTGACAGGCATACTTAATTTTGCACAAGGCGAATTTGCTATGTTTGGTGCTTTAATTAGTATTTCACTGGTGAAAGCTAATCTACCTTTATGGTTAGCTATTATTTTAAGTATCGTTATTGTGGCTGCGATTGGTGCTGTATTTGAACGAACAGCAATTCATACAGCCCGTAAATCATCCATGACAACACTAATAATCATTACAATCGGTGTATCGATTGCATTTCGAGGCATTGCGATTTTAATTTGGGGAACACAAGCCCAAACATTACCGCCGTTTACGGATAATACACCTATAAAATTTTTAGAAGCTGTTTTACTTCCACAAAATCTGTGGGCGATCGGCCTTTCTATCGTTATTTTAATCGTCATGATGTACTTCTTTAACTATACGTTTACAGGAAAATCATTAACAGCTTGTGTTGTAAATCCATTTGCTGCCCGCTTAATGGGAATCAATCCAAACAAAATGTCACTGCTGGCAGTTGTGGTAAGTGCTGGTGTGGGGGCTTTAGCCGGTACAGTTATCGCGCCAATTTCCGGTGCATCCTACGATATGGGGATGATGCTTGGCATTAAAGCGTTTGTTGCAGCAGTTGTTGGAGGTTTAACAAATGCCCCAGCTGCAATTGCTGGCGCCTTTCTAATTGGAATTATTGAAGCGTTTACAGAGGGGTTATGGTCATCTGGTTTAAAAGATGTAGTGTGTTTCTCATTATTGCTATTAATTTTATTTGTAAAACCAGAAGGTCTATTTGCGAAAGCTTCTGGAAAACGTGTATAGGGAGGTTCAACGATGAACAAAAAAAACTTAAAGTTAATCTATAATAACAGCTTAGTTGGGCCAAGTATTTTTTTCGCGCTACTATTTTGTATCCCGCTAGTTGGATCTAATTATACACTCGCTATTTTTACGATGATTGGATTTTATGCATTAGTATGTATAGGTTTAACGATGCTCACAGGCTATGCTGGACAAATTTCACTAGGACATGCGGCTTTTTATGGAATTGGTGCCTACACGTCTGCTTATATGACAGCTACATTAGGGTTATCTCCCTGGTTAGCGATATTGGTAGGTGCGCTCATTTCTGCGCTTGTTGCATTATTAATTGGCATTCCTACATTTAAGTTGAAAGGTTACTATTTAGCGTTAGCAACACTAGGGTTTGGAATTATTGTTTACACAGCATTTAAAGAATTAACCTCTATTACAGGGGGCTCGAATGGCTTCTTCGGTATACCGGCGATTCGGTTATTCGGCTTTGAATTTGTTACAGATCAAAGTTACTTCTATCTTATTTGGCTATTTGTTTTTATGGCGCTCATTTTCTCACGGAATATTATTCACTCAAGAATTGGGCGTGGCTTACGTTCAATTGAGGGGAGTGAGATTGCTGCAGATGCCGTTGGTGTAAATTTAATGAAATATAAACTACAAATTTTTGTGACAAGTGCTATTTTCACATCTATCTCTGGTTCACTATTAGCACATTATGTATCATTTATTAATCCGAATTTATTTACAGCCAATACCTCCATTTATTTTTTGATAATGGTTATTATCGGCGGATTAAATAATATTTGGGGTGCCGTTGTCGGTTCAGCTACTTACGTTCTACTTGGTGAACTATTAAAACATTTTGTACCAATAATGCTCCCTAACATTGGAGGGGAATTCGAAATCGTTTTCTTCGGTTTATTGCTAGTTTTAACATTGATTTATATGCCAAATGGCTTAGTTCCTCAATTTATGAAAATTGCTGGGAAGCTTAAGAAGAGAGAACACCCTGCACCAATAGCGTTCACAATCGATACACGAACTACAGGGGGTAAAACAAATGACTAACAAAGAGCTTATCTTAAGCGTAGAAAACTTAACGAAAGTATTTGGAGGTGTTGTTGCTGTAGACAATGTATCCTTCACTATTAATAAAGGTGAAATATTTGCAGTTATTGGTCCTAATGGCGCAGGGAAAACAACACTTTTCAATATGATAACAGGGGTATTACCAAGTTCGTCAGGGAATGTCTATTTCCAAGGTAAGCGGTTAACGAGAAAAAAGCCTTATCAAATTGCACAAGCAGGTGTGACAAGAACATTTCAGAACTTAGAAGTTTTCGATAATATGACCGTTATCGAGAATGTAATGACCGGTGCACATATTACGATGAAAACAAATATTTTAACGGCTGGATTACGTTTACCAACTGTCGTGAAAGAAGAAGTTTATACGATGGAGAGTGCATTACAATGTTTAAAAGATGTAGGTATTGCTGAGTTTGCCTATGAAATGTCCGATAAATTACCTTATGGGTGTCAACGACTTCTTGAAATTGCACGTGCAGCGATTTCAAAGCCTCAACTCATTTTATTAGATGAACCAATGGCAGGCCTGAATGCTGAGGAATCGAGGCAATTAGTCGAGGTTATTTTAAAAATGCGCGCAGATGGAATGACTTTTTTATTCGTCGAGCATGATATGGAAACCGTTATGTCTATTTCAGATCGTTTAGTTGTTGTCGATAACGGGGTCAAGATTGGAGAAGGTACACCAGAAGAGATTTACAAAAATCCAAAGGTTGTGGCAGCATACTTGGGCGATGATGAAGCGGAGGAAGGTGTGGTCTATGCTTAAAGTCGAAAAATTACATACTTATCACGGGCATTTACATGTTCTTGAAGGTATTGACTTTGAACTAGTAGAGGGAGAGTTATTATCGATAGTCGGATCAAATGGCGCAGGGAAAAGTACGCTCCTCGGTACATTAGCTGGTGTGTATTCACCGAGTGAAGGAAAAATAGCGTACAAAGGGTTAGATATTACGAAAGATGGTGTGCAAAAGACAGTCGCTAATGGGATATGTTTAGTGCCAGAACGAAGACAGATTTTTTCTTCATTATCTGTCAAGGATAATCTGATGCTAGGTGCTTATCACCGATATAGTAGAGATAAAAAAACTGTGCATCAAGACTATGAGGAAATTGTAGAATTATTTCCACGCTTAAAGCAAATGCTTAATCGCCCGGGGGGTTTACTTTCAGGTGGAGAACAGCAAATGGTGGCAATTGGGCGAGGTTTAATGGCCAAACCGAAAGTTTTGATGCTTGATGAGCCATCATTAGGACTCGCTCCTTTAATCGTCAAAGACATTATGACTATTTTACGTAGATTATGTGATGAGCGAGGTGTCACAATCATTTTAGTAGAGCAGAATGTGAAAGCGGCATTGAAGGTGGCCGATCGTGCATGCGTTTTAGCACATGGGAAAATGGCCATTTCAGGTACTGCACAAGCTCTGTTGAATGACCCGAAAATCCAAGAAGCATACTTCGGTAAAGCGCACACAACGTCGAAAGATATTATGCAAGTATAAAATAGCTTCATCGAGATTCCTCCTTGTTGTAACAAGTGAGGGATTTTACGATGTCAAAAAAGATGTGAGAAACCTACTTAACGCAGGCCACTCACATCTTTTCCTCTTATTCGATGAAATTGTCATTTTTACGATAAACCATTGCTTCCATTGTTGCACATAATTCATCGTTGCTCCAAACATCGGTCCGATACCAAGCTAAACGGTGTGTTTTTTTTACCTCTTCTGCGATAGCTGTTAGTTGCTGTCCTGCCAAACCTGCGCTCATGTAATGTATAGTATTCGTTACACCGACAGCTGTCTTGCCGTAAGAATTACTAGCTGCCGCAAAGGCGTAGTCGGCTAAAGAAAAAATAATGCCTCCATGTACAGTACCATGTGTATTGAGCATATGAGGTTTTGGAGAAAGTGTTACTTTTGCAAAGCCTGCTTTTAATTCAACTAATTCTATCCCTAAATAATTTGCGTATGGTTCTTTTGATAAAGCTTCAAAAATTTCATCATAATATTTTTCGTGTTGTTGTGCCTCGGTTAATGTCAATGTAAATCCCCCTTTATGAATAAAAATTTGTTTCACCATTCGTGTATATGTAAAATAGACGAAAATCATACATACAAATTGATAACGAATGGAATTAAAGTGAAATACAAAATTAATTTAACACCTATTATTAGGAAAGTAAACGTATTAACGTAGTTTTGTAGAATTATTTTGATTTTTCGGTTTATATTTGTGTATTTATTTAAATATCTCTTATTAATAGTGGATTTGAAGGAGAGCTTTACAAATTTCTTTTTGTATTTATGAATAAAAAGCATTTAAGATAAAACGTTAATAGGCGACTAATTAATCAACTTTAATTAGAGAAAATAAAATATATTGACAATTCGGACAAATTTGTTTATCTTAATATTAATTACGAAACTAAAACTCTCGTAAATTATTTGTTATATTAAATGAATTGTAATAGCATAAAGGGGGTTAGTAAATGTATCATCTAGAAATAGAAACAGCTTCAAGGGGAGAAATGGCAAGAATTCAGCTAGAGCGATTAATAGAAACAGTTGAAAAAGTTTATAATAATACACCTTTCTACAAGGAACAGTTTGATCAGCTTGGAGTTAAACCAGCTGATATTCAAAGTTTAGAAGATATTCGCAAATTGCCATTTACTAAAAAAGTAAATTTACGTGAGCAATATCCATTTAAACTTTTTGCAGTACCGATGGATGATGTAGTCCGCATTCATGGTTCTTCAGGTACTAGTGGAAAACCAACAATTGTTGGTTATACGAAAAATGATATCGATATGTGGTCGGGACTTTTAGCTCGCGCTATTGTTACCGCAGGGGGACTCAAATCAGATATCTTTCATAATGCTTACGGCTATGGTCTATTTACTGGTGGGATGGGTTTACACTACGGAGCCGAAACTTTAGGCGCAGCAGTTGTACCGGTCTCAGGTGGAAATACGGAGCGTCAAATTACATTAATTGAAGATTTTAAACCACGAGGCATCGCAGGGACACCTTCTTATATTCTAACCATCGCTGAAAAGATGGAGGAAATGGGAATTGATCCAACGACGAACGGGATTGAATATGGAATTTTTGGTGCAGAGCCTTGGTCAGAGGAAATGCGCCGTGCCATAGAGGATAAATTAAAAATTCGCGCGATGGATATTTATGGTTTAAGTGAAGTACTAGGTCCTGGCGTATCGATTGAATGCTATGAAGCGCAAGATGGTTTACATATAGCGGAAGATCATTTCTTCGTAGAAGTGATCGATCCAGATACATTAGAACCTGTAGTTGATGGAGAAGATGGGGAATTGGTTATTACTAGCTTAACAAAGGAAGCGCTTCCAATTATTCGTTATCGTACGGGTGATATTACTTCGATTACACGTGAAAAATGTAAATGTGGACGTACAACAATGCGGATGGCACGAGTTAAGGGACGTACAGATGATATGTTAATTATTCGTGGAGTCAATGTTTTTCCATCTGAAATCGAGCGTGAGTTATTGCAAATTGAAGGGTTGGCACCACATTATCAAATCCATTTATTGAAAAAAGGAAATATGGATGCGATCGAACTACATGTTGAGTTAACGCCAAAATTATACGAAAAAGTAGGAGGTGACCTCAACCATCCGCTTATACAATTACTGACAAAGGAGATCAAGCACGATTTAAAAAATGCCTGCTTAGTTTCCGTTAGTCTAGTCATTGAAAATAGTGGTGCTATTCCACGCTCTGTAGGAAAAGCAATTCGTGTCATTGATAGAAGAATGGAACAGAAGGAGGTTCTTCAATGATTGATACTGAGCAAATAAAAGATGTGACCATTATAGGTGGAGGGCCTGTTGGGATGTTTGCCGCCTTCTATGGTGGTATGCGCGGCATGAGCGTCAAGATTCTCGAAAGTCTTCCTCAGTTGGGCGGCCAGTTAGCTGCTCTTTATCCAGAAAAATATATTTATGATATAGCGGGTTTTCCGAAAATTCTCGCACAAGATCTTATCAATAATTTAAAAGAACAAATGAATACTTTCCCGGTGGATGTCTGTACGAATGAATCTGTACAAACTATCGAAAAAGATGAAAACGGTATTTTCAAAATTGTTACCACAAAGAGTACGCATTATTCTCGCACAATATTGATCACTGCTGGAAACGGTGCGTTTAAAGTTCGAAAGCTTGAATTAGATGAGAACGATAAGTATGCACAATGTAATTTACATTACTTCATTAATGATCTCAATGCATTTAAAGATCGCAACGTGATGGTGTTTGGTGGCGGCGATTCAGCAGTCGACTGGGCGATGATGCTAGAACCAATTGCTAAAAAGGTTTCTATTGTCCATAGACGGGATAAGTTTCGTGCGCATGAACATAGTGTAGAAAATTTAATGCAATCAACGGTTGAGGTCATTACACCTTATGTACCTGAAGAACTGATAGGGGAAGAGCACATTACACATGTCAAATTAAAGCATGCAAAAGATGAAACCATCCAACCAATCTATGGTGTCGATGATATTATCGTAAACTTTGGTTTTGTTTCGTCGTTAGGGGCCATTAAAAACTGGGGCTTGGAAATTAATAAAAATGCCATCGTCGTTAATTCACGTATGGAAACTAACATTCCAGGTATTTATGCGGCAGGTGATATTTGCACATATGATGGGAAAGTAAAGTTAATTGTTAGTGGGTTTGGAGAGGCACCTACTGCTATTAGTAACGCAAAAGTATATATTGATCCAACATCTAAAGTGCAACCATTGCATAGTACAAGTGTAATGGAAGAAAAAAAGAAACAACTTACCTAATGCTGTAGGTTGTGAAAGGAATGAGTGTATGGCGAAATTCACTAGAGTAGATCAAGATACATGTATTGCTTGTGGCGCATGTGGCGCATCTGCTCCGGATATTTTTGATTATAATGACGAAGGAATTGCCTTTGTTATTTTAGACAATAACCAAGGTTGTAAAGAAGTGCCGATAGATTTATATGATGATTTAGAGGATGCAATGGAAGGCTGCCCAACAGAATCAATTAAAGTAGCAAACGATAATAAGGTCTTGTTGGAAGTGTGATTTTTTTTGCTCTCCAACATAACATAATAGTAACGATTATCGAATAATAGTTATAAGGAGGTTTTTACGATGAGTGTCGTTACTCAAGTATCTGAACAACAATTACAAGAGCAATTTGAGGCGCGGATTGCTGCGGGTGAAAAGATTGAAGTAGATGATTGGATGCCGGAAGAGTATCGTTTGGCGTTAATCAAATTAATTTCGATGCATGGTATTAGTGAAATAATGGGTGCTCTTCCTGAGAAAGAATGGGTTCCAAAAGCTCCGACATTATATCGAAAGCTAGGGATTATGGCGAAGGTTCAAGATGAGATGGGACATGGTCAATTATTATTACGCGTAGCAGAAGATTTGCTAAAACCATATGGTAAAAATCGTGGCGATATAATGACTGATTTATTCGAAGGGCGTCTTAAGTTCCACAATGTATTCCATATGGAAACAAAATCATGGGGGGATGCGGGTTTAATTGGCTGGCTTGTAGATGGTGCTGCCATTATCTCACAAACGAACATGTTAGGTTCATCGTATGGTCCTTATGCACGTGCTTTACAACGTATTTGTGCAGAAGAAGTATTCCATGCACAACACGGTGAAGCCATTATTATGGCGTTGGCAGAAGGTACACCTGAACAACGTGCACTTGTGCAAGACGCGTTAAATCGCTGGTGGGAATCCCTATTATTTTTCTTTGGCCCAGCATCAAAGGACACAACAGGTTCTAGCAAACAAGATTTAACTATTAAATATAAAATTCGTGTCTTGACGAATGAAGAATTACGTCAAAGCTTCTTAACAAAATACGTTCCTCGTATTCAATCGTTAGGCTTAACTGTGCCAGATCCGACTTTGCACTTTGATGAAGCGCAAAATAAATGGATTTACCAAGAGCCAAACTGGGAATATTTCAAAAAAATCCAACGCAACGAAGGTCCATGTTCTCAAGAACGCTTAGCACTTCGTCGTTCATCATACGAAAATAACACATGGGTACGGGAAGCATTAACGGCTCTAGTAAATTAATGCTATAGAGAGGGGCTATCATCGTGGAAAAACAATCTTTCTATCAAGAATTCGAAGTATTTAGTAAACGAACACCAACATCACATTTCCAGCATCAATTTAGTCTTTTAGCACCGAATGGAGAAATGGCGCTAGTTATGGCACAGGAAAACTTTATGCGTCGTGAGCCTGTGGTCGACATTTGGGTAGTCAATCGTAAACATTTACACGGCCTAACCCAAGACAATAAACAAGCGCTACAACGACTAGACAATAAAGATTACCGTACAACAAAAGGCTACGGTTATTTAAAGAAAAAATGGCGTCACTATGAACAAGTCATGCTGGACGAAAAAGAAATTCTATCTTGGGGCGGGGGAGGGAAGAAAGATGACTAACGAAGTAACGCCTGAATATAAAAAGGCAGTCCTTACAGTACTGTATCAATTAGCGGATGATGATTATTTGTTTTCGTATCGCGGCTCTGAGTGGCTTGGGCTGGTGCCACATATTGAGGAAGATGTAGCATTCTCATCCATAACCCAAGATACAATGGGACACGCAAAATTATATTATACGCTTTTAGAAGAGCTTGGCGAAGGCACTGCAGATTCATTAGCACAGCTTCGACCAAAAGAGGAGCGCTGTAACAGTCTACTTGTAGAACGCCCGAATGGAGAAGGCTACTACAAAGAAGCACCGAATTATGATTGGGGATACGCAGTAGCACGTAATTTTGTCTATACAACGGCGAAAAAAGCGAAGATTGATGCACTCAAAGCGAGCAGCTATACACCAATCAAAGAAGTGGCTGTGAAAATTAGTACGGAACTTTATTATCATCAGATGCACTGGACAACGTGGTTTACGCAATTATGTACAGCAACAGAAGAATCACGTTCTCGTATGGTGGCGGCATTACAAGAAGTGATAAAGGATGCCGGTGATTTATTGTCATTGGGCAACACAGCTGAGCACATAACAGCATGTGAATTGATCGAGTCAGAAGCGGCCATAAAAGAACGTTGGTTGGCCATTGTAACTCCAACTTTTGAAGCAATAGAAATCGCAATACCTGTATTACCAGAACCAATCATCAATGGTCGCCACGGACAACATACTGATGATTTAACTTCGGCTATTGAAACAATGTCAGAGGTGTATCGATCTGATTTGGCGGCAAGCTGGTAACGATCTATTGCAAATAAAGGAGGATAACGATGACAACTACGGGTCTGCACGAAGCACACATCTATGAAGTACTCGATGCAGTGAAGGACCCTGAAATTGATACGGTGAGTATTATTGACCTTGGCATGATTGAGCGTGTGCAAGTGAATGATGGTCATGTACGTATTGAAGTGCTACCAACATTTTCAGGATGTCCTGCATTGACAATTATTCAACAAAATATAAAAAAAGCAGTCGAACAACTAGAAGACGTTCGGGAAGTGAGTGTCGTGTTTATCAATCATCCTACCTGGACTTCTGATCGTGTAACAGAAAAGGGACGAGAAGGACTAAAGCAATTTGGTATTGCACCACCACCTCGTTTTTTAAAAGAAGACGGCTCGTGGCATGTAGATTGCCCGTACTGTAGTTCTACCTATGTCACGCTTGAAAATATTTTTGGTCCAACAGCTTGTCGCAGTATTTTGTATTGCAAAAGCTGTAAGAATCCATTTGAAGCAATGAAAATAATTTCTACTTCCATGTAGACAAAGGAGCGTATTTAAGATGGCAAAATTAATCGCGTTATATAAACACCCTGTTGATAAGGTGGCATTTGATGAGCATTACGAAAAAGTTCATACACCAATTACTGCGAAAATACCAGGCTTACGTGAAATGAAAGTAACTAAATTTAATTCAACTCCGATGGGTACAGAAACACCGTATTACTTAATGTGTGAAATGACATATGATAGCCCAGAAGATTTAAAGAGTGGACTACGGTCACCAGAAGGGAAAGCATCGGGCAAAGATTTAATGAGCTTTGCGAGTGATATCGTCACATTAATCATCGGTGAAGATGCATAATGACAGATTTCACATTTATTGAAGTAATGATTGACAGTGGGATAGGGTATATCACCTTAAACCGCCCTCGCCAATACAATTCATTAAATCGTGCCATGGTACGAGAAATTATGCAGGCGATGGAATTGTTTGATCGTGACGAAGGCGTACAGGTCATCGTTTTAGCCGGAAATGGTAAAGCGTTTTCATCTGGTGCAGATATTGATGAAATGGCGGCAGACAACGCGGTTCGTTTAGAGCTATTAAATCAATTTGCTGATTGGGATCGCATCGGGCAAATTAAAAAGCCTATTATCGGTAGTGTAAAAGGATTCGTTTTCGGAGGTGGCTTTGAATTAGCCCTTTGTTGTGATGTATTAATCGCCGCAGAGGGCACAGAATTTAGCTTCCCTGAAATAAACCTTGGCGTTATGCCTGGGGCGGGTGGTACACAGCGCTTAACAAAATTAGTAGGGCGAACGAAAGCATTAGAGTGGATATGGAGCGCAGCAAGGATTACTGCGGATGAAGCGCTCGCATATGGCATCATCAACAAGGTTGTGCAACCAGAGATGTTAATAGAAGAAACACATAAAACAGCGATGATGCTCGCACAAAAACCTGCCCTCGCTTTACGTCTTATTAAAGAAGCTGTCAACAAAGCTGTGGACTACTCGCTCTATGAAGGGATGCAGTTTGAACGGAAAAATTTCTATTTATTATTCTCTTCAGAAGATCAAAAAGAAGGCATGCAAGCATTTGTTGAAAAACGTCAACCGAACTTTAAGGGGAGATAATTATGTTTGAAACCATTCAATACGAACTAAAAGAATCCGTAGCGTATATTTCATTAAATCGTCCCGACACATTAAATGCATTCACCGCACAGATGAATCATGAAATTCGTACTGCCGTCAAACAAGCATCATTAGATGATGAAGTACGTTGTATTGTACTTCGTGGTGAAGGACGCGCATTTTGTTCAGGTCAAGATCTTTCGGTTATTGGTGAAAATACAAAACTTGGTGATATTCTAACAGATTACTATGGCCCGATGGTTCAACAGTTACATAGCTGTGAAAAACCAATTATCGCAGCTGTGAATGGTGCAGCTGCAGGTGCTGGCTTTAGTTTAGCACTTGCTGCCGACTTCCGAATAATGTCGGAGAAATCTTTCTTTATGAATGCCTTTATCCATGTAGGATTAATTCCGGATTCTGGGAATTTATACTACTTAAAACGATTAGTTGGCGATGCTAAAGCACTTGAAATTTCTTTACTCGGTCAACGTATAAAAGCAGAGGAAGCCAAACAATTAGGTTTAACAACTGCTGTCTATAGCAATGAAACGTTTGAAGATGACGTGCATTCATTCGCGCAACAGATTGTCCAGTTACCGACAAAAGCAATAGGCCTTATTAAACGTAATATCAAGGCAGCAGAACACTTAAAGTTCGAAGACTTCCTTGTTTACGAAGCACAAAGCCAAAGTATTGCCGGAGCGACAGATGATCATCAAGAAGGTATGAAAGCATTTGCAGAAAAAAGACAGCCTCATTTTAATGGACAATAAAAAGGAGTGAATGATAATGACACAACAAGTACAAGAGAAAGTATTAGTGAAACGCGATTTTTATCATTTAATTATTAATGGTGAAAAGGTAGAGAGCAGTAATGGTGAGACATTCGAAACGATTAATCCTGCTACAGGTAAAGTCGTAGCGACTGTTGCAAAAGCTTCACAGGAAGACGCAGAGCGTGCAGTGCAAGCAGCTCGCCAAGCATTTGATTTCGGAAAATGGAAGCAATATCCTGTTAATCGTCGTGCACAGGTGCTCCATAAAATTGCTGCTATTATGCGCTCTCGCTTTAATGAAATTGTAGAGCTTGAGATGCTTGATACAGGGAAATCTCTTGGTACTGCGCAGGGCCAAGTAAACCAAGCAATAGAAGATTTCGAATTTTACGCAGGTGCGATTGTTGGCCATCGTGGAGTCGTAAATAATATGCCAGGTCAATTTCATAATTACACAGAAAAAGAGCCTGTCGGAGTATGTGCACAAATTGTTCCTTGGAATTACCCACTTATGATGGCTGCTTGGAAAATTGCCCCAGCCATTGCTGTTGGTTGTTCCGTTATTGTTAAACCAGCTTCTTTAACGCCTTTAACAGCGATCGTGTTAGGTGAAATTTGTTTAGAAGCAGGTGTACCAGCGGGGGTTGTCAACATTATTCCTGGTTCAGGTAAAGATGTAGGGAATTATTTAGTGGAGCATCAGCAAATCGATAAAGTTGCCTTCACAGGTTCCACGCCAGTCGGCAAAGGAATTATGGAAAAAGCTTCTCAAACATTAAAACGAGTTACATTAGAGCTAGGCGGGAAATCACCAAATCTAGTGTTTGAAGATGCTGATATTGATGCGGCGGTAGATGGTTCACTGTACGGCATTTTCTATAACTCAGGGCAATCTTGCGAGGCACGTTCACGCTTATACGTGCACAAAGACATTTATGATGAGTTTTTAGAGAAATTTGTTGCTAAAACAAAAGCAATTAAACTAGGTGATCCATTCGATAAAGGTACTCACATGGGGGCGATTATCGACCAAGATCAATTAAATACGATCGATGGCTATGTGAAATCTGCCATTGATGAGGGCGCAACCATTTTAACAGGTGGCAAAGTAGCGGCGGTAGAGGGCTTTGAAAATGGTTTCTGGTATGAGCCAACTATTATTACAGACGTAACGCAATCCATGAAAGTTGTGCGTGAAGAAATATTTGGTCCGGTAGTTGTTGTTATGCCATTTAGCGATGAAAAAGAAGCGATTCGACTAGCGAATGATTCAGAGTTCGGTTTAGGCTCAGCAGTTTGGTCTAAAGATGGGGCACGTGCTACTCGAGTTGCTAATCAAATCCAAGCGGGAATCGTAATGGTCAATTGCCCATTCTCTGCAATGCCAGGGACCCCTTTTGGCGGGTATAAGCAATCCGGTTTCGGACGTGAGCTATGTATCGAAACATTAGATTTATATACAGAGACGAAAAGTATCATTTCATATTATGGTAGCCGCCCACTAAATCCACTAGGCGTCTAACCACCACAAAAACCATATGCGATGAGATATCTTCACTCGTCGTATGTGGTTTTCACAATAAGGAGGTTGCTTTCATGAAAAAAATTATTGTCATCGGGTCAGGGGTTATGGGACGCGGTATTGCCTACGTTAGCGCAATCAGTGGCTTTGAAACAGCTATTGTAGACATTAACGAACAGGCGTTACAAAATGCTCAAAATGAAATTACATCCATTTTCGAAAAATCTGTTGGACGCGGAAAATTAACAGCGCAGCAAGTACATGAAGCAACATTACGTCTGACTTATGTGACAGATTTAGCTACTGTCGCAAATAAAGCAGACTTAATCATTGAAGCAGTACCCGAAAAAAGGGACATTAAACGGTCTGTCTTCGAGCAGATGGAACAGTTTGCTTCACCCCACTGTTTATTTGCCTCAAATACTTCAACGATGAGTCCAACAGAAATTGCTTCCTACGCAAAACGACCTGAACAAACTATTGCGATGCACTTTTTTAATCCTGTGCATAAAATGGAGCTCGTGGAGATTATTAGAGGTTTAGAAACTAGTGATGAAACAGTCCAAACCATTTGCGAAATTGCTGAACAAATGGGCAAACAAACGGTCGTCATCAATGAATTCCCAGGTTTTGTTACAAGTCGTATTAGTGCACTCGTAGGGAATGAAGCATTTTATATGTTACAGGAAGGCTTAGGTAGTCCAGAAGACATCGATAAAGCTATTAAACTAGGCTTAAATTATCCGATGGGACCGTTCGAATTGGTCGATTTAGTCGGTCTTGATGTACGTCTGAACAATTTACGATATTTACATGAAAAGCTCGGTGAAAAATACCGCCCAGCACCACTACTTGAACAATATGTACAAGCTGGACGTCTCGGTCGAAAGAGTGGAAAAGGGGTTTATGACTATAGTGAGCAAAAAGAGGTGGTGAAAAAATGACAGAAGTCGTAATTGTAGATGCTGTTCGTACACCAATTGGTCGTTATAAAGGTGCATTAAAAACTGTTCGGCCGGATGACTTAGCTGCGACTGTCATAAAGGCGCTTATAGAGCGTAACCCGAAAGTGCCAGTTAAACAAATTGAGGATGTTATTTTCGGAAATGCCAACCAAGCGGGAGAAGATAATCGAAACGTCGCCCGAATGGCTGCATTACTTGCTGAGCTACCAATTGAGGTCGGGGGAACTACCATTAATCGGCTTTGTGGTTCAGGCATGGATGCTATACATTTTGCAGCTCGAGCTATTAAGAGTGGTGAGGGCGATATTTTTATTGCCGGTGGTACGGAAAGTATGACACGTGCACCGTTTGTCATGGGGAAACCGGAAGTAGATTATCCGAGAGGCGATCAAAAGATGTTTGATACAACGATCGGCTGGCGTTTTACGAACCCAAAATTGCAAAGTATGTATGGAGCGGATACAATGCCTCAAACTGCTGAAAATGTTGCCAAACGTTTTCATATTAGTCGTGAGGAACAAGATGCATTTGCATTTGAAAGCCAACAACGTGCGAAAAAAGCGATTGCCACAAACCGTTTCGCAGAAGAAATCGTGCCTGTGTACGTGAAAGATAAAAAAGGAAATGAAATTATCGTGGATACAGATGAACATCCACGTCCCGATACAACGTTAGAAGCACTTGCTAAACTACGATCTATTTTTGAAAATGGGACTGTGACAGCCGGTAATGCTTCTGGAGTGAATGATGGTGCCTCGGCATTATTATTAATGAGTGCAGAAAAAGCAAAAGTGTTAGGTATAACACCATTAGCACGATATATAACAGGTGCTGTTGCAGGATTAGAGCCAGCTGTTATGGGTTTAGGCCCAATCTATTCTTCAAAAAAAGCATTACAACGCGCTGGCCTAACAACAAATGACATTGGTTTATACGAAATAAATGAAGCATTTGCTTCCCAAGCAATAGAATCCATTAAGCAGCTTGAACTAAATCCAGCACAAGTCAATGTCAACGGGGGCGCTATTGCATTTGGTCATCCACTAGGCGCAAGTGGTGCCCGAATAGTAACCACATTACTTTACGAGATGAAAAAACAAAACGTACAATATGGCCTTGCTTCAATGTGTATCGGTGTCGGGCAAGGGATTGCAACGATTATTGAAAATATAGAATGATCATTATAAACGGCACAAAAATGTGCCGTTTTTTTCGGAAAAAATCGAATGGAAAAGGAGAGTTTGCAAATGAAAAGTATTTCATTTAGAATAGAAAATTATATTGCTTATGTAACAATAAATCGTCCAGAGGTGTTAAATTGTTTTAACTATGATACTTTATTTCAACTGCAACAAGTAGTAGACGAATTACATATAGCTGAAAATGTCCGCGCTGTTATTTTTACAGGTGCGGGCGAAAAGGCATTTAGTGCGGGTGCAGATTTAAAAGAACGAAAAACATTAACAACGCAAGAAGTACGTCGGAACGTACGCGCAATTCGAGACGTGTTTAATAGCATAGCAAATTTACCACAACCAACTATTGCAGCAGTGAATGGGCATGCACTAGGTGGTGGATTTGAATGGTTATTAGCATGTGATTTTGCGATTGCAGTTAACGAGGCACTACTAGGTCTTACTGAAACAAGTTGGGCAATAATTCCTGGTGCAGGTGGTACGCAGCGATTACCACGATTAATCGGCGAAATGAAAGCAAAAGAAATGATTTTAACAGCAGCGAAAATTACAGCTACAGAGGCAGAAGCTCTAGGCATCATTTTAAAAGCAGTGCCACGAGAGGCGTTGCTGGACGAATGTGAATCACTCGCAATGCGAATTATGCAAAATGGCCCTGTCGCTGTTCGTCAAGCAAAATATGCCATTACACAAGGTATGAATACCGATTTACAAACGGGTCTTGCGATCGAATCAAAGGCATATGAGTTAGTCATTCCGACAGAAGATCGTCTCGAAGCTTTACAGGCGTTCAGCGAAAAAAGGCAACCTGCATTTCAAGGAAAATGAGTTAGAAAGTAGAGGGAGAGAATGGGCGCAAATACACAGTCTATGATTTTTACGCTCTATGGCGATTATATTATGCATTACGGTTCAAAAATTTGGATCGGTAGTTTGATTCGTTTATTAAAAGAATTCGGTCACACAGAGCAAAATGTACGCGTTTCTGTATCTAGAATGGTTAAGCAAGGATGGCTACAATCAGAAAAACGAGGGAATCGGAGTTATTATTTTTTAACAAAACGCGGTGAAATACGGATGCAAGAGGCAGCAAATCGTATTTTTAAATTAAAACCGACTCAATGGGATGGAAAATGGAGACTTTTAATGTACTCTATTCCGGAAGATAAGCGTCAAATTCGAGATGAATTACGTAAAGAGCTCTTATGGAGTGGATTTGGCTCCTTTTCGAATGGCTGTTGGATATCCCCAAATAATTTAGAAGAAGAGGTTAAACTCCTCATCCAAAAATATGATATTGCTAATCATGTAGACTTTTTTACAGCTGAATACATTGGCCCTCATGATCATGAAGCACTAATCGAAAAAAGCTGGTCGTTGGCTGAGATTGAGGCACGTTATGAGAAGTTTATGGATCAATATAGTAAGCAATATATTATTCATCAAAGTGCAATCTCAAGACAGGAAATGTCGGATGCCGAGTGTTTTGTAGAGCGTACAAATCTTGTTCATGAATATCGTAAATTTTTATTTATCGATCCAGGACTGCCCCAAGAATTATTACCGCCTATGTGGAGTGGAAATCATGCTGCGCTATTATTCCAAGAATATTATAATTTATTGGAAGGCCCTTCATGCCGTTTCTTTGAAGAAATATTCCATGCAGATAATTAAAAAATGAAAAAAGAGAGGCTGGGACATAACTAGCTTCAATTAGTGAGAAATCCGAATTTGAATGAATTCAAATTCGGATTTCTCTATTTTTTTATGTTGTCTCCAGATA